>JAYVXB010000387.1:0-16316 GCA_043785585.1 Deltaproteobacteria bacterium | reverse complement strand
CTTCGCCATCCGTTCGCAAAAGGAATTCCAGGCGACGCTTTCGACCATCTACAACCTGCTCACCGTGCTCCTGGTCGTCATCGCCGCCATCAGTCTCTTGGTCGGCGGGATCGGCGTCATGAACATCATGCTCGTCAGCGTCACCGAGCGTACGCGCGAGATCGGCATTCGCATGGCGATCGGCGCGCGCGAGAACGACATCCGCATGCAGTTCCTCGTCGAGGCGGTGGTGCTCGCGTCGATGGGCGGAATCGCCGGCGCGGTCATCGGCATCGGGGCCATCGCTGCGCTCGCGAAGGGGCTCGAGCTCCCGCTCCACCTCGACCCGACCGCGCTCACGATCTCGATCGTCGTCAGCGCGTTCACCGGCGTGTCGTTCGGCTTCTTCCCGGCGCGTCGCGCGTCGCAGCTCGATCCGATCGTCGCGCTACGCCACGAATAGCTCGACCTTTTTTTCGTCGCCGTCGAGAATGCCTTTCGTCGCCGCGGTCATCGTCGCTTCGCGCAGGCCGTCGTAGCTTCCCGCGCTCCAGCGTTTGAACTCGTCGACGCCGAAGACGTCGCGAACGAGGAGGCGGTTCGCTTTGTCGTGCGACACGCGCACGAGCGCTCCGACCAGCTTCTCGCGAACGCTCGCGATGATGTCCGCGCGCGCCGCGATGCAGTCGCCGGGGATCGTCCCGAACGCCGCGAGCACGCGCACGCCCTCTTCGCCGTTCGGAAGATCCATCCACGGCCCGCGCAAGAGCGCGCCCTCCGAGTCGAAGCCCGCGTACGTCGCCCCGAAGTCGGCGCGCTTCTCGAGCACCGCGGCGGCGACCGCGTCGTGCGAGCCGAAGAACTTCTCCGCGGCGAACGCCCGCAAGTCGACGCCTTCTTCCGCGAGCTCGATCCGCGGAAGCACGTAACCTGCGGCGCTCCGAGGGTCGACCCACGCGGCGCGCTGCCCGACGAGATCGCCCGGCGCATACGCCAGCGACGATGCGTGCACGACCACGACCGAGTTGTACGTCGCGCCGCCGTCGCGCAGGTTGCTCACGAGCGGGACGACCGCGTCGCGTCGCTCGAGCGCGAAGAACGGGATCGGTGGGAGCCACGCGAAGTCGATCTCGCGTCCCTGAATGGAGCGCGCGAGATCGTCGTACGACTTGGCTTCGAGGACCGCGATCTCCATCCCCGCGAGCGCGCCGAGCGCGATCGAGAACTGCGCCATGCGATCCGAGTCGGTGACCGACGGCGCGGCGGCGACGTATCCGAAGACGAGCATGTCCGGCATGTGAAGTCCCCCCAAACCTCATGCTAGCCTGCGGGCCCGCTGCACTCACACCGGAGATTCATTCGATGATCCATCGTCACTCACCTTCGCTCGTCGCGTCGGGGTTCGGTCTCTTGCTCGGTGCACCGCTCCTCTTGGCAGGCTGCCCCGACAACGCGAAGCCCGATCCGTCGAAGACTTCGCCATCGTCCAGCGCGGGGACGCTCGCTCCGCCGTCGTCCGCGATGGCGAGCGGCAGCGCGACGCCGAGCGCGTCCGTCGAAGCGCCGAAGCCGCAGCCGCCGTGCACGATCGACTCGACGACCGTCGTCGACCACGGGGTGCGCGGCGACACGGGGCTCACCGTCGTCTTCCTCCCCGGCAACACCGCCGCGATCGGGTACGCGACGGGCGGTACGCCCAAGGTCATCGTCATCGACACCGCGGGCAAGGCGAACCAGGCCGACGTCGACTGGAGCCACGTGAAGGGCCAGGAGCCGCCGAAGGACGCGACCACCGCGCGCGGCATCCATCGCGTGACGCCGCTCGGCTTCAAGGGCCAGAAGATGCGCGTCGGCATGGACTTCATCGACAACTCGAAGGACAAGAACGCGGCGCGCTACCTTCGCTGCGGTCCGGCGGACGTCGAGCCGATCGTGTCGGACGACTCGGCGCTCAACTTCTACGAGCCGACCGAAGACGACGTCGCGAAGCTCGGCGACCAGGTGATGGATGTCCGCGATTGCCGCACGTTCTCGAACGGCGAGATCAGCTGGGTGCTCTATACGGAGGTGAAGCGCGACGGCAAAGACGACAACCACGACCTTCGCTTCGAGTGGACGATCGATACGATCCCCGGCAAAGGCAAAGTCAAAGATCCGATCGTCGACAAGCGCATCGCCAAGCCGAGCAAGGACAAGAAATACGGCACGCTCGATCACTTCATCACGCCGGTGAGCGTGAACGCCGGGACGGCCGGCTACATGATGGTGTCGCGCGACGGCGGCGGGCTCGTGTTCGCGCGACGCAACGACGACATGTCGCGCGCGGGCGGGCCGTGGCCGATGGGGCTCCCGGCAGGCGCGGGGCTCCCGTCGATGACGCACGAGGCGGAGCGCGTGTTCCTCGCGGTGCCCGAGTGGAACAAGACCGACTTGTTCATGTCGACGTTCATGGGCAACGGCGCGCCTGCGAAGCCGGAGAAGATCACGCTGAAGGACACCGCGCCGCCGACCGAAGGCTCGCGCGATTGGCCGAGCCTCGCCGCGCGCGAGGACGGGAACATCTTCGTCTCGTTCATCGACGGCAAATCGCCGAAGCGCCGCGTCCGCATCGCGCTCCTCGGTCCCGAGCTGATGCAGCGCACGTCCGACGTCTTCGACGTCACGAACGGCGACGTGAACATCAGCGAAGCGCGCGTCGTCGACATCGCCGGCGACAAGGCGTTCGTCGCCTACCTCGACGTGAAGGGCGATCTGACCGCCGCGATCGTGAGCTGCAAAAAGCAGTGAGCCGAGCCGCTCTTGGGACTGGGTGGGGGGTTCGGGGGGAGCGGCTGCGCTCCCCCTGACGTGACTAGTCGCTCCAGATTTGGATCGCGTACTTGCCCTTGCCCATGCCGACGGAGAGGATGATGGACGCGTCGTCCGCTTCCTTGAAGCACACCGCGCCGTCCTCGAGGACGATCGGGCTGGGGTCGTCGGTCGTGTCCTCGCCGGCGATGTCGCCGTTCGAGTCTTTGATCGCGAGATCGAGATCCTTGATGGTCGCCTCGGACTCAGCGAACACGCGGTAGCACTTCCCCGCGGCGGCCTTGAGCGGGTACGTCTGCGGCGCGCCCTCGGCGTCTTGCTTGCCGTGGAGCGTCTTGCCGACGAGCTTCATGCCCGTGGCCTTCTCGCACATCTTCGCGAGCTTGCTGACGTCGGCGTCGAGGTTCTTGCCGCCCGGCTTGTAGTCCTTGTGGCAAGCGGCCCACGAGGGATCCTGCTTCTTGTCGGCCTTCTTCGATTTCTTCTCGACGGGCGGAGGCTCGGCGCTCGCCGGCGGCGTGGGCGCGGAGCCCGAGTCCGTCGGCATCGCAGCGGTGGCGCTGTCCGTCGCCGTCGCGCTCGGCGTGGGCGGCGTGTCGATCTTCGGCTTGTCGCCGCCGCAGGCGACGGTGATGGCGAACGGCGTGATGGCAGCGCACGCGAGGAGCGCGCGGGAGAGGGACCGTGACGAGAGAAGGGTCGGCATGAGCGCGGAGCGTCATCCACCTCAGGGGCGCATTGCAAGCGCAAAGTCGCCGGAGTGCTACGGATGCGCGGGTCAATGACGGATCGCACCTCCACTCGTGCCCCAGGGGCCCGCGTCGCTCGGGTGGATCCGCTCGCGCCCGATGCGGCCGTCGTCGCCGAGGCCGCTGCGATTCTCCGCGCGGGCGGCCTCGTCGCGTTTCCGACGGAGACCGTCTACGGCCTCGGCGCGCGCGCGCTCGACGTGCGGGCGCTCGCCAAGGTCTTCGCGGCGAAGGGGCGTCCGGCGAATCATCCGCTGATCGCGCACGTCGACGGCGAAAGGGGAGCGCGGCAGGTCGCGGCGACGTGGAGCGATCGCGCGTCGCGTCTCGCGAAAGCGTTCTGGCCGGGACCGCTCACGCTCGTCGTCCCGCGCGCGGGGCACGTTCCGGCGGAGCTCGCCGGCGGAGGCGACTCGATCGCGGTCCGTGCGCCCGCGAACGCGATCGCGCGCGCGCTCATCGCGGCGCTCGGCGAGGCCATCGCGGCGCCGAGCGCGAACCGCTACCAGGAAGTGTCCCCGACGACGGCGGCGCACGTCGTGAAGTCCCTCGGCGACGCCGTGGATCTCGTGCTCGACGGTGGCGCGTGTGATCGCGGGATCGAGTCGACCGTCGTCGACGTGCGCGCCGACGTCGCGATCGTGTTGCGCCCCGGGCCGATCGGGCTCGAGGCGCTCCGCGCCGTGGAGGCGAGCGTCGTCCTCGGCACCACGGTCGCGACCTCCGACGGCGCGCGTCCGTCCCCCGGAATGGACGCGCGTCACTACGCGCCCCGCGCGCGCTTGATCGTCGCCGGCACGTGGGCCGAAGCGCAACAGTCCGCGTGCGGCCTCGCCGCATCGGGCGCGCGCGTCGGCCTCGTCGTCCACAGCGAGCGCGTCTCCGACTTGACCCGCGAGCTCGCAAAGAACGGCAAGGTCCTCGTTCGCAACCTCCCGCGCGACGCCGCCGGCTACGCGCGCGGCTTCTATGCGGCGCTCCACGACATGGACGACGCCGGCGTCGACGCCATCGTCATCGAGGAAGTCCCGTCGGACGACGCATGGTGGGCGGTTTCCGACAGGATTGGGCGAGGCGCGAGCGGCGAGCGAGACGCGAAAGGCGAGCGAGACGCGAAAGGCGCGAAAGGTACGACATGAGCGACGTCGCTGTAGCCTCGGCAGTCCTTTAGGTATAAATAGTCGACAGTGGCTCGACTCGCGCTCGTTACAGGAGGTGGCAAGGGGCTCGGCGCGGCCATCGCGCGGAAGCTCGCGGCCGGAGGTGCGCGCGTCGCCGTCATGGGCCGCGACGTCGAGGCGCTCGACCGCGTCGCTCACGAAATCGGCGGGCTCGCGCTCCAGGCCGACGTGACCGATGCAGACGCGACGACCCTCGCGCTCGCGCGGCTCCACCACGAGCTCGGCCCGGTGCAGATCCTCGTGCAGAACGCCGGCATCGCGATCGGCGCGTCGCTCGCCGCGACCGACGACGCTCTCTGGGATCGCACGATGGCGATCAACGTGACCGCTCCGTTCCGGATCGCACGCGCGATCCTCCCCGAGATGATGAAGACCGGTTGGGGGCGCGTCGTGCACGTGTCGTCGAACGCGGGCCTCACCGGCTATGCGTACACGGCGGCGTATTGCGCGTCGAAGCACGCGCTCGTCGGGCTCACGCGCGCGCTCGCGGTCGAGGTCGCGAAGACCGGCGTCACGGTCAACGCGGTGTGCCCCGGCTTCCTCGACACCGAGATGACCGAGCGCACCATCGCCAACATCGCATCACGCACGGGCCGCACGCCCGAGCAGGCGCGTGGCGCGCTCGAAGATCTCTCGCCGCAACGTCGGCTCTTCGGGACCGACGAGGTGGCGCACGTCGTCGCGATGCTGTGCGCCGACGACGCGCGCGGAGTGAACGGACAAGCCATCGCGATCGATGGCGCGCAAACGATGCGATGAAGACGGTGAACCGATGACCAAGACCGTGACTCCCCTGAATTTCCCCAAGCCGCGCGGCTACGCGAACGGCATCGTCGCGCCGGCAGGCGGACGCCACCTCTTCATCTCGGGCCAGATCGCTTGGGACAAGGACGCGCACATCGTCTCGCCCGATTTCGCGACGCAGTTTCTCCAAGCGCTCGCGAACGTCATCTCCGTCGTGCGTGAGGCGGGCGGCGGCACCGAGCACCTCGTGAAGCTGCTCGCGTTCGTGACCGATCTCGATCAGTACCGCGCCGCGACGCGCGCGATCGGCGAAGGGTGGCGCGCGCAGATGGGGAAGCACTACCCCGCGATGAGCCTCGTGAAGGTCGCCGGGCTCCTCGAGCCGGGCGCGCTCGTCGAGATCGAAGGCGTCGCGGTGCTCCCCGAGGTGAACTCGTGAGCAAGGGGAGCGTACGCAACGGGCGCCCGAGCGAAGCGCCTTCCTCGTCACGGTTCACGGCGGCGTCCGACGTCGGCGCGATGAACGTGAGCCTCTGGGTGCGCTTGCTCGAGAGCCACAACTTGATGCTCTCCGAGGTGCGTCGTCGTCTGTCGGACGACTGCACGATGCCGCGCTTCGACTTGCTCGCGAACCTCGAGCGCGAAGATGGGCAGACGCTCGCGCAGCTCTCGCGTCGCATGCTCGTGACGGCGGGGAACCTGACGGGGCTCGTCGATCGCGCGGAGCGTGACGTCGTCGTCGAGCGGCGCGCGGATCCGACCGATCGCCGCCTGTCGCGCGTGTACCTCACGCCCAAGGGACGCGAGCTCATCACGTCGCTGATGCCGACACACTCGGCGTACATCACCGAGCTCCTCGCGGGTCTCGAGACCAACGATCGCCGCGAGCTCCGGCGCTTGCTCGGCAAGCTGCGCGACTCGTTGATGGGCAAAGAGCTGAAGGACGGAACGCCCGCGGTGCGTCGGGGCGTGCTCGGCAGCTGAGGAGCGACAGACGACGATGCCCTCACCGATCGCGCCGCGGACGTTTCGCTACGAGCTCGCCGGAGGCGTCGCGACGATCACGCTCGCGCGTCCGGAGCGCCTCAACTCGCTGACGTTCGAAGTCTACGAAGAGCTGCGTCAGGTCCTCGACGCGATGGGATCGCACGACGAGATTCGCAGCGTGCTGCTCACCGGGGAAGGGCGCGCGTTCTGTTCGGGCGGCGACGTCGAGGACATCATCGGCGAGCTCTTCTCGCGCGACATGAAGGGGATGGTCGACTTCACGCGCGTCACCGGCGCGCTCATCGCGAGCTTGCGAAAGCTTCGTCGACCGATCGTCGCCGCGGTGAACGGCGTGGCCGTCGGCGCCGGTGCGGTGATCGCGCTCGCGTGCGATTTCCGAATCGCGAGCGACACGGCGAAGTTCGGCTTCATCTTTCCGCAGGTCGGGCTGTGCGGCGCGGACATGGGCGCGGCGTATCTCCTCCCGCGCGTCGTCGGCCTCGGTCGCGCGAGCGAGCTCTTGTTCCTCGGCGAGAAGATCGACGCGCACGAAGCGCTGCGGATCGGCCTCGTGAACAAGGTCGTCCCGCATGCGGAGTGCGTGCTTGTCGCGCGCGCCCTCGCCGAGAAGCTCGCGTCGGGCCCGGCGTTCGCGCACGCGATGACGAAGCAGATGCTCGAGAGCGAGCACGCGATGACGCTCGATCAGGCGATCGAAGCGGAAGCGCAGGCGCAGGCCATCTGCATGATGCATCCGGATTTTCGTTCGGCGTTCGATGCGTGGCAGGAAAAGCGTCCGATTCGGTTCGCCGGCGCGAGCGCGGATTTCGTCGCGCGGGAGCCGAAGAAATCGTGATCACCCGATCGCACAGCGAGCTGCCGGTGTTCTTCGACGCCGCGCACCACGCGCTCGCGGCGAAGCTCGAGGCGGCGCTCCCGTGCGCGGATCAGGGAGGCGAGCTTCACGTCGCGGCGAACGTGGTGCCGTGGCTCGGGCGCGAGGGCTTCGCGGAGCTCGTTGTGCCGAAGGACGGTGCGCGCGTCGACGTGCGATCGCTGTGCGTCGCGCGCGAGGCGCTCGGGTACGTGTCGCCGCTTGCCGACGGGATCTTCGCCGTGCAAGGCCTCGGCGCGCACGCTCTCGTCGCTACGCCGTCGTTCGCGCGCCGCGAAGAGGTCCTTCGTGCGATGCGCGCGGGCGAGCGTGTCGGCGGCTTCGCGCTCACCGAGCCGGAGGCCGGAAGCGACGTCGCGTCGATGCGCGCGACCGCGCGGCGCGATGGCGACGCGTGGATCCTCGACGGCGAAAAAATCTTCATCTCGAACGTCGGGATCGCCCACGCCTTCGTCGTCTTCGCGAACGCCGATCCGTCCGCCGGCAAGCGCGGCATCAGCGCGTTCTTCGTGGAGGCGAACGCGCCCGGCCTCGCGCTCGAGCCGATCAAGACGAGCGGCGATCACCCGCTCGGCCGTCTCGTCATGCGCGCGTGCCGCGTCCCTGCCGATGCGCTGGTCGGCGAGGTCGGCAAGGGAATGCGCCTCGCGCTCGGGACGCTCGACGTCTTTCGCACGTCGGTCGGCGCGGCCGCGATCGGCATGGCGCAGCGCGCGCTCGACGAGACGCTCGCGCACGTCGCGCGTCGCCAACAGTTCGGACAGGCGCTCGCCGATTTTCAACTCACCCAAGCGACGCTCGCCGAGATGTCGACCGAGCTCGACGCCGCGCGCCTCCTCGTCGCGCGCGCCGCGTGGCTCAAAGACGGCGCAGGGACCGACGCCATCGCCGGGGTGACGACGTCGCCCGCGTCCGCCGTCGCGATGGCCAAGCTCTACGCGACCGAAGCCGCGCAACGGATCATCGACCAGGCCGTCCAGCTCCACGGCGGCCTCGGTGTCGTCGACGGGAGCGTCGTTGAGCGCCTCTACCGCGAGATCCGTCCGCTCCGCATCTACGAAGGCACCAGCGAGATTCAGAAGCTCATCCTCGGATCGGCGCTCGCGAAACAGGCGAAGGAAGCCATCGCATCATGACCACGACCAGCACGCTCTTCACGCCGCTCTCCATCCGCACGATGACGCTTCCGAACCGCGTCGTCCTCCCCGCGATGGTGACGCGCCTCTCGGGCGAAGACGGCGTCGTCAACGACGACATCCGCGCGCGCTACGTCCGCTTCGCGAAGGGCGGCGCGGGGATGATCGTCATCGAGGCGATGGCCGTGCACCAATCGAAGAGCGGCCCGCTCCTTCGCATTTCGTCCGACGAGTTCAAGCCGGGGCTCACGGACCTCGCCGCGCGCTGCCACGCCGCTGGCCCCGGCACGGTCGTTCCTCAGATCATCCACTTCCTGAAGATCTCGCGCTCCGGCTGGCGGCAGACCGTCGACATGCTCTCGCCGCAAGACATCGAGGACATCGTCGATGCGTACGGCCACGCGGCCGTGCGCGCGCGCGAGTGCGGCTTCGACGGCGTCGAGCTCCACATGGCGCACGCCTATACGCTGAGCTCGTTTCTCTCGCGGTTGAACCCGCGTCGTGACGCGTACGGCGGGACGCTCGAGAACCGCCTCCGCCTCCCGGTGCGCGTCGTCGAGCGCGTTCGAAAGATGGTCGGCGAAGACTTTCCCGTCGGCGTGCGCTTCCTCGGCGAGGAGTGCATCCGCAACGGGTACACGGTCGTCGATGCAGGCCCCATCGCCGTGCGTCTCGTTCGGGCCGGTGTCGACTACGTCTCTCTGTCCGCGGGCGGAAAGTTCGAGGACGCGCGCGCGATCCCCGGCGAGCCGCTCTATCCGTACACCGGTTACTCCGGCGATCGCTGCATGCCCGGATCGAACTACCCCGACGGCGCGAACCTTCACATGCCGGACGCGGTTCGCGCGTTCGTGCGCGCGGCCGGGCTCGCGACGCCGATCGTCGCTGCGGGAAAGATCGGCACGCGCGAGCTCGCCGAGCAGGTCCTCGCGCGCGGGCAAGGCGACATGATCGGAATGGCGCGCGCGCTGCTCGCCGATCCCGATCTCCCGAAGAAGTGGCAGCGCGGCGACGAAGACAAAGTCGTCCGCTGCGTCTACGGCAACGTCTGCAAGGCGCTCGACGAAAACTTTCGTCGCGTCGACTGCACGCTCTGGCCGAAAAAACTCGGTCAAGCACCGGAGAGCGACGACACGATCGCGCCCGCGTGGGCCGCGGGAGGCGCGCAGCCCTCGGCAGAATACAAAGACGGCCGCGTGCTCGTGAGGTGGAAGGCCGCGACCGACAACGAGCAGATGTACGGCTACCAAGTCATGCGCGCGAGCGGGCATTCGTCCGAGTCGCCCCCGCGCACGGGCATCATGACGCACTACGCGAGCGTTCGCGGCGCGACCGCGCGCTTCGAAGATCCGCGCGTCATCGGCGGCGAGAGCTACACGTACGCGGTGCGTCCGTACGATCTCGCCGGCAACCGCGGACCGATGAGCGCGTCGGTGTCGGTGACGGTGCCGCAAGAGCACGCGGTGGCCGATTGGGACGTGAAGGTCGCGGCGGATCCGGGCAAGCTCGAAGCGTGCACGGCCGTCACCGGGGCCAACTGAGATGAAGCGCGCGGCGAGCGTCGCCTTCCTCGTGCTGTGCATCGTCGTGTCGGGCACGGGCGCGTACAACGTGTTCTCCGACAACGCCGACGTTCGAAAGGCCGCGGCCGACGTCGCGTGCAAAGAGAAAAAGTGCGGCGTCGGAGGCGCGTCGATGACGCGCGAAGATCGCAGCCCGATCGCGCAGACGTTTCTCTACGCGACGGCGGGCGGGAGTATCGACATCCGCTGCATGCGCGCCGCGATTTTCGTCGGCGCGTACTCGTGCGGCAAGGAGTGAAGAGCTGACACTGTAGGGAGGTGCCGTCCATGCAGAATGGAATATTCGTGTCTCGCGCGAATATTTATGGCGGGTCGGCGTGCGTTCAGCCATTTTCGTCTACGAGAGGTGTCCTCTATGCGTAGACGCGGATTCGTTCTCTCGGGGGTCGTGGTGTGTGCCGTGGCTGCGATGCAGGCGAGTGGCTGCGGCAACGCGGACGATGGTTCGGTGTTCCATCCGACGACCGGCGACGACGGCGGCCTCGGCGACGGAACCGGCGGCGACGACGGCGGCGGCAGCTCGGACAGCTCGTGTTTCGGGCAGAGCTGTGGCGACGGCGGTGGCGGCGGCGATACCGCGCCTCCGTGCCGCGGCTTGCAGTGCATGGTCAACAAGAGCTGTCCGGCCAAGGACGGTGCGCCCAGCACGACCAGCATCAGCGGCAGGGTTTTCGATCCCGCGGGCAAGCAGCCGCTCTACAACATCGTCGTCTACGTCCCCACCGATCCGATGGGGAAGCTTCCACCGATCACGCCCGGCACGAGCTCGTGCAACACGTGCGACGCGAACATCGGCGACATCGTCACCGCGACGCTCTCCGACGAAACCGGATCGTTCACGCTCAAGAACGTCCCGACCGGCGCGCAGATCCCCGTCGTCTTCCAAGTCGGAAAGTGGCGCCGCGAGATCTTCATCCAGTCGACGACGGACTGTGCCGACACGCCGATCCCGAACACCCTCTCTCGCCTCCCGCGCAACAAGACGGAAGGCGACATGCCGCAGATGGCGGTGCTCACCGGCGGATGCGATCCGCTCGCGTGCCTCTTCCGACGCATCGGCATCGACGCGTCCGAGTTCACCGCGCCGGGCGGCACCGGACGCATGCACGTCTACAAAGGCGTCGGCGGCGGCGACGTGCAGGGTGGCGGCGCCGGCGACTGCACGGGAGCGACGTGCCCGCTCTGGACGCAGAAGAGCGCGCTCGAGAAATACGACATCGCGCTCTTGTCGTGCGAGTGCAGCGAGAACAACCAGACGAAGCCGGACAAAGTTCCGATGCACGACTGGATCAACGAAGGCGGCAAGGTCTTCGCGACGCACTACCACTACACGTGGTTCAAGAACGGTCCGATGGACTTCGCCAACACGGCGAATTGGACCGGCGCGAACAACTCGGCGCCGTTCCACGTCGACACGACGTTCCCCAAGGGTCAGGCGTTCGTGAAATGGCTCGTCGCGGTCGGCGCGATCGTGGGCGGGACCGACATCCCGCTCAACGCGAATGATGTGCGCAATAGCGTGGGCACGGTGAAGCCTGGCGCGCAGCGCTGGATCTACACGAACCCGCCAGAGGCCGATAAGTACTTCACGTTCAACACGCCGATCGGCGGCGTGCCGCCGGGACCGGACGCGGGCCCCGACGCGGGCGCTTCGTATTGCGGCAAGGCGGTCTTCAGCGACATCCACGTCTCGGGGAGTACGAGCGACGCGACGACGGTGCCGACGACGTGCCAGATCCGCGATCTCACCGCGCAAGAAAAGGCGCTCGAGTTCCTCTTCTTCGATCTGTCGTCGTGCGTTACCGACGACACGCTGCCGCCCGAGCCGCCGCATCCGCCGCCGCCCCCGAAATAGCGGGCGATCGCGACCTCGCACGTAGATCGCGGGGTCGCGGGAGAGTACCTTCGGGGGACTTCTCCGGAGGTCCATGTGACTGGCGAACGGCCCGTCTTCCCCGAGCGCTTCAATCTCGCGCAATACTATCTCTTCGATCGCTTGGCCCCGGCCGAGCGGCTCGGCGCGAAGGTCGCGCTTCGGTATGGCGCGCGCGGCTACTCGTACGAGCTGATCGCGGATCGTACGCGACGGTTCGCGGCGGCGCTCGCGGACGCGGACGTGCGACGCGGCGAGCGCGTGCTCATCGTGCTCCCGGATACGCCGCCGTTCGCGTGGACGTTCTTCGGCGCGCTCGCGGCGGGCGCCGTCGTCGCGATGGGGAATCCGCACACCGGGATCGAGCACGTCCTCTACTTGGTCGAGTACACGCGCGCGACCGCGGTCGTGACGGTGCCGAGCATCGCCGAGCAGCTTCACGCGGCGTTCGCCGAACGTGCCAAAGGCGACCCGCCGCGCGGTCGTGAGGTGCGGCGCGTGTGGAGCGTGCCCGACGTCGCGACGGGCGGCGACACCGACGGCGCGTGCGTCTTCTCGGCGGGATTCGCAGCGACCGACGCGCGCTTCCGCGAGCTCGCTCCGGATCTCTCAGGCGCCGACGCGTCGCGCGCGCTCCCCGAGACGCACCGCGACGAGCCCGCGATCTGGCTCTTCACGAGCGGCTCGACCGGCGAGCCGAAGGCGAACGTGCACACGCACCGCGACTTCGCCTTCAACACCGAGGTCTACGCCAAGCGCACCATCGGCTACGCACGCGACGACGTCACCGTCAGCGTCCCGCGACTCTTCTTCGGTTACGCGACCGGAACGAACTTGATGTTCCCCTTCGCGGTCGGCGCCACCGTCGGCCTCTTCAGCGAACGCCCGACGCCCGAGTCGCTCGTCGCCGCGATCGAGATGTACCGGCCCACCGTCGTCACGAACGTCCCGACGATGCTCGGCAAGCTCCTCGATCACGACGAGTCGCTCCGCGCGAGCGGAAAGCCCGGCCTCGATCTCTCCTGCATCCGCTTCTCGCTCTCCGCCGGCGAAGCGCTCCCCGAGCCGCTCCTTCGTCGTTGGCTCGATCGCTTCGGCAGCGACGTCTACGACGGCATCGGCTCGGCCGAGATGTTCCACATCTACGCGTCGAACCGCCCCTTTGACATCAAGCCCGGATCGCTCGGCAAGGCCGTCGAGGGCTACGAGCTTCGCATCTTGCCCGAGGACGCGGACGGCGCCGGCGCTCCCGCGTGCGCGCCCGGCGAGATCGGCATCCTTTGGGTGAAGGGCGACAGCGTGAGCCAGGGCTATTGGCTCGATCGCGACAAGAGCTGGCGCACGTTCCACGGCCATTGGTGCCGGACGGGCGATCTGTTTCGCATCGACGACGACGGGTACTTGTACTTTGCAGGTAGGGCCGACGAGCTCTTGAAGGTCGGCGGGCAGTGGGTCGCGCCGGTCGAGGTCGAGGACTGCTTGATGCGCCACAGCTCGGTCGCGCTCGCGGCGGTCATCGGCGTCGAGGACGACGATGGGCTCACCAAGCCGAAGGCGTTCGTCGTCTTGCGCGGCGGCGTCACGTGCGATCTCGTCCTTCTCGCGCGCGAGCTGCAAGATCACGTCAAGACGCGCCTCGCGATGCACAAGTATCCGCGCACCGTCGAGCTCGTCGACGATCTTCCGAAGAACGATCGCGGCAAGGTCGACCGTCGTGCGCTCCGTGCGCGCGAGGTCGAGCGCGCCAACCAAGCCGTACAAAAAGGTGGGGGAGGCGAGGCATGACGACGTCGCGACATCCGGCAGCGTGGATTCCTCTCCTGTCGAGCCTGACGACGGACGACGTGAAAGAGATCGTCGCGAACGGGCCGACGGCGGTGCTCGTCCCGCTCGGATGCGTCGAGCCGCACGGTCCCCACTTGCCGATCTCGATCGACACCACCATAAGCGAGGTGGCCGCGATCAAAGCGGCGCGCAAGCTCGTGGAGAAGAACATCGACGTCTACATCGCGCCCTCCGTTCCGTACGGCGTCACCGATTTCGCTTCGGGATTTCCCGGCGCGTACGGCGTTCCGGCCGAGGCGCTCACCGCGTTCCTCGCGCAGATCGTCGAGCGCCTCCTCGCCGACGGATGGACGCACGTGTGCCTCGTGAACAACCACCTCGAGCCGGCGCAAGATGCGGCGGTGCGCGCGGCGATCGCGAAGGCACCCAAGGGCGCGGCGTCGGTCGCGTGCCCGCTGACGAAGCGCTGGGCGCGAACGCTGTCCGACGAGTTCAAGAAGGGGAACTGCCACGCGGGTCGCTACGAGACGTCGCTCGCGCTCGCGGCGGGGACCGGCGTGCGCGACGAGTTCGCCGGGCTGCCTGCGATGGACGTGAGCTTGTCGAGCGAGATCAAAGCGGGACGGTCGAGGTTTCGCGAGATGGGAATGGATCGCGCGTACACGGGTGCGCCGGCCGAGGCGACGGAGAAGGAAGGCGAGCAGCTCTTCGAGAAGCTCGCCGACATGATCATGACCGAGGTCATGGAAGGGATCGAAGCACGGAAATGAAGACGTTCGCGAAGAAGGAAGAGATGGACGCGAAGATGATCGCGACCCTCTCGCAGATGATGGAGAGCCAGGCGTACCGCGAGCTCGCGGCGGCGCAGATGTTCGGCTACGGGCTGCAGTACGTGCCCGAGCTCAAATGGCTCAAGTTCATGAGCTGGCACATCCGCGAAGAGATGGAGCACTACGAGGTCGTGGTGCGCATGTTCAAGGACTTCACCGGCGAGAGCGTCGAGCCGAACGTCAACGCGCGCTTGTCGAAGAAGCCGATCGAGTTCGCGCAGAGCTGGTTCGAGCTGGCGATGGCTCAGTTTCTCTACGACCGCGGCGGCTTCTGGCAGCTGAAGGAGTACGAGGGCTGCGCATTTTTGCCGTACCGCGAAGCGATCGTGAAGATCATCAAAGAAGAAGCGGGGCACCAGGGGCTCGGCGAGCGGATCGTCGTCGAGCTTTGCAGGAGCGGCGACTTCGACGAGGTGAAGCAGCGCTTCTTCGACAAGTGGTTCAAGCAGGGGATGCTGTCGTTCGGGCGCCCTGCGACCGACGGGAACAAGTACGCGATCGAGGCCGGGCTGAAGAAGCGCGTCTCCGGGCTCGTGATGCAGGACTTCATCGACGACATCAAGCCGGCGGTGGTTGCGTGCGGGTTGAAGTTCCCGAAGCCCGAGGCGATCGGGCTCGAGGTGCCGGCGTCGATCAACTGGAGCCTCGACGGCGTCGATCCGAGCAAGGCGGAGGGGTTCGTGGCGTGACGATGGCCGTGACCGACGTCACGACATCGAGCGCGGGCGCGCGTGCCACCTGGCACACGCGGCGATCGCGAATGCAGCCGATTTCTCGATGCATCGACGCGGCACGAGGTTCGCAGCAGACGGCGGCATGAAGAGGATGGCGTGGTCGATCGCGGTGGCGTCGGTGGCGATGCTCCTCGGTGCGTGCGGCGGCAGGACGTTCGACGGCGTCCACAACGACGACGGCGGGGGCGATGACGGCGGCGGGAGCGGCGACGGCGGGACGTGCAAGCCGCTCCCCGGATGCAGCTCGACCACCAGCTGCCCCGCTCCCGACGGATGCAACACGTGCTCGTGCTCCGGCGGCACGTGGGCGTGCAGCGAGCTCGGCTGCTTCGACGCGTCGACGACGTGCCCGCCGTCGCCTCCGGCCCTCGGCTCGTACTGCCAGAACAACAGTCTCGAGTGCACGTTCGGAACGCCATGCGGTCCGGAGTACGTCTGCCGCAACAACGCGTGGGGCATGGTCATACGCACCTGCCCGCCGCCGCCGCCACCGGCCTGCCCGCCGAGCCCGCCGAGCGGAAGCTGCAACGGCGAGGTCGGCCTCTCGTGCTCGTGGGGCTCGGGATGCAACAAGGCGACATGCGACTGCATCGCGACGCCCGGCGGGCCGATCTGGGAGTGCAGCGGGACCGCGTGCGTGGACGCGGGGCACACGGGGGACGGCGGGCACTGAGCGTTCTTGCCGTCGCGCGCCAGCTGGGACGCGTCGGCGCACCCCGCGCTTGAGCGTCCGCGCGAACTGCGTACTCTCTCCGCGTGCGTCGTACCGATTCCGTCCACGTTCGTCGCGACGCGCTCCTCGCCGCGACGCCTGCGCTCTTGGCGCGCGCGTTCGCGGAGCACGAGGCGACGTTCGCGGCGCGTGGGTTCGCGCTCGCGCGGCTCGCGGAGGCGACGCGCGGCGACGAGGCGACGATCGATGCGTTCCTCGCCGCGCTGAAGAGCGGCGACTTGCCCGCGGCGCTCGTCGAGCGCGCTCGCGCGTTCGATGTCCTCGCGAGCGGCTCGGGCGCGGAAGCGATCGTGCGCCTC
>JAYVXB010000386.1:0-5355 GCA_043785585.1 Deltaproteobacteria bacterium | reverse complement strand
CTGCACGCCGTACGAACGCCCTTCGCCGTCTTGCACGAGCGTCCGCGCGAGCTTTGGATCCGTGAGGCGCGTGCGCACGGGCATGTCGCTGAGCGATTTGTGAAACGCGACGACGTCGAAGGTGAGCATCTTCGTGACGCGGAGCGACTGTCCGATCGTCGCGTGCCGCGCACGTGCGAGCGTGAGCGCGGGCGTGCCGAAGACGGCGCTGAGATCCTCGGGCTCCGGCGCCTGGTGGTACATGCCGAGGGCGGCGTTGACGGTGACGCGCGGGTGGGCGCGCCAACTCAGCGCGACGCGTGGATCGATGGATCCTTCGAGGCGCGAGAATCCGATCGGCGGCGTCGTGCCGACGCGCGGCGTCGTGCGGCTCCCTTCGATCAGGAACGCGTCGAAGCGGATGCCCGGCGTCACGGTGAGCGCGCGCGCGACTTCGATTTCCGCGGCGACATACGGCCCGACGTCGAGGATGTGCGCGCTCCAGTCGTCGACGGCGTAGTCGTCCCCCGGCGGCTGACCGAAGTACGTGACGTCGCCTTCGCGCGCGGGGAGGGTGAGCGTGCCGGCGCGTCCGAGCTTCGAGAACGATCCGAGGACGTCGACGCCCGTCGCGAACGTCAAGCTCACGGGCGGGGCCGCGGGGAACGCGCGCGCGTCGTCGACGAGCCGCACGCGATGCGACGCGCGGATCCCGTAGCGCGTCGACTTCACGTCGAGGCGTGTCGGGTTCGCGCCGAACGACGTCTCGAGCGAGCTCGTGTCGTAGCCGACGAACGGCGTCACCTCGACGGCAGCGCCGTCCGCTTGCGCGCGCGTGTACCGAACGTACAGACGGTGGAACGTCGAGCTCGTCGTCTCGGCGCGGACGCGCGACGGATCGGGCGACGGGATCGCGCGCCGGAGATCGTCGCCGGAGCCGAGGAAGACGATGCTCGCCGATTCTCCCGCGCCGAGATCGAGCGTCCCCTTCGCCTGGTAGTCGCGGTATCTCGGGATCGGGAACGCGTCGCCGATGTCGCGCGAAGAGACCGCGCCGAGCGCGCGATCGAGGTAGCCGTATCGCGCGGCGACCGCGGCGCGTGCGTCGGGCGACAACGCGGCGCTCGTCATCGCGGATGCGTCGAGAGGATCGACGGCGACGATGCCGTGAACGCCTTCCGGTCGGAGCGCGCGTGTTTCCACGAGTACGAGACCTCCGAGGCCGCGGCCGTACTCGGCGCCGAACGCGCCGGGCACGAGCTGGATCCCTTGGACGAGGCCGCCCTGAATCGTCGAGCGCACTCCCGAGCCGTGGTAGAGCGCGGGGATCTCGACGCCGTCGACGTAGACGCGCGTGTCCTTCGGCGCGGATCCCCAGACGACGAGCTGCCCGGTGCCGAACGTCGGGCGCGCCAGCCCGGGGAGCGACTGGACGACCTTGAGCGCGTCGCCTTGCGTGCCGGGGACGAGCTGCGCTTGGTCGGTGGCGATGATGACTTGGACCGCGTCGCGCTTGCGATGTGGGCCGCGGACGACGATGTCTTCGACGGGCGCGGTCGTGGGCGTGGGCGCGTCGTCGGCGCGCGCGCTCGTGGCGACGAGCGATGCGGTCGTGGCCGCGACGAAGGCGCGTCGCGCGGCGCGCCCGATCATGGGACGTCGAATTCGACGGCGAGGACGCCGGCGCCGCGATCGTGACTGAACTGCGTGTCGCTCTCGAAGCTCGAGCCGTGCGCGCGCGCGACGACGTCGCCTCCGAGGCGTACTTCGACCGTGAAGTGCGCTTCGTACTCGTCGCACAGCGACGCGGTGTCGACACGGACGATGTAGTGACCCGACGGCGGCGTGGCTTGCCAGACGACGTCTTCGAGGCGCCGTCCGTCGATGACGCACGCGGCGTTCGAATCGAAGTCGAGAATGCCGCCGGTCTTCCACGCCGTCGGATCGACGGGCGTTCCCGGCGGAGGCAGCTGCCACGAGTTGATGTTGCGGTTGAAGACCTCGACGCCGTTCGGATCGACGACGTGGAGATCGAGGTCCGACTCTGTGTCCCAGAAGAGCGAGACGACCAGCTTTCCCTCCGGGAGCGGCGCCGCCGTGATCGTGAACGTCTGCACGTTCGCGCCGCCGAAGTGGCCGGCCATGTCGACCGCGCGCACGACGAGATCGTAGTCGCCCGGTGCCATGCGCGGAGAGAAGGAGAGGGGCGCGTCGAAGCTCGGGAACGTCGGCGAGCTCGGATCCGGCGCGCCCGTCGTGACGATCCAGAATCCCTCGTCGCCCGCGAGGCCGATCGCCGCCGCGGTCGCGCCCGGTGCGAGCGCGCCTTTGAACGGGCTCTCTTGCTGGCCTGCGCTCACGTGGCTGACCAACGGCGTCGCGACGCCGACCGCGGGACCCGCACCGTCCGACGGCATCGCGCCGCGATGGAAGGTCGCGCCGTGAACCACGAGCGACGCGTCGAGCCCGCGATCGGCACGCGTCCCTTCGCACGACGCGAGCGCACACGCCGCGACGATCGCGACCGCGATCGGCGCGCGCATCAAAACGACACCTCGCCGCGCAACGTCAGCGTGTCGTCCTTGAGCGTCGTCGGCAGCCCGTTCGTCCCGCGGCCGAGCGGGTTCTTGTTCTTGTCGTACTCGAGGACGAGCCGCGCCTTCGCCAAGCGCGCCGCCGCGATGAACGCGAGCGTCGTGTACGACGAGTCGCTCGGGATGAGCGTCCCCGCAACGCGCGAGCTCGCGTCGGCGTCGGGCTCGTAGCGGTCGTAACGGAGGCCGACTTGGGCGTGCGGTCCGATCATCTGCGTGAAGCCGACGTACCAACCGCGCTGTCGCTGATCGTGCCCGGCGGCGACCGGATCCGACGGCTGGATCGCGCGATCGAGGTTCGTCGCCCAGACGAATTCGCCGCGAAGCGCGAGCTCACCGGCCCAAGGCACGTCGACGAGGACGCGCACGTCGCCGCCGACCGCGTGCCGCTTGAAGCTCTGCGAGGGCGTCGCGGCCGATCCCGGGATCACTTGGATCTCGGTCGCGTCGACGATCCCGTTGAGGTTCGCGTCGCGCCACACGAGCACGTCCTTCGTGCTCGGCGATCCCTTGTGAAACCCCATCCCGCTTACCCACGAGAAACCTGCGAGCACGCGCACGCGCGACGCCGGGTGCGTGTCGACGCCGACGCGGCCGACGATGTCTTTGCTCGTGTTCGGATCGCGTCCGGGAAACTGACGCTCGCCGATCGGATCGCCGTTCATCAGACCGAGCTGGTAGTCGAGGAAGCGCCAGCCGCCTTTCAAGCGCAGCCCGAGATCGTACTCGCCGGGGAAGAGCGCGCGAATGACGGTGCTGCGTTCGAGGAACGGTCGGCGGTTGTCGGCCTCGAGGACCTCGAAGCCGAACGGCGTCTTGAAGAGACCGATCGTCGCCATCGCCCACGCGCTCTCGCCCGGCGCGCGTGGCGGCCAGCGGATCGATGCCTCGGCGTCGATCGGGCGGAGCTGCGGTCCGTTGATCGTGTTCGCGTCGATCTCGAGCGAGCCGAGGATCATCCCTTGCTCCGCGTCGGCGCGGAGGTGGCCGCGGCGGAGCGTGAAGCGATTCTCGTTGAGCGGCGCGCCGGTCGGGCCGATTTCGTTCTGCGACGATTGGCGCGAGACGACCCAGTCGGTTTGAACGAAGCCGGAGAGGACGACGGGAGGCGTGGGCGTGAGCGTGCTCGTGGGCGTGCTCGTGGGCGTGAGCGTGCTCGCGGGTGCGTCCTGCGCTTCCACGCGCGCCGCCCAAGCCGGGGCTACTGCGACGAGCGCAGCGACTTTGGCGAGCGAGCGTAGACGCATGCGCGGAGGCTATCAGGGCAGCGGCGGCAAGGCTCCGTCCGGAAGAAGGAGCGGCAGGCTCGGCTTCTTGTCGAACGCCTGCGCGTCGGTGCACGCGTTGATGATCTCGAAATGGTTCTGCGGGTTCGTGTAGCAAGAGGGCGGGCCGGAGTCGGTCGTGCCGCCGTCGCCGATGACGCCACCGTCGCCCATGCCGGCGCCGTCGCCCGTCGTGCTCGTGTCGGCGGGGCCGGAGTCTTTCGCGGGATCGTGCGGCGTGTCGCTGCTGCTGCTGTCGCAACCTGCGGCGATGACGGCCGTGCCGAGGCATGCGGCGAGCGCGAGCGCCGAGACCATGTGGAAGGGTTTCATCACCGCGCCTCGCAGTAGCCGTGGCGACATTTGCCCGTGCCGCAGGTGGTGTCGTCGACGCACGTCATGCAGCCCGCCGGCGCCATGCCCATCGGAACCTTCGACTCGAAGTAGCAGCCGCAAGGTTGCGCGGGCGAGTAGAGCGAGAGATCGCCGCCGTCGAACGTGCGCGACACTTTCATCGCGCAGTCCGGTGTCAGGCCCACCTTGACGACCGAGTCGAGCCCGTCGGATTCGAACGCAGGCGTCGTCGGCTTTCCGAGAATGAGATCCGTGAGGTACTTCACGTTCGCGTTCGTCGGCACGTTCATGCTGTCGACGGCGGTGAGGTAGACCGTCGGCGACCACGGCAGGTAGTGCCCATCGCGCAGCGGCTGCTTGTCGAACGACGTCGGCGACGAGTCGGGCCAGTACGCGTGCTTCTGTTTGTACGCTTGGTACGCGAGGAGCGTCAGCGTGCTCCTGTTCTTGTCGTAGATCTCGGTCCCGAGGATGCCGATCGACTTCTCGGGGTTCGCCGACGCCGTGAGCGCAGCGACGACGTCGGACGATGCGGGCTGGGACACGCCCTTCCACTTCGCCGGGGGGACGCCGATGTTCGACGCGAGCGACACGAGGGTGCTCTTCGTGATCGGGCGGATGAACATGAACGTCTCGTTGTCCCACGAGCCGAGCATGTCGTTGTTGCCGAACCCGAACGTGAAGTACGCCTCTTCGGCGACGATCGCTTTCTGCGTGCTCGCCTTCGGAACGACGAACGAATAGCCCTGAATCGGCCCCGTGATGAGCCCCGTGCCTGCGGGCGGAGCCGTCATCGTGCAGCTCGAGACGAAGACGGCAGAAATTCCGAGATCGATCGCGGCGCCGCCAGCGATGTCGTTCGTGCAGGTCGGCGACGGCTTCGTCGTGTCCCACGTCGGGTCTTCGGTCGCCGTCGGGATGTAGCTGAGGGCCGTCGTGACCTTCACCGATGTGTAGACGTCGTTGATGAGCGTGCACGAGCCCGTCAGCTTGTAGAGGAGTCGAATCGGCTTCGCCGTCGAGTTGGCGAGCTTGAGTCCGATCGACTTGAGGAGCGGCTCCTGGGTGTCGCCCGATTCGATGATGATCGGCGCCGGCGTGCCGGCCACGAGCGCGCTGCAGTTGCCTGCGCGCGCGGCGCTCTCGGCGCCGAGGGCCGCCGC
>JAYVXB010000385.1:0-16438 GCA_043785585.1 Deltaproteobacteria bacterium | reverse complement strand
TGGTAGCTCTCGCTCTCGAGTCGCGAGAGCTCGCGCATCGCGACGAGGACGTTTGGCGAAGGACGCACCTCGACGCGCGAAGAGCTCGCCGGCGGAAGCGTCGGAGCACCGGAGAAGCGTTGCCCGAGAACGAAGGTCAGGATCAACGCGATCGCGACCGCGCCGACCGCGAGCACGCGCCGCGCGGTCGGCGAAGGATCGAACGTGGACATGCCGTCAGCCGGCCGTGTCCGCGAGCTTCGCCATCGCCGCCTTCACCTTCGCGTTGTCCGCGCACGCCTGCACGCCGCCGATGATCTTCGCGGCGGCCGCCTGCAGGCGCGCTCCGTACTTCGCGAGGAACGCCTTCTTCTGCGCGGGCGTCAGCTTGTCTTTGTAGCTCTTCAGCTCGGCGCGCTCGGCGGCGGTGTCGGCGGCGAACTTGTCGAGGTCCGTCCCCATCTTGTCGCAGTCGCGCAGGTCGCGGTCGACGATGCCCGCCATCGTCTCGACGAGGACGACCGCGCGCTCCGCCATGCGTTCGGCCGCGGACGACTCGGCGAGCGCGACACGCGGGCTCGCGACGACGAACGTGAAGGCGAGGAGCAAGAGCGTGAGCAGCTTCTTCATCGAGCCTCCGTAACTTTGGACGCGCCAGCGCCGGGACGATTCACAGTACGAGTGTAGCAAGCGCGGCGCGGGTGCGAGCGCCTCGGCTCGTGAACCGCCCGCGGTCCACCGGACCCCTCGCGAATCACGCCGTGCGATCGCATCGCCCGCGATTTTTCCCGCCCACGCACGTGGCACGGAGCGTGTAGCGCGCTCCACCGGAGGACCGCCCATGCGACGCACCCATCTCGTTCCGCTCGTGCTCGTCGCCGCCGCGCTCGTCGCGACGCACGGTTGCGGAGGCGCCAAGTCGACGAACCTCGGCGGGCCCGACGCCGACGCGGGGACCGACGGCACGACGCCGACCGGCGACGGCGGCGGCGCGACCGCGCAGTCGAAGATCAAGCACGTCATCATCATCATGCAAGAGAACCGCTCGTTCGATCACTACTTCGGCACCTTTCCCGGCGCCGAAGGGATCCCGATGGACGCGATGGGCAACCCGACGCCGTGCGTCCCCGATCCGAACGCGGGCGCCGGCAAATGCGTGAAGCCGTACCACCTCACGACCGACAAGAACGTCGGCGGTCCGCACTCGAGCGGCGCGTTCACGACCTGCGCGAACGGCGGCATGATGGACGGCTTCATCAAGAACGCGGAAGGCGGCAAGACCGGCTGCGCGGATCCGAACGATCCTTTGTGCTCGAACGGCACGCTGATCGACGTGATGGGCTACCACACCGAAGCGGAGATCCCGAACTACTGGGCGTACGCGAAAAACTTCGTCCTCCAAGATCACATGTTCCAACCGAACGCATCGTGGAGCTTCCCGCAGCACCTCTACATGGTGTCGGGCTGGTCCGCGGAGTGCGCGCCGGTGAACGACCCGATGGCGTGCACGACGAACATCGACACTCCCGGCACCGGCAAGATGGCGGGGCCGAACAACGAGTACCCGTGGACGGACATCACGTACCTCCTCCACAAGGCCGGCGTGTCGTGGAAGTACTACCTCGGCGAGGGCGACGATCCGCACTGCGGCGGCGATCCCAGCGAGTGCCAGCCGATGGCGATCTCGGCGAAGGTGCCGAGCATCTGGAACGTGCTCCCCGAGTTCGACACCGTGAAGGCAGACGGCGAGGTCGGCAACGTCGTCGCGATCGATCAGTTTTACGCGGACGTGAAGGCGGGGCAGCTCCCGGCGGTGTCGTGGATCGCGCCCGCGGGCGTCGTGAGCGAGCATCCGGTCTCGCTCGTGAGCGCGGGCCAGGGCTACGTGACGGCGCTCATCAACACGATCATGCAGAGCCCGTTCTGGGACTCCACGGCGATCTTCTTGTCGTGGGACGACTGGGGCGGCTTTTACGATCACGTCGTGCCGCCGAAGGTCGATCAGGGCGGCTACGGCTTCCGCGTGCCGGCGCTGGTCATCAGTCCGTACGCGAAGAAGGGCTTCATCGACAAACAAGTGCTCAGCCACGACGCGTATCTGAAGTTCATCGAGGACGTCTTCCTCGGCGGGCAGCGCATCGATCCGAAGACCGACGGCCGCCCCGACTCACGCCCCGACGTGCGCGAGGCGTCGTCGACGCTCGGAGACTTGATGAACGTGTTCGACTTCACCCAGGCGCCGCTCGCGCCGCTGGTGCTGAAGCCCTTGCCGTGAGAGCTAGAGCCCCATCAGCTTCGCGACGTAGTACCGCATCGTCTCGGTCGTTCCGCCGCCGATGCGGAAAAGGCGCTGGTCCCGCCACGCGCGGGCGATGTGGTACTCCTCGATGTAGCCCCAGCCGCCGTGAAACTGCAGGCACTGGTCGGCGATCTCCGTCATCACGTCGCCGACGAAGATCTTCGCGAGACTGATCGTCTTCACGGTCTCCATGTCGACGTTGTCCTTCTTCACGTACTTGTCGTGGTTGTACATCTCGGCGCCCTTGTACGTCAGCGCGCTCGCCGCTTCGATCTTCGCGGTGAGGTCGACGAACTTGTGCTGCCAGTACTCGCGCTTGATGATCGGCTTGCCGAACGCCTTGCGGTCACGCCCGTACTTGATCGCCTCTTCGATCATGTATTTTCCGCCCGCACACGCGCTCGTGCACGCGATGATGCGTTCGCTCTGGAAGTTTTGCATGAGGTACATGAACCCCATGTTCTCTTCGCCGAGCAGGTAGCGCTTCGGGATGCGCATGTCCTCGAACGCGAGCTCCGCGGTGTCGCTCGAGTGGTTGCCGATCTTCTTCAGCTTGCCCGAGACCGAGAAGCCTTTGGTCTTCGTCGGGACGAGGAAGAAGCTGCAGCCGTGCGCGCCCGCTTCGGGGTTCGTCTTCGCGAGGAGCGTGACGAAGTCGGCGCGCGTGCCGTTCGTGATGAAGGTCTTCGCGCCGTTGATGACGTAGTCGTCGCCGTCTTTCTTCGCGATGGTCTGGATGCCGGCGACGTCGGAGCCCGCGTTGGGCTCGCTGACGCCGAGCGCGGCGATCTTGTCGCCGCGGATCGCCGGCGTGAGAAATTCTTCGTTCTGCTCTTTGGTGCCGATGTCGTTGATGACCGGCGTGGCCATGTCGCTCTGCACGAGCAGCCCCATGCCGACGCCCGCCATCAAGCAACGCGGCAGCTCTTCGCTCTTCGCGACCGAGAACCAGTAGTCGCCGCCCGCGCCGCCGACGCTCTCCGGGTAGTGCGCGCCGATGATCCCGAGCTCGCCCGCGCGCTTGAAGACCCAGTTCGGAAAGAGCTCGTCCTTCTCCCACTCGTCGACGTGCGGCGCGAGCTCCTTCTCGGCGAACTGGCGGACGGTGTTGCGAAACGCCTGGTGCTCTTCGGTGTACGGGCTCGGCATGGCGGCTCTCCTGGCTTCTTTGCGCGCGCGAAAGACGAATTGATTCGTACACGAAACATCTGCCGGCGCAAGCCAGAGGAGGAGAGGGAGAGGACCGCCAAGCCGCAAAGACGCCTAGCGAGAGCGGGATTGTCCTCCCCAAACCTTGGCGGCTTGGCGGCTTGGCGGTCCAATCTCTCGAGACGGATGTAGAGGAGAGAGATGCAAGACGTAGCCGTCACGGGTGCAACGGGGTTCATCGGCAGCGCGGTCGTTCGCAAGCTCCTCGATGCGAAGCGGAGCGTGCGCGCGATCGTCGAGCCGGGCGCGAACACGAAGAACCTCGACGGGCTGAACGTCGAGCGCGTGACGTGCGACGTGACCGATGGCCCGAAGATGCAGTGCGCGCTCTCCGGATGCGAGGCGCTCTATCACCTCGCGGCGATCTACAAGACGTGGCTCCCCGATCCCGAGATCATCTACCGCGTCAACATCGAAGGGACCGTCGCGACGCTCCTCGCTGCGCAGCACGCGAAGATCCCGCGCATCGTCTACACGAGCAGCATCGCCGCGATCGGTCTCGTCGACGGAGGCGTCGCCGACGAGTCGACATGCTTCAACCTCTTCGACATCGCGAACGAGTACATCCTCACCAAGTGGCAAAGCGAACGGATCGCGATGCGCTTCGCCGAGCAAGGCGCGCCGATCGTCGTCGTGAACCCGGCGTTCCCGTTCGGAACGGGCGACGTCGCACCGACGCCGACGGGGAAGATCATCCTCGCGCTCTTGAAAGGCATGGTGCCAGGCAAGAGTCCCGGCGGCTTCTGCACGATCGACGTCGACGACTGCGCTTCGGGCCATCTCCTCGCCGAAGCGAAGGGGCGCGCGGGGCAGCGCTACATCCTCGGGAACGACAACGTCACGCTCGACGATTTTTTCGCGATGGTCGCGCGCGAGGCGAACGTGCCCGCACCGCGGCTCCCGCTCCCGAAGTCACTCGGTGCGTACGTCGCGCTCGGCATGGAGCTTTGGTCCGACCACGTTTCGCACAAGGAACCGGCGGCGACGTACCGCTCGATTCGCTACGCGCAGCGAAACGCTTTTTTCTCGAACGTGAAGGCCAAGGGTGAGCTTGGCCTTCCGTCGAGACCGCTCGCGGACACAATCCGCCGCGCGGTGCAATGGTTCCGCGCGGAGGGGATGGACCGCTGACGTTCGTGCCGGCGTACGGAACAACGCACGCCGACGAGGGCCTACCTACTTCTTCTTCGCCGCCTTCTTCTTGGCGGTCTTCTTCTTCGCGGTCTTCTTTGCAGCCTTCTTCTTTGCAGCCATGTGGACCTGTCCTTTCCGTGTGGGAACTACTTTGTGCTTCGAGAGAGTCTTGGATTTTGCTTTAACTTTGGGGGCGGCTTTCGCCTTCTTCGGCGCGGCCTTCGCCTTCTTCGGCGCGGCCTTCGCGGTCTTCGGCGCGGCCTTCGCGGTCTTCGGAGCAGCCTTCGCCGCCGGGCTCGCCTTCTTCGAGGGCGCCGCCTTCGCGGGCCCGTGCACGCCGTTGCGAATGGGACGCGGCACGGCGTCGCGCTGCGCGGCGCGTGCGTCGAGCGCCTCCTTCACCTTCTCGTCGAGCTCGACGAAGTCGAACGGCTTGTCGATGTACGCGTCGGCTCCGTAGAGCGGCGACGTCATCTCGTTCACCTTCTCGCCGATGCCCGTCAGCATCACGACGCCGGTGTGAGCGAAGCGCGCTTGGTCCTCTCGGATCTTGCGACACACTTCCCATCCGCTCATGCCGGGCATCATCACGTCGAGCACGACGAGATCAGGGAGGAGCTCTTGCGCGAGTCGCCACGCCTCATCTCCATCGGGCGCTTCGACGACCTCGAGCTTCGGGTTCTCGAGTGCCTTGAGATGACGAACGACGAGCTCCAACATCGTCGGCTCGTCTTCAGCGACGAGGACGACGGGGGGAGCGGAGGAAGCAACCATGTCGGCGATGATCGAGTCATCGTGATCTTTGGTCAAGAGAAGTTCACTCGTCAGGGAACTTCGTCTCCACACGCGAAGTGGACTCGACGAGCTCTCGCGACGCCGTCACGTACTTCACGATCGTCGGCATGTGACCTTTCGTGAGCTTCAACTTCGCTTGCATCATGCCCTTGATCGGATCGAGCTCCCTCTTGATCACCTGCTTCCAGCGCGCGAGATCCGCGACGATCACGAACGCGGCTTCGTTCGCTTCACTCGCAGAAACGAGTCGGCAATCGCGACACGATCCTTCCGCGACGTCGAGCCACATGCCCATGTCTTCGGCGATGCCGACGTCGGGTTGCGCTTTGACGACCATCGCGACGACGCCGTGCGTCCAGTCCTTCCCGGCGGCTTTGTAGGCGGCGTTGCTGTTGATCGCGTCCTTGTAGGCGGCGCACCACTCGGCGGAGGGGAAGGGATGAGGCATGCGCGGAATCTAGCGTAGACGCGCCGATTCATGCGCTGCAAACTGGCGGAGCCTCGCATGACCGCTCGCACGCTCCCGAAGCCGACCGTCCACGCGCCGGGCGTGCGGCGTCTCGATGCGGTGCTCGACTTCGTCGCGTTCGTCGCGAGACCGATGCCGCTGTCGACGTTGCTCGACGGTACGCCCGGGCGCATCGCGGGAATCTTTGGTGCGGACGTGTGCTCGCTCTACTTGCTCGAGGGCGACGGACAAGAGCTCGTCATGCGCGGCAACGTCGGCTTCACGCACAGCGCGCTCGGGCAGGTGCGGCTGCGCGTCGGGCAAGGGATCACCGGCGAGGCCGTCGAGTACTTGCGTCCCATCTCGGCGGAGACCGCGGAGCAGCACACGTCGTACAAGCACTTCGAGGAGCTCGGCGAAGAGCGGTTCCCGGTGTTCCTCGCGGTTCCGCTCCGCGGCAAGGCCGGGCCGCTCGGCGCGCTCGTCGTGCAGCGCGCGACGGTCGGGTTCGACGCGGCGGACATCGAGCTCCTCAGCGTCATCGGTGCGGTCATCGCGGCGGGCGTTCGCCAGCAAGAGCTGCTCGACGCGCGACGCGAGAAGCAGCCGCGACGCGCGGGCGGCGGCACGCGCAAGGTGACGCTGACGGGTCGTCCGCTCATTCCGGGGCGCGCGCTCGGAGCGGTCGCCGCGCTCCGTCGTCCGCCGCCGCGTCCGAGCGAGAACATCCCGAGCGCGCGCGCCACGACCGCCGACGTCCGCCTCCTTCGCAGCGCGTTCGACGTCGCGGACAAAGCGATCGAGGCGCTCCGGCGCCGCGCGAAGAAGCTCGAGCTCGGCTCCGAAGCCGCGTTCCTCGGCACGTACCACGACATCCTCGCCGACCAACGCTTCCGGCAGCGCGCGAGCGAGATCGCGGAGCAAGGCCACGGACTCGCGCAAGCGCTCGGTCAGGTCGCGCGCGAGGCGACGCGCACGGCGGTGTCGTTCACGAAGGACTCGTTCCTCGAAGAGCGCGCGCGCGATCTCGAGGATCTGTGCGATGCGCTGACGATGCTCGCGTCGTCCGCCGACAAGCGCGCCGAGCTCCCGACGAAGGCGATCCTCCTCGGCGACAGCATCACGGTGTTCGATCTTCTCGTGACGTCGCGCGCGCAGCCGGTCGGCATCGCGCTGAGCGAGCGCGCGAGCGGCCCGCGCACACGCGCGCTGCTCGAGCTGATGGGCGTGCCGGCGGTGGCGGACGTGCAGGGCCTCTTTCGGTGGGCGACGGACGGCGACATCGCGCTGCTCGATGGAGACCACGGCCTCTTCATCATCAACCCGTCGAAGAGCGAGATGGCGTCGCTCCGCGAGTACAAGCGCGGGAAGATGACGCTCGACGACGCGACGGATTGAGAATTTTTACAGGGAGAGCGGGAGAGCGGGAGTAAACCCAAGCCCTCCACGAGACGTCGTGTTCAGATGGAGTGCACACCGTGTCCTCCTCCTCGACGCCCTCCCCTCCGCAACCGCCGGACGATCGCGAGCTCCCCGATCTGAGCGAGCCCGACACGGAAGGCGAACGCATCAGCATCACCGACGTCAACGGCACCGTCGCGCGCTTCGAGATGACGTACTCGGCGCCGACGACCGAGAAGGTGAAGTTCGAGGCGCCGCTGCGGCAGCGCATCCCGTCGTTCGTCTACCTGGCGATCGCGCTGGTCGTGGTCGGCCTGGTGGTGTGGGGATACAACGCGCCGAGCACGTCGCGGATCTTCAACTGGGTCGTGCAAGGCGACCGCACGCGGCCGCTCAGCTCGCAGGTGCTCGCGGCGATCGTCGGCGTGAGCGCGCTCGCGACGGTGCTTCGCGCGCACATGCGCGGGGTCGTGATCAGCGCCGATTGGATCGAAGCGCGCTACCTGCTCCCGCTCGGCATCCCGAAGACGTCGCGCTGGGGCTGGCCGCAGGTGAACCGCATCATCTTGGACAAGAAGTCGATCGCGATCGAGCTGATGGATGGAAGCTGGGAGCGCTTCCCCGAGGTGGCGGATCTGGCAGGGCTACGCGCGTTCATGCTCGCGCACGCGGTGAAGCGGAAGATCGACGTGACCGAGCTCGAGCGCGAGCGCGGCTAGATCAGCGCGCGTCCCACTCCGCGCGGATCGCCGCGCGCAGCTTCGCGTCCGAGAGAACGTCGAGCGCGGTTCGCGCGAGCGCCTTGCCCGCGACGAGCGCGGACGCTTGCCCGCGGTCGCTCGCGGCGGCTTCCGCGAAGCGGTGCTCGTGGCACAGCGCCTCGCCTTGATCGAGGATCGCGAGCCACGGATGGATCGACGGGACGACGTGCGAGACGTCGCCCATGTCGGTGCTGCCTGCGCCGACGGTCGCGTCGGTCTCGCGCGGCGTGCGCCCGAGCGTCCGCAGGTGCTCGCCGAACGTGCGCGCGAGCGGCATGTTGTTGACCATCTCGCGGTAGCCGCTGCGCACGGTGATCGCGACCTCGACGTCGCTCGCCATCGCCGCGGCGCGCCCGCAACGTTCGACGATGGCGCGGATGCGCGCGAGCTCTTTGGCATCGAGCGCGCGCACGTTGACCTCGCACTCGGCCGACTCGGGGATGATGTTCACGGCCTGCCCGCCGTCGGTGACGAAGCCGTGGACGCGAACGCCGTCGCGGAAGTGCACGCGCTGCCCGTCGATGAGGCGAAGCGTGTCCATGCACGCGGTGAGCGCGCTGCGTCCGTCGTGCGGCGCGATCGCGGCGTGCGACGGCGTCCCCTTGAACGTGAACGTCAGCCACGTCGACGCGAGCGCGGGGTGCGCGAGGACATCGCGATCGAACGGATGGAACATCATCGCGACGTCGAGCCCCGCGAACGCGCCCGCTTCGATGAGCTTGATCTTGCCGCCGCCGCCCTCTTCGCCCGGCGTGCCGAGGAGGATGACCTCGCCCCCCGCTTTCTCGGCGAGCGGCGCGGCAGCGACGAACGCGGCGACGGCGGCGGTGGCGATGAGGTTGTGGCCGCAGGCGTGGCCGATCGCCGGGAGCGCGTCGTACTCGGCGAGGATCGCGACGCGCGGTCCGCCCTTCTTGCCGGCGCTCGCGCGGAAGGCCGTCGGCATCCCGGCGAGGCCGCGCTCGACCGCGTGGCCGCGCGACGCGACGAGATCGCAGATCCACGCGGCGGCCTTCGTCTCTTCGAACCGAAGCTCGGGGTTCGCGTGGATGCGCCGCGACAGCGCTGCGAGGTCCGTCGCGTTCGAGTCCACGGCGTCGTCGATGGCACGGGCGAGCTCCGGTGCGAGCGGCATGCGCGACACGTTGGGGCAATGCGGCGCGCTCGTCAAACGTTCGCGAACGTGCTTCTCTCCGACGCGATGCACGCCGTGCGGCTCGTCGCGCTGGCGCTCGCGCTGCTCGTCAACGGCTGCCGCGACCGCTCCGCGCCCCAACCCGATCCAAGCGCCTCCGCCGCGCCCGCTCCTTCACCGAGCGCGAGCGCGCCGGCCGCCTTCACACCGGAGCGCGTGACCGGCGAAGGGAAGGCGATGGGGACGCACCTGTCGTTCGCGGCGTACACGACGCCTGCGCTGGATGCCGCCAAGGTTCGCGCGGCGTTCGACGCGGCGATCGCCGAGATCGTCCGCGTGGAGCGCCTCATGACGACGTGGCGGCCCGACAGCGAGGTGTCGCGCATCAACGCCGGCGCCGGCAAAGGCCCCGTCGCGGTGAGCCAAGAGACGTACGACATCGTCGCGGAGGCCGTTCACGCCGCGGAGATCTCCGAAGGCGCGTTCGACATCACGTTCGAGTCGCTGCACGGCCTCTGGAAGTTCGACGAGGATCTCGATCCGCATCCGCCGAAGGACGCCGACATCAAGGCGAAGCTCCCGCTCCTCAACTACAAGCACATCAAGCTCGACCCCAAGGCGCACACGGTGGCGCTCGCGCGCGACGGCGTGAAGATCGGGCTCGGCGGGATCGCGAAAGGCTACGGCGTCGATCGCGCGTCGATGGTCCTGAAGCAGGCGGGGCTCACGTCGTTCTTCGTGCAAGCGGGCGGCGATCTCTTCACGTTCGGCCACAAGCCCGACGGCACCGAGTGGCTCGCCGGCATCCGCGATCCGCGCGGCAAGGAGGGTGACTACTTCGTCATGCTCCCCGTGAGCGATCACGCCTTCAGCACGGCCGGCGACTACGAGCGCAGCTACATCGTCGACGGCAGGCGGTACCACCACATCATCGATCCGCGCACCGGCTACCCGGCGACGGCGTGCCGCAGCGTGACGGTGTGGGCGCCGACGGCGCTGCTCGCGGACGAGATCGATGACGCGGTGTTCATCCTCGGGCCGGAGAAGGGGCTCAAGATCGTCGAGTCGATCGAGGGCGTCGCCGCGGTCATCGTGGACGCGAAGAACAACGTCTTCGTCAGCAAGCGGCTCGAGGGGAAGCTCCGCTTCGTCCATCCGCCGACGGACGGCCTTTGACGATCAGCGACGCATGACGAGCGCGCGCGCCGCGGCTTCGAGATCGCGCGCGCAGCGCACCTCGAGGACTTGATCGCACTTCGGCGCGTAGCGCGGCATGGCGCTGTCGCCGAGGCTCCACTCGGCGCGCGACTCGGGGCACAGCCACAAGAGAGCACGCGCGCGGGCGCGGATGCGGTCGAGTACGTCGGCGGCGTCGTCGTGGTAGTTCGTGCGGCCGTCGCCGAGGAAGACAACGGTGGTCTGGCGATCGACTGCGGAGAGGTGGCGCTCTTCGAACGCGCGGAGCATGCGGCCGTAGTTCGAGTTGTCGTGGACCGAGATGACGCCACCGCCGTACGCGTGCCCGAGCGCGACGCTCACGGACTCGCGCGCGAAGAGCTGCGTCGTCTCGCCGATGTCGCTGACGAAGACGAAGCTGCGCGTGCGCTCGAAGAGCTCCTGCGCCGCGTACGCGAGCTCGAGCATGAAACACGCGACCGAACGCACCGAGTCGCTGACGTCGCACACGAGGAGGAGCCGCGGCTTGTCGCGGCGACGCTGCTTGCGCGCGGGGCGGAACGGGACGCCGTCCGTCGCGAGCGCCTTGCGGAGCGTGCGATGCGGATCGATGCGGCCGCGGCGCGCGCGACGCGCACGGACGCGCGCGCCCCCGCGAAGGCGCTGCGCGAGGCTGCGGACGGCGCGGCGCACCTCGTCGATCTGCGCGTCGGTGAGCGACGTGAACGCCGTCGTGTCGAGCGTGCGACGACGCGCCTCCGCGTCCATCGCCGCCTGGCGTCGCTCGTACCCTTCTTGGACGTGCGCGCGAACTTCTTCCGACGTGAGGTCGAGCTCCTTCGTCAACGCTTCGATCAACCGCGCCGCGCGCTCGGCGCCCAGCGCGTCGACGAGCTGGCTGCGAAGGCGCGACAGCGCATCGCGCGCACGCGGCGCCCCCACCTCGTTGAGCAATCGGTAGCTGAGAAAGCCGAGCTGCAGCGAGCTGTGCGCTTCGAGCGCGCGCGACATCCCGGCGAGATGGAGCAGCCGATCGAGCTCCGCGCCGCGCTCGAGGAGCGCGCCGAGGTGCTGCGCGCCATCGCCCGTGCCCGAGGCGGCGACGCGCTCGAGTAGATCGCGCAGCTCGTCGATCTCCGCGGCGTCGAAGCCGCGCGCCGCGAGTCGCTCCCAAAGCGTCTTGCGACGTCCGATGCCGTTCGGCGAAAAGAAGCGGTCGAACGCGGCGTCGAACGCGGCACGATCGCGCGCGCGGTGCACGACGACGGCGGCGATCGCTTCGCGCACCGCCTCCTTGTCGTCGAGCCCGACCGCGACGACCGCGCGCGCGACGTCGATCGACTGCGACGTCGCGATGACGAGCCCGCCCCGCCTGAGCGACCAGACGAGCTCGTCGACGACCCGCGTGAGCGCTCTCGGATCGGCCATCGTGCCTCAGTCCGTCGGCGCCGGCTCCGCGAGAAGCGTCTTCACCATGCCTTCAATCCGCGCGTCGTGCGACGGATCGTAGCCGACGACGATGTCGCGAACGACACCGCGCTTGTCGATCACGAAGAGCGTGGGCAGGCTCGCGACGGTGTGCGCGGACGATGTCTCGCCCTTCGTGTCGACGCCGACGCCGTACGTCATCGCCATGCCCATACGCTGCGCGAAGAGCGCGACGTCCTCCGCCGGCTCCGACGACAGGCCGATCACGGTGAGGCCCTGGGCTCCGTAGCGTGCCTTGAGCGCGGAGAGCTTCGGCGCGACGAATCGGCACGGCGCGCACCACGTCGCCCAGAAGTCGAGGAGCACGACGCGCCCGCGGAGCGCGCCGATCGACGAAGGCACGTTGCCGCTCGCCGAAGTCACGCCCTTCCACATCGGCGCGAAGTTGCCGAGGTGATCCATCCGAAGCATCTCGTCCGACGTCGGGAACGTCGCGAGCGTCACGCGCACCGTCTGCTCGTTGCCATCGCGCGTGAGCACGAGCGCGAGCACGTCGCCGACGGCGCGCTGCGAGACCAGACGCGAGACTTCTGCCGGCGTGGTGACGCGCGTCGTGTCGATCTTCGTCACGCGATCGCCCGCGCGCACTGTCGCTTTGTCCGCCGGCGATCCGCGCACGACGTGCTTCACGCTGACGCCGCCCGCCGCGTGCGCGTCCATCGCGATGCCGAGCCACGGTCGCCCCGCTGCCGCCGGAATGGGAATCGGCGGCTCGGCGGTCGCATCCGTCGGAACGAGCGCGACGCCCCCGCCGCATCCGACGAGCGCGACGACGACGAGCACACGACGCAGCACGCGGAGAGAAGCCATCCGCTCCTTTTTAGCACGGCGCTCCGCCGGGCGAGCGGACGCACAAAACGCATGTGGCGCGCCCTCGGTGCAGGAGGGACGCGCCACGTGAGGCCGGGACCAAACTTCAGCCAACGACCAATGTTAACCTTCGACTACGTGCGTCTCGGCGAAAGCGAAGAAGTTCAAGAACTAGGGTGAAGAAAGGAAAAGCGGAGGCAAAGGAAGGGAAGTCGTTCGAAAGTCGTTGTCGAAGCGGAATCGAAGCGGAATCGAAAAGCGAGCGCCGCAGCCCACGGCACCATCGCGTCACTCTGACGGGCCGACATAGAGCAGCGGACGTGCCAGGACTGGGGGCCTCTCGACGATACGTGTAACTTCCAGCGGTTAGATGCCGTTCGGGGCGTTATGCACAGGCTTCGGAGCACGGCCGAAAAACGCGCCTAGGACATCGCGGTCGCGGTCTCTCGAGGGGTCTGCAATTGTTGCGGAGCGCGGAGAGGCCGCAATCGTGTGCGTGCGAGAGCCGAGAAGACGAAGTCGAGCGACGAGTCGTTGACACACGCGAACCTGCGAGTAATGTCCGCGCGCTTAGGCGCCCATAGCTCAGCTGGATAGAGCACTGGTCTACGGAACCAGTTGTCGGAAGTTCGAATCTTCCTGGGCGCGCCAGCTTCCCGATGACCATTGTCGACTCACCCAGCGACGCATCCCTGTCGGACGGCGCCTGGATGCGCGTCGCGCTCGCAGAAGCGGATGCCGCGGCAGCGATCGGTGAAGTCCCGGTTGGGTGTGTGATCGTCGGCGCCGATGGCGTCGAGATCGCGCGCGGCAAGAACCTCCGCGAATCGCGAAAGGATCCGACCGCGCACGCGGAGATGATCGCCGTGCGCGCCGCCACCGAGCATCGCGCGAGCTGGCGCCTCGACGACGCGACGCTCTACGTGACGCTCGAGCCTTGCGCGATGTGCGCAGGCGCGCTCGTGCTCGCACGCGTGCGCCGCGTCGTCTACGGATGCGACGATCCGAAAGGGGGCGCGGTCACGACGCTCTTCGAGATTGGCCGCGACGCGCGCCTCAATCATCGCTTCGAGCTCGAACGCGGCGTCCTCGCGGACGAATGCGCGGAGCGTCTTCGCACCTTCTTCGCGGCGTTGCGCGCGCAGGGGAAGAAATGAGCTCCATCGCCGCGCGCGGCGAGCGACGCTCGCAGGCTCGCGCTCGCGATCAGTTGCTCTCTTGCACCTCGACGACCTCGTCGGTCGACGGCGCATCGAGATGCGAGTGCCTGCGCGCAGGCCCACGCGCGCCGGTCTTGTAGAAGACGACGGTCTCTTCCTTTCCTTCTTCCAGCTCTTCCTCCGAGATGAGCCCCGATTTTTTCGCGATCGTCATCAAGTGCACGAGCGTCCGCTGCCACCCTTCGGAGAGCTGACCTCCCGACTTCAGGTGGTGATAGCGAAGCGGCGCCGGCAACATCGACGACAGAAAGAGGCTCTCCGCGAGGTTGATCTCGGTCGGGCTTCGGCCGAAGTAGTGGAACGCGGCCGGCCCGATCCCGTAGACGTTCGGTCCGTACTCGATGATGTTCAAGTACATCTCCATCAGTTCGTCCTTGGTGAACGCTTGCTCGAGATACGCGGTCAGGATCACCTCTTCGAGCTTTCTCGAGAGCGTCTTCTCGCGGAGGAGAAACAGGTTCTTCGCGAGCTGCATGGTGATCGTGCTGGCTCCGCGAACGAATCGCCGCGCCTTCAAGTTCGCGATGACGGACGACTTGATCGCGGGATGACTGAAGCCGTGGTGACGATAGAATCCGCCGTCCTCGGTCGTCAGCACGGCGACGATCATGAACGGGCTGATCCCGCCGAACGAAACCCACTTGCCCGTGCCGGGTCCGGTCGTCTCTTCGCCGAGGGATCCGTCGGGAAGATAGATGCGATGCGTGAACGGCTGCTTGAACCGCTCGCGCGCGAGCGCTGGCGATGCTTCGCTGACGCGGCACTGATCCTGGATGTCGTAGGTGAGAACGAGATCGTCGATCGTGCGCGAGTCGACGCTGAAGTTGCCGCGCGCACCGAAGGTGCCCGTGTATTTCGCGCCGCGGAGACTTGGGAGGAGCGCCGTCGGCACGCTTTCGAGGAGCGCTTGGCAGCTAGCGCTGAGGATGTCGAAGCGAAGCGTCGCGGCGAAGAGCTCGTCGCTCTGCCGGAGGACACCGCTGGCGCTCACGTGGAGCGCGCCCATCGTCGCGGAGAAGTCGTCGAGGCGTAGCTCGCCTTTGTCGCTGAGGACGCCGCGCGCGGAGATTCCGAGATCGAGACCGCGAATGACGTCGCTCGCGAGCCGCGGCTGTTTGATCGCGGCGCCTCGCACGCGGAGCTCGCCATCGAACGTGAGCGCATCGTCGGCGAGGACGAGCCTCCCCTTCCCTGCGAGCGTCGCGCGCTCGACGTCCGTCAGCCCCCCCGCGCCGTCACGGACGCCGAGCACCGAGAGCGCGACCGGACCGCCTTCGAGCGTCAACGAAACGTCTCCATCCGCCAAGGGCAGCGTCGCGTGAAGCGACAACGGCGTCCCGCCCGCTCCGCCGGAGGACGAGAACTGGAGCTCCACTCGCCCCGCGCGACGCGCGACCGTGAACGGCCCCGGCCCGAAGGCGATGGAGGTCCCGTCGCGGACGAGCTTGGCGGAGAGCGCGTCGACGGAGACTGTGACTGCGTCGGGAATCCGATCCGCGATGCGCACCGCCGTCGCGCCCGCGAGCGCGCGCCACGCACGAAGGTTCGGGAGCTCGACGAACGGCCCGCCTCCATCGGCGGGTGCCGCGCTCGCCATCGGGCGTGACGGATCGCCACGCTTGGCGGAACGCGTCCCTTTGACCAAGATCACCGGCGGCGCGGGAGCGCTAGACGCCGACGCCGACGCTCCCGACGCGCTAGGCGCCCCGTCCGCTGTCGTCGTCGGCGTTGCCGGCGCGCTCCAAGCGATCTCGAGCGACGCCGCGTGCGTCGAACGGAGAGCGTGTGCACTGTCGAGCTCGACGTTGCCGCCGCCGATGGTAACCGCGATGTCCGCGTCGCGCAGATGCGCGAGATCGACGGCAGCGATGAGTCCGTTTCCATCACGCGCGAACGAAGCTCCCGTCGCGTCGACCTCGCGATTCACTGCAACGGCCCATCGGACGGAGATCGCATCGCCCGAAATCGGCGTTTGCCCGCCACCCGTCGAGGCACCGCTCGGCTCTCCGACGCGCGCGCGCCACGCAGTCACGTCGCGCCGCAACTCCTCGACGTCGCCGCGTACTCGGAGCTCGCCGCCGCGAACGCGCACGCGATCGACCGAAAGCCCGCCGGTCAGATCGATCCGCACTTCGCCGAGCGTCGCGTCGACGCTATCCACCCCCGCGAGTCGCACGCTCACATCCACGAGCCGAACCGCGAACCACCCGGGCCGCACGCTGCCGACGCCGACTTCGAGGCCGCGCTTTGCGGCTTCCCTGGAAACGCGCGAACGCACGACGGGGCCGAAAGCGATCGCACCCGCGAGCGCGATCGCCCCCAAGACCGCGCCCCCGATCGCGACCCTCTTCCGCGTGACCCGCATGCTCGGCCGACAGAGTAACGCGCGACGATGCCGCGCCGCACGTTCGCGACGGACAAAAGCGCAGCGGGAGCGAAACAAAAAGGACAAAAAAAAAGAGCCCGCGTTTAGGCGGGCTCTTTGGGAAAAAATCCCGGCAGCGTCCTACTCTCCCACACGGCTTCCCGTGCAGTACCATCGGCTCCGAAGAGCTTAACTTCCGAGTTCGGGATGGGATCGGG
>JAYVXB010000384.1:0-5384 GCA_043785585.1 Deltaproteobacteria bacterium | reverse complement strand
TTCGGCGTGCACGACATGACGGGGAACGCGGACGAGTGGGTCGTCCACGAAGAGGGCAAGATCGACAAGAAGCCGTACAAGAGCGGGCTCAAAGGCGGATGGTGGGGACCGGTTCGCAATCGATGCAGGCCGACGACGACGGATCACAACCAGTGGCACATGGGATTTGCTATTGGGTACCGGTGTTGCGCGGACGTGAAGTAGCGATCGCTTGCGCGGCTTTCGTGGCGGCGTGCGCCGAGGCCGAGCTTCCTCTGTCGTCTCCAACGGCGGTAGCGGCAAGTGCGTCTTCGCCGACGACGCGTCCGGTCGCGACGACCGCGCGTGCGCGTGCGCGTGCAGCCAGGGATACGGGCGCGGAGTCGGCGTACACGACCGATGTCGAGATCCTCGAGCGCCCGCTCGCCGCGACCTGGCGCCTCGCGCGCATCGAAGAGCGCGGAAGCGGCGTCGATCCGACAGCCGACTGCAGAAAGCGGCTCGTCGAGCACGCACGTCGACTCGGCGCGAACGCGCTCTACGTCGAGCCCGCGTCGCCGGAGTCTGCGAGCTGCGGCGGGAGCGCATACCAAGTTCGCCGATTCACGCCGGAGCAGCGAGAGGCATTCCTCGCGTACACGCGCGATCTCACAGCATGGCTGCACGCCCGGTGGTCGCCTCCGTCGACGATCCCCGACGACCGTCGCGCGAGCCTGTGCGCCGTGTACCAGTTCAACGTCAACGCGCGCGTGCAGATCGTCTTCGTGCGACGACAGCCGATCCATTCGAGCGGCGACGCGGCCTTCGACGAGTCCGTGCAGCGGTTCCTCGAGAAGACGATGGCGGATGGAACGGAGCTGCCGCGACCACCGACGGCGATCGCACCCGAGGAGTTTCTGACGGTGCGCATCGCGTTCACGGGCGGGAGTGGCGGGCGCTGCGGGTGAGCCATCGCGGCGAGCGGGCGTCGAGAAGATCGCGTTCGCGCAGGCGTCCTCACAAAACTAACGAACCCCCGAAGAGACACGCGACGACCCGCGCGCCTCTTCGGAGGTATCGCTCCCCGCGCGCGTCTTCGGCCGCCGCGGAGCTGCTCACTACGGATCCGTTCGGATCAGGAGACCGCGTGGGCTGCGGTCATTCCATTTGCGAGGGCAACGTCGGCCTTGGGCTCGACGGCGACCGGCGCGACGTTCGTCGCGTCGTTCACCGTGCTCACCGGTTGAGGCTTGGCCGCGCGCTTGCTCTTCTCGTTGGAGGCCGAGGCCTTCTTCGAGTTGGGCGAGCGGTAACGGAACCACTCCTTCACCGGCACGAGCTCCGTCGCGAGGTTCGCCTTGGCCCGAGAGGCCGAGGTGAGCATCGCGTAGGTGACCGTCGCCGCCGTCCACGCATCCGCGTTGAAGGACAAATACTGGTCCTTCAGCGTCTGGTGGAGAACGGCAACGGCGCCCAGCAGCGGCTCGAGGACCTGAGCCTGTTGCAACGACGCATGCATCGCGTCGGGCGACAGATCAGGGACCACTACGCCGTACTTCGAAGCGAGGCTCGCGATCAGGGGGATGACCTGATGCGCGCCGCGCTTCATTTTGACGTAGCGGATACGGTCCGCCTTGGTGAGGACGGGACCGCCATCGAACGGCTGCGAAGCTTTCTCGACGAGCGTGATGCTCGTTTCGATTTGCCTCGGGCTGATCGGTGCCTTCGCATTCCTTTTGGGTTTTCCCATTTGGTTTGCACGCGGTGTGCGAACCGCGCCTGCGTCGTGGCGGAGTCCACGAATCGGGGGCGCGACGGCTACTCGGCGGGATTGCCGAGAGGACCGCGTTTCCTTCATAGAGATGAGATGGCGAGGGGGGCGGATCGGGGAAAGGCGGGGACGATTTTCTTTCGAGTCAGTCGCCGGCTTCGCCGAGCGCGTCCACTTCGCGCCAAAGCGCGTCCACATCAATCACGAGCCCCTCGCACCCCGGCGGCGCGACGCTCCCCTCCGCGACTCCGACGGCGTGCGCGTACCGCCCGTCCGCGCCGAGCTCCAAGATCTCGAACGTCCGCAGCTGCGGATCGACGAGCCAATACCAGCGCACGCCGAACGCCGCGTAGTCCTGCACCTTCTCGACGCGGTCTCTGCGTTGGTCGCGCGGCACCGGCGAGACGACCTCGACCATGATGCTCGGCGGGACGCGGACGACACCGTTCATCGGCGGACGCTTCGCGCCGGCGAGGTAGACGTCGATGTCGGGGCAGCGGCCGCGATCGATGCGAATGGCGAATGCGACGTTCGAGCCGGCGACGAGCGCGCCGTGATCGTCTGCCCAAGTATCGAGATGACGAATGAGGCGCGCGACGACGCGCTCGTGGACGTAGCTGGTCACTTCTTCCTCCACGAGGAAGCCGTCCACGAGCTCGCATCGAACCTCGTCGCCGAGGGCGAACCATTCGTCGACCGTCATGCGTTGAGCGTGCGCCGTCATCGGCTGGATCATGGCCAAGAACCCTTTCTCCGGCAACGCGCCGAAGGACATGACGACAGAGCACGTCGCGGACCAACGAACGGCATCGCGATTTCTCGATGAATCCGCGTTTCGGCCCTGTCCTGGACAGTTTCGAGGGTGTCCTGGGACGATCTGTGACCGCGCCCTCGTCGTCGACTCGACGGCCCTCGTCGACAAAGAGCATCCGATCGTCGAAAACGAGCATCCGGGGGTCGACGAATCGACTCCCGTAGTCGACGAAGAGCATACCCCCGTCGACAAAGAGCCTCGGTCACCCTCCGACGAGGCGAGCTCGCCTCGTCTTCGACATGGGTCGTCGATCGAATCGACTACGGCACCTGCCGAATCGACTCCAGGTGCCTCCTCAGAGGCTCCCGATGTCGATTCATCGACGAGCTCACCGTCTCGAGAGGCGATCGTTGCCTCCGAATCGACGTCGGTCCCCTCTTCGATCGACGAGCTCGTCAATCCGAACGCCGACCGATGCCCTCGGATCGACTCCCGAGCCGCCGCGCGCTGCAACGGAGCCTCTCCCATCGACGACCGCCCCTCGTTCAGCGGCGAGCGCCCCTCTCGCGTCGCCTCCGTCGCCTCTTCAGTCGTGCCACAACCACGTCACGACGGCTCCGGACTCCGGAATGGCGATGGCGTGCTCGATCATCTCGACGCCACCGATCGCGTCGCATCCCCACGCGCCGCCGCGAACGACGCGCGCTCCGAGATCGCTCGCGCCGCCGTTCGCGAGCGCGTACGCCGCGCTACCCACTTCGAGCTTCCGCCGCCCGACGGCGACTCCACGGAACGCGCTCGATCGCGTCACGCGCGAAATCTTCCCGCCGTAGCTCTCGACGAACGCGCACGCGCTCGGCGCGACCTCCGCAAACCTGTGGCCGCAGACCATGAGCGACACACCGAACGGACGCGCGACGGCGTCGACGTCCGCGACGGTCGGGCGTGCAGCGCGGCACATCGGCGCGAAGACCACGTCGGGCGTGAGCGCGTGGCTCGCGAACGTGTTCGCTTCGGCTTCGTAGTTGTAGTCGCGTCCGGTCTTCGCGCCGCCGGAATGAATGCGCTCGAACGCTTCGGCGTCGACGTGGCGATGGAGCAGCCAATGCCCGAGCTCGTGCGCGATCGAGAAGCGACCGCGCGGCGTTCCTTTCTGGCGCTGGTCGACGCAAATGTACGCGTAGTCCCGCCCGCGCGTGACGTGCGCGTCGGCGCCGCCGGTCGCGCCCCAGAAGACCGCGGCGCCGAGGCGAAACGCGATCCGCTCGATGTGGATCGCGGCGGGCGATCGGAGCGGGCGGCCGGCATGGAGCGCGCGCGCCGCAGCGATGGCGGCGGCGACGCCCGACGGCTCGGAGCGCTCCGTCTCGACGATCACGTCTCTTCCGCGCGCTCGATGTGCGCTTCGATCTGCGCGAGGAGTGTTCGCAGCTCGTCGTCGGTCGCCTTCGCATCGTCGCGGTTTCGAAAGCTCACGGCGATCGGCGCGGGGAGGCGCGGATCGACGCGAGCTTTGCGCAGCCGCGCTTCGAGCTCCGTGCGCGGGACCTTCACGAGGCGCGGTGCGATCCGTGCGATGCGCGCGCGCTCGGCCTCCAGCCCCGCGGCGTCGTCCTTCTCCGCTTCGCGCTGCGCGAAGAGCTCGTCGACGAGCTGTTCTCCCTTCGCGCGTTGCTCCGCGACGTCGAAGCCGTCGGCGGCGAGCTCCGCGTGGAGCTCGTCCTCCGAGAGCGCGGCGATGCGATCCATCTCGGCCTCCGCGGCGTCGTCCGCGCCCTTCATGATCGCGTCCCACGTCTCTTGCGGCGTGTGCTTCGGAGTCGTCATGCGACCTCCTCGCGGCTGTCGGGCGCGTCGTCGTTGGCGCTCGCGTCGGCCGCGTCGACGTTCGCCTTCGCGCGTTCGTCCGCGTCGTCCTCGTCGCCGAGGTCACGCGCGACTTGCTCCGCTTGGTAGAAAAGCCGGTCACGCGCTTTGATCGCCTCCGCGACCGAGATCCTGAGCGCGAGCGCGAGCTCCGTGGGCTTCTCGATGCCTTGCGCGAACCGCTCGAGGCATCGCAGCGCGTCGTTGTCCGGCTTCTTCTCGAGCCGCGCGCGAAGCATCGTGAGCCGCCGCGACGCGAGGTCCGCCGCGACCACCGCCTCCTCGGGCGATCGCGTGTGCGCCGGAGCACGCGCCGCGTCGCGCTCGGCACGTCGCTCCGCGCGCGTCGACTTCTCCTCCGACGCCATCGCGATCTCGCGGTGCGTCGCCGCCATGGATCGCTTGTTCGCGATCTCGCGGTTCACGATGCTCATCATGTACCGAAGGATGTCCGGGTGCGTGGCCGGGTTCCACGGCTCCCAGTGGTCGTCGAGGACGCGGCGCATCGCTTCTTGCGCGAGATCGTCTGCGCGCTCGTGCAATCTCGTCCGGGAGAAGGCGAACTTCACCAAGCGCTCGCGGAGGACGATCCACTCGGCTTTCGTGATGGTGTCGACCGGGCGCGGCACGGTGCGAAAGCTAGATCGCCTTTCGTCCAAGGGGAAGCGGCGCGACGGAAGCCGAGCGCCCCACCCTCGCCCTTGAGCGCGCACTCGCGTGTCGTGGCGACCGGGTTCTCTGGTGACCATGAGATACCTCGCACCCAAATTGTCCCGGGACAGGTCGCGTGCTGTCCGGGACAGGCGAGGCAACGTCACAAGTACGCGGGATCCCATCGCGTAGGAGTTGGCATGCTGCGGGCAATGACGCGCCGCCTTGCTCGCCGCCGCGTACCGTCCACGCCGCCCGACGGAGACCGTCCTCTACGGCGTCGTCCGCGCGCACCTCGCGACGTTCCTCGCGCACGCGCGCGAGACGTATGAGGCGCCGCTTCCGCGCTACGTCGAGCGCGAGCTCCGCGGCTACCTCCGATGC
>JAYVXB010000383.1:0-5387 GCA_043785585.1 Deltaproteobacteria bacterium | reverse complement strand
CGAGGCGCGTGACGACGCGTTCTTGGAGCACGCGAAGGAGCTTGGCCTGCATGTCGAGCGGCATGTCGCCGATCTCGTCGAGGAGGATCGTGCCCTCGCCGGCGAGCTCGAACTTTCCGGCGTTGCCCTCGGTGCGCGCGCCCGTGAACGCGCCTTTCTCGTAGCCGAAGAGCTCCGCCTCGAGGAGATCGCGTGGCAGCGCCGCGACGTTGATGCCGACGAAGGGCTCGGGCGAACGAGGTCCGGCGGTGTGAATGGCTTGCGCGATGACCTCTTTGCCGGTGCCGCTCTCGCCCGTGATGAGAACGTTCGCGTCGATCGTCGCCGCGCGGCGCGCCATCGAGATCGCGGCTTGGAGCGACGAGCTCGTGCCGATGATGTCGTTGAATCCGTAGCGTGCTCGTGTCGCGGTGATGCGCTGAGCGATTTTCTGCGCGCGGTCGAGCTCGACGAGCGTCGCGACGAAGCCGCCGCCCCCCTCGCCGTCCGACGTCTTCGTCAGATCGCGCGGGCTCCCGTCACCGATCGGACGCGCCGTGACGACGAAGCTGCCGTGCGCGAGCCGGACGACCGCGCCGTCGACGCGCGGGCTCTGCGAGAGGAGTGCGTGCAGTGGTGCAAGCGAAGGAACGCGAGGGATCTGCGCGCCCACGAGCTCGTCGTGGCCGACGCGAAGCATACGTGCAGCGGCGGCGTTCATCGACGTGATGACGCCGCGTTCGTCGCACGCGATGACGCCGTCGCGGATCGCATCGAGCGTGACGGCGAGCTGCCGGAGCGCGACCCGCTCCTGCTCGCGCGCGTGCAACCTCCCGAGGGCGAGCGAGACGTAGTCCGCGAGGAGATGCGCGATGGCGTAGTCCTGATCGCGAAACTGACCCGCGCGTCGGAGCTTGTCGGCGTACAGGACGCCGCCGACGCCGCTGCCGCGGAGCGACACCGCGAGCACCGGGCCGCAGAGGTTCTGCTCGGCGCGCGCCGCGAGCTGCGACGGATCGCTTCGGGGTCGACCGGAGTCGTCGCGCGTCGCGGCCGATGCCGCAGCTCTCCAGCCCGCGCCAGCGCCCGCAAGCGCCTCGCCGAAGCGCCCGCTCTCGACCAGCTCGCCGTCGAGCACGGTCGCGAGCACGACGTGGTCGGCTTCGAGCACGCGCGCAGCCAGACGCGCCGCGAGCGGAGCAAGCGCCGCGGCGTCGGAGACCGCGTCGATCTCCTGAAGGACGTTGATGAGCACGCGAAGGCGATCGCGCTCGACGAGCGCGGCGCCGATGAGATCGATGAGGTCGCGCACCGCGCCATCGACCTCGCCGATCGCCTGTGCCGTCTGCGAGATCCCGCTCGCACCGCCGAGGCGCATCCGCTCCAGTTGCTGAGTGACGTTCCCCTCGGCGGCGCCGACGCTCAGCTCGATCTCCGTCAGGCCCGCGTCGCTCGCTTCGGCGCTCACGGAGAGCGCGCTGAGGAGCGCCCCGCGCGCACGCTCGAACGCCTCGATCCGCGCGACGGTGCCTTCCGTCATCACGCGGTCGATCACGCGACGTCCGAAGTTGCGGAAGCCCGTCCGGATCCAGAGACGATCGCGCCAGGTCGCTGCGGTCCCGAGGACAGCCTGCGCACGCCCGAGCCACGCCGGCGCCGACTCCTCCGGCGCTCGCACCGCATTCGCAGCGACGAGCTCCGCGTACCGGATGATCGCGCGCCCTTCCTCGCGCCTCAGTCCGCTCGATGCGAAGACGTCGATCGACGTACGCATCCGTGTTCGCCCTTGTTGAAAGTCGCCAGCTTCGGCCGCGAACTGCCCCGCCTCGAGCTCGAACATCGCAGCGAAGCGCGGCGATCCGGAACGCTCGATGAGCTCCCGCGCGTGTGCGAGATGCCCGCTCGCGACCGACCACTCCTGCGCGTCACGCGCGACGGCCGCGCGTTCGATCGCCAGCTCCGCGGCGAGATCGAGCGCATCTGCGCCCCCAGCCGTCCCCTCGAGCGCGCGAGGATCGAAATGAAGAGTCGGCGCGCCGCGCCCTTGGACGCGCGCGAGGCGCACGTCGATGAGCCACGCGGCCGCTGCCAAGCTCGCCGAGGCATCGGCGACCCCACGGATCGCCAGCTTCAAGTGCATCGACGCTCGCGCGTCGTCATCGCGAATCTGCGCGGCCGAGGCCAGCGCGAGCTCGATGCGCGCGACCGCTTCCGGATCGCGCAAACGCGCTGCCTCGCGCCGCGCTTCGGCGAGGATCACGTCCGCCTCCTCGTCGCGCGCACACGCCACGAGCACCGCCGCGAGTCGCGCCGCGACGGCCGAGCGCTGAGCCTGGCCCGCTGCCGCGAGGTCCGCACGCGCTTTCGCGAGCGATATCGCGGCCCAATCTCGTCCCCCGTCCGGACGCGCAGGGGCGCCGGGCAGATGGCCGTCAACCATAACTCTAAGAATACGCTGGGTTCGGGGATCGTCGCGAAGAAAGTTCAGTGCCCTGGCAACCGAACAGGCCAAACGCCATGGTTACGTTATTCTACCCAATCGGTTACCGCATCTATCAATCTGATATTACATATGTTCATGCGAATTCTGTAGCGACCGCGGCCGCGGCGTGGAAACTGCTCTAGTGCCTCGTCGGAGGCAACTGCCATGGTCAGCATTTCTATCCTTCGTGCGCGCCGTGCTTTCTTCGGGCTCGGTGCGTTCGGTTTCTCGATCTCGCTAGGTCTCGGCTCCGTCGCGACCACGAATACGATCGTCGCCGGAGGGGAGTAGCGACGAATGGCGAAGGCGACGACGGCGGCACCCACGCTCGTGCACCGGCGCTATGCGTCGGGCGCGCTCCTCGGTCGAGGGGCGCAGGGCGTGGTGCTGCGCGTCGTCGATCGCGAAGCGCCGACGCGCTCGCTCGTCGCGAAGGTGTGGCGACCGGGAGCGTTCGACGAAGCGGCGCTCGCCGGCGAGTTCGCGCTCTTGGCGCGGGTGCGCGCTGCGGAGCTCGTACGCGCGCACGACTTCGGGCGTGACGAGGCGACCGGCGCGCCGTTCCTGGTCGAGGACTTCGTCGACGGAGGCGACGCCACCGAGTACGTCGCGGGCGTCGCGCCGGCGAGGCGCAACGCGAGGCTCCTCGCGGTGATTGTCGATGTCGCGCGCGCGCTCGCTGCGCTGCACGACGCGGGCTTCGTGCACGGTGACTTGAAGCCTGCGCATGTGAAGATGGCGCGCGCGACGGGGCGCGCCGTGGTCCTCGATCTCGGCGCGGCAGTGACGTGCGCGCGAACGAACGACGGACCCATCGCGTTCACGCGCGCGTACGCGGCGCCCGAGCTACTCGCGGGAGCGTGTGCGTCGCCGGCAAGCGATCTCTTCGCGCTCGGAGCCGTCGCGTGGGAGCTGGCGACGGGACGCGTCGACCGCGACGGGCGCGCGCTGCGTGAAGTCGCCCCGTGGGTCGCCCCCAGCATCGCGGATCTCGTGCACGCGCTCCTCGCGAACCATCCGAGCGATCGCCCGACCGACGCGCTCGATGTTTTGCGTCGCGCCGGCGCAGCCGGGATGGGCGACGACGACGCGATCGCCGCACGCCATGCGCCCGCCCCCATCGGACGTGAACGCGAGCTCGCCGCGGTGCTCGAGCGCAGGCGCGCGGGCGTTCGTTACATCGTCGGTCCGAGCGGCATGGGGAAGAGCTTGCTCCTGCGAGACACCGCGTCGCGCGCGGCGCTCGGCGGCCGAGAGGCACGCGTCGTTGGATTTCCGAGCGACGACGCGCGGCTCGTTCCGCGTCTCGTCGCGTATTTTCGCGGAGCGGAGCACGCCTGGCCGTTCGCTGCGCCGTCCGATGGCGCGACGCCGATCCTCCTCGCGCTCGACGATCTTCACGCCGCACCCGCCGAGCTCGTCGCCGCACTCGATGCGTACCGGTGCCGCGCCGCGAGCCGCGGACCCGACGTCGTCGCGACATGCCGCACCGCGCCCGATGGAGCGGAGACGATCACGCTGGGCGTGCTCGACGAGGCGCCGTTCGCCGCACTCTGCGCTGCACTCGGCATCGAAGGAGACGACGCGATCGCGGAAGCCGCGCGCGCATCGGGGCGCAATCCCGGGTGGCTCGTCGCCTCGCATGGGCGCGTCCCGTTGACGCGCGACACGCTGCTCGAGCGGCTGCGCGGTCTGTCGAACGCCGCGTCGTCGGCGTTGGCGGCGATCGCGTTGTGCGGAGGCGACGCTTCGTCGGAGACGTGCGGACGCATCCTCCGCGACGACGGAGCGAGCGCGCTGTCCGAGCTCCTCGCGGCGTCGCTCGTCGTGCGGACACGGCGGCGCGACGTCGTCCACTTCGCGCTCTCGGCCCCTGCGCTCGCGGCCGACGTCGCGTCGGCGCTCGCGTCGTTCGAGATCGCGGATCGCGTCGCGGATGCGCTCCTCGCCGATCCCGACGTCGCAGCCGCCTCGCTCCTCGCCGCAGCGCAAGCGCCGACACCGCCGTCCCGACGCGACGATCTGCTCGCACAAGCCGCGGTGCGCGCGCGAGCGTCGGGCGCTCGCTCCGAAGAAATCGATGCGCTCTTCGCGCTCGCCGCAAGCCCGAAGCAACGCACGAGCACCCTTCTCTGCCGACTCGAGCGCTTGACGCGCGACGCCGGCACGACCTCGACGCACCCGCAAGTGCTCGCGTGGCTCGACGAAGCGGCGCAGGCGGACGCGACGCTCGCGCCGCTCGCGCTCCGACGTCGAGCAGAGAAGGCGGCGCGCGACGGAGACGCGACGACCGCATCGAAGCTCGTCGCCGAAGCGCGCGATGCGGCACGCGCGCTCGGCGATGTGGCGGGCGAGGCGCTCGCGCTCGCGACGACGGGCGGTGTCGCGCTCTATCGTGCCGACTGGGCCGCAGCAGACGCTGCGTTCCGCGAGGCGCGCGCGCGCCTCGAGTCGGTCGACATCGGCGACGTGGAGGAGCTCGCGCGCCTCGATCACAACTTCGGTGTCGTCGCGTTGTACCGAGGCAGCGTCCCCGAGGCGATCGAAGCGTTCGAACGGTGCCTCGCGGCCAAGCGGCGACTCGGAGACCGGTCGGGGATGCGATCGTGCCTACTCAACCTCGGTCTGGCCCTCGCGAAGGCAGCGCGCCTCGACGACGCCGATCGCGCGCTCGACGAAGCCGTCGCTCTCGCGCGGTCGCTCGGCCAGACGGCGGGGCGTGCGTGGTGCCTCACCGCTCGCGCCGACGTCGCGGTGAGGCGACGCGATGCTCGGGGCGCCGCACGTTCGATCGCAGAGGCGCAGGCGCTGGGCGAATCCGCGCCGCCTGCGGTGCGCGCGGACTTGCAGCTCCTCGGCGCCGAGGTCGCGCTCCTCGAAGGGGACGGACGGCGCGCGCTCGACGCGGTGGCCCGCATCGATGCGA
>JAYVXB010000382.1:0-5387 GCA_043785585.1 Deltaproteobacteria bacterium | reverse complement strand
GAGCCCCTCGGTGCGCGCCGAGTACCAATCGAGCTCGTCGATCGCGTCGACGAGCTTCTTGAGCGTGCGCGGCTGTTTCACCGTCGTCGACGCGTTCGCGAAGATCTCCTGCACGCGGCGGCTGCCGTGCGAGCCGAGATGCAGGAGCTGCGAGCGGTAGAACTCGAGCTGCTGGATGCCGTCCTTCTTCTCGAGATCGCCCCAACGCCACGACTTCGGGAGCTGGTCCTCGACCTCGGTCTCCTTCGCCATCTTGAGGAAGAGGAGGTACGTGAGCTCGGTGACGTACTGGTGGTACGTGATGCCGTCGTCGCGGAGGATGTTGCAGAGGTTCCAGAGCTTTTGGACGATGTCGTGCGTCGAGGGCATGCGGGGGAGGCATCGTAGTCCCGGCGAAGGCTTCTCGTCTCGCCGCGCGGGCGACCTCACACCGCTGAAAGCGTCGTGCCCGCTAGCCTTCGTCCCACGATGAAGGAACGAGTCGCGCCCGAACGCGGCTGCGGTAGCCTCGCCCGGTGATGGTCCGTCGCGACGTCGTCTGCGTTGTCATGGCGCTCGCCTCTGGCGTCGGCGCTTGCCGCAACTACACGTCGATCAAGCCGAGCACGCTTCCTGCGCTCGCGGCCGACGCGCGCCGCGACCTCCGCGGCGAGTTGGTCGCCACGGACGTGGGCGGCGAACGCTTCACGATCCGCCGGGACTTCCGCGCGCACGTCGAGATGGCCGACGGCACTGTCTACACGTTCGATGCTCCGATGACCGCGGGCGTCGATCTCTCGCCACCGACGCAAGTGCTGTGGATCGACGCTGCCAGCGGACGAGGGCGCTTCCGCGCCGGCACGCTCGAGGACGTGTCCGTGAGCGAATTCAGCGGCGGCAAGACGGCGGGGCTCGTCCTCGGCATCATCGGCGCCGTCGCGATCGGCGTCGGCATCGCGGTCGCCGTGATGCTGTCGGCGGTCGGTCACATCCATTGAGGTGACGCCTCGGTCGGCGAGCCATTTGCGCTCGCATCCAAGTCGAGCTCGCCGGCGGCGCAGGTGCCACTCCACGCACGGGATGCCTCCGAGCGGACACACACCGGGATCTTCGCTAGCATCGGGCGCTCGCGTCAGCGGAAAGCAGCGACGAGCTGGGCCGACGCGGGGGGAGGCGAGCTTCATGCAGAAGGTGTCCATCGCGACGGCGTGCATCGCGGCGTCGTTGCTGGCCGGGTGTGCTTACGGCACGCCGACACCCCACTTCGCGGCGTCCGTTCCGAAGTTTTCGAACGTCGACGCGGAAGCATCCGAGGTCGTGATCCACGACGATTCGGCGGATCTCGCGCCCGACGAAGCCGCGATGGCGCGGAAGGATCTCGTCGACTCCAGTTACGTGTGCGGTCTATGCGCTCGCCGGCGGAATCGGCGGGGCGCGGACGGCGCATGTCGAGATCGCGGGCTGCCCGCCGCGAACGTGCACCTGGCGACGGACGACCCCGCGACGCGCACCGACATCCAGCAGCATCTCGTATGGCTGAAGTCGAGCGTACCGCCGGGAGGGCCCGCGTATTTCTTCTTCAGCGGACACGGCAGCCCAAACGAGAGCGACGGTTCCGCATACATCGTCCCGTACGACGCGAGCGTCACGGCCGTGAGCGCGACGTCGATCGCGTTGAGCGATGCGACGGCGACGCTCAGTGCGAGCAAAGCGAAGGACGTGACCATGCTCGTCGACGCCTGCTTCTCCGGCGCCGGTGGACGGTCGGTGCTCCCCAAGGGCGCGCGGCCGCTCGTGCGCGTGCGCGAGGCCGATCCGACACCCAACTTGGCGCTCTTCGCCTCGGCGACCGGCGCCCAAATCTCGGGTCCGTCGCTCGACGGCACGATGGGGCTCTTTACGAAGTACGTGGTCGAAGGAATCGCGACCGGTCAGGCCGATGGCGATGGTGATGGGCAGCTGACGCTACGAGAGCTGGCCGACCGGGTGTCGCCTCGCGTCTCGCGCGAGGCGAAGAAGAGCCAACGCGATCAGACTCCTCGCCTCGCGGTCGGCAAAGGCCTGGGCGATGCGCAGAACCTTCCCATCGTCTGGGGAATCAAGTGAGCGAGCGTCGCGTGAGCTCGCCGCGGTCTTTCGTCATTGCCTCGTGGGTTGGAGCGTCGCTCGCGGTCGCCTGCTCGCCGACGCTTGCGCCACCCGCGCCCGCCGCGGCGCATGGCTCGTACGATACCGAGCAATCGCACCTCCTCCTCGCACCGCAGGCGGACGCCGAGGCGTTGCTCGGTCGCGCCGTTCAACTCTCGGACGACGGCGGTTGGACGATTGCCGACGCGCGCGCGCCTGGCTGCGAAGTGAGCGTCACGCACGAGAAGGCGCGGTTTCGGGCGGTGCGGCAGCTCGAGATGCATTCGATGACGTCGATTGCCGGCGGCTACGCGAAGTTCGTCTCCATCGAGGCTAGGTTCGGTCGCACCGCGACGACGGACATCGACATCGAGAACACCGAGGTTCTTCGCGCCGACATGCGCGGGGCCTGCGGCGAGATCGTCGTCGACAAAGTGTTCGTCGGCCACGGAAAGCGAAGCATCGCGGCCGCCGCCATGGCCGCGGGCAGCGCGGACGTTCACGTTGGCGTGGTGAGCGCGGCCCCCAGCGTCCACACCAGCGCAAAGCGGACCGACGCCATCGAATGGAAAGACGATCAGGCGTACGGCTTCACGTTCAAGAGGAACGAGAAGATCGAGCCGCTCGAGATGCGTGTCGCGATCCCGAGCATCGTCGTCGAAGGCGAGGACGTCGAGCTTCGCTTCGAGTCGAAGCGGCCGGCATGGCTCGTCGTCTACTACCTTGATAGTGAGCAGAAGGCCGATGTGCTCTGGCCCAGCAACGAAGAGCCCGAGCCACGCGTCGGTCCCGGTGCACCCGCCGTCTTGCCGAGCGCGCGTGAGCGCAAACAAGGATTCAAGATCGTCGCCGCGCTCAGCAAGCCCGGAGAGCGCGCGCGAGAGACGCTGGTCGTCTACGGGTTTGCCGACAAGCGGGACTTCGATGCGATGAAGCCGGCGGCAGGCGCGGCAAATGCGGACGGCGCGGCGTACGCTGCCGAGCTGACGAAGAAGCTGCAAGGCGTGGCGATGAGCCGTTGGTCACGCGCGGTGGTCGGGTATGTGATCGAACCGAGGAAGAAATGAGAAGCACAGGAGGCAGCCGATGCGACGAGCCGCGCGAATCGCTCTGACACTCGTCATGCTGTCGTGCGGTGGCGGGCATGCCGTGCGCGAGCTTCATGCGTCGCGGACCGCCGCGTTTCCCGAGCCTTGGCCCGCCGAAAAACCCTCGGACTCGGCACGCGCATCGAGCGCTCCAAGCGCGAGCGCACCGCAGCCGGCCAACAGCGGTCCGTCGACCGCGCCCGCCACCGGCGCCTTCGTTTCCGCGACGCCGCAGCTCGCTGCCTACGCGCTCGTCATCGGCATCGAGCGTTACCGCGACGCACCCGCCGCAACCGGCGCGCGCGCCGACGCCGAGCGGTTTGCCGCCGTCGCACGAAAGACGCTGGGCATTCGACAAGACCGCATCATCCTCGCCGTCGACGACCGCGCGACGAAGAGCGACATCGAGGGGCACCTGGCGTGGCTCGAATCGAACGTCACCGCCGGAAGTCGGATCTACGTCTTCTACAGCGGTCATGGCGCGCCGGAGATCGCCGGCGGCGCGCCGTATCTCTTTCCGTACGACGCAAACCCGAAGAGCGTGACCACGAGCGGAATACCGCTTTCGGTCGTAATGACCACGTTGGCCCGCACGAAAGCGAAAGACGGCTTGGTGATTCTCGACTCGTGCTTCTCCGGCGGCGGGGGACGCTCGGTGTTGCCGCCCGGCGCGCGGCCACTCATGCGCGTGAAGATGAGCGCCGCCGCGCCGCAGGTGCAGGTCGCCCTGTTCACGGCGGCAGGCGCCGACGAGATCGCCGGCCCGGCGCTCGGCGGAGGGCTCGGCCTCTTTTCGAAGTACGTGACCGACGGGATCGGAACCGCCGCGGCGGACACCGACGGCGACGGTCAGATCTCGCTTCAGGAGCTCGCCGACTGGGTCAAGCCGCGCGTCATGCGCGACGCAAAGACGGATAGTCGGGATCAAACGCCGACGCTGACGGTCGGCTCGGGAGTCGGCGGGGCGCAGAATTTCAGCGTGGCGTGGGGGCTACCGTCCAAATGAACCAGGAGCGAGACCAATGAGGACCGCGATGATCGCGACGCTCGTCGTCGCGGGTGCCATGGGCTGCGCGCGAAGCGCGTCGCCGCCGCCGGTCAGCCCGAACGCGCCTGGATTCGTGATGGACGAATCGGCGTCTCAGCTTGACGACGTGTTCATCGAGATCACGAAGTCGGGAGTCATCCCCGTCGGATCGCCGCCCGATCAGACGCGCATTCGCGAAGTGCGTGCCATCATGACGAGCGCGCTGAACTCGGCGGTCGCAAGTCACCCCGCGAAGCCGCCCGCCCGCTTTCGCGCGAGGGTCTCGCTGACGAAAGACCAGTGGCCGGGATACGCGTGCCTGCTCGGAATTCTCACGATCGTGGGGTGCCCGGTCAACGTCAACAAGGCGAGCGTCACCCTGACTGCGGAGATCGGCGGCAAGATCTACAAGGGCGAAGGCTATGCGACGAAGTTTGCGGGGTACTACTATACGTCGGAAGACGCGGCTCTCGCGGAGGCGACCGTCGCCGCGCTGAACGACGCATTCAAGTAGGTCCTCGCCGCGTTCGCGAAGATCTCCTGCACGCAAGACCGGTGGTACGTGATGCCGTCGTCGCGGAGGATGTTGCAGAGGTTCCAGAGCTTCTGGACGATGCATGCGCGGCGCATCCTAGTCGTGGGTCAGCCCGGCGTCTTCCGCGCCCCGCAACTTCAGCGACAGCGTTCGGCAAGTGTGAGGAGGGACTCGTTGAGCGCGTCGTCCGCCTTCTGGCGTTCGGCGCGCGCTCGCGCCAGCTCGTCCGGATCCTGAGGGTTTTTGCGCTGGCCCGCGTCCCATGTGCGATCCGCTTCTTCGAGCCGCGAAAACGCCTTTAGAACGAGCGCGCGCCCATCGTCGATCGCCTGCATTCGTAGCTTCAGCAAGGTCTCGCGCCTGTCGGCGCCGAGATAGAAGAACGTCGGTATCGTCGAGGCGCCAGCGCCGAGGCCGAGCGTCGCCGTGACGCGGCTGTCGGCGTCGGAGCCCTTCCACAAGCTGTAGAGCCCGCTGCTCGTCGCAAGCGCAGCGGCGACCGCCGCAAACCCTGCCCCGATAAGGTTGTTGCGCATATCGATGCCGTCGAGCTCACGCTGCATGCGAGCCTCGACGAGATCGCACACGGCGTTCACGCGACGCCAATTGTCGCTGATCGAGTGATCGGTCG
>JAYVXB010000381.1:0-5397 GCA_043785585.1 Deltaproteobacteria bacterium | reverse complement strand
CGGAGAGCCGAAGCAGATCTTCGACGAGCGCACCGATGCGCTGCGCCTGCCGGAAGATGATCTCCATGAACTCCGTTCACGTCGCGACGTCGGCCGCGCCGCCGAGGAGCGTCTCTGCGTATCCCTGGATCGCCGCGACCGGCGTGCGAAGCTCGTGCGACACGTTCGCCACGAAATCGCGCCGCATCGTCATGAGCTTCCGCACGCCCGTCATGTCGCGGAGCACCGTGACCGCGCCGCCCGCGCTCGCCGCGAGCGGGCGGACGTAGAGCGCGATCGATCGCCCGTCGCCTTCGATCTCGGTCTCCGACACGTCGGCGTGCTTCGCGGCTCGCTCGACGAACGCGCGGAGATCCGCGCGCGTCACGGCCTCTTCGAGGCGCTTGCCGACGAGCGGCGCAGCGCCGCCGAGGATCTCCGTCGCCGCAGGATTCGCGACCAAGACGCGACCGTCGGCCCCGTGCACGAGCACCCCCTCGACCATCCCCGCGAGGATCGCCGAGAGCCGATCGCGCTCCGCCGTGAGATCGCCGATGCGCGCCTTCAGCTGCGCCGCGAGCGACGAGAGCGCCTCCGCGAGCACGCCGAACTCGTCGGGCGACGTCGACGAAACCGCGATGTCGTAGTCCCCCTTCGCGATACGTGTCGCCGACGCCGTCATGTCGCGCAGCGGACGCGACGCGATTCGAGACGCGAAGAACCCGAGCGCGATCGCGACGGCGAGCGCGATCCCCGACGCGAACAGAAGGCGCGCGCGCATCGCGCCGAGCGTCGCGTTGATGTCGGAGAGAGGCGCGGCCACGCGCACGACGATCCCGTCGGCCGCGAGGACCGCGACGTAGTGGATCTCGTCGCGCGTCCCCGCCGCGGCGCGCGTCGCGTGGCCGACCTCTCCGCGTTGCGCGGCGAGGACCTCGGGAGGTGCGGGCGACGGCGGCGGCGGAACGACCGGAGCGTCGGGCGTCGCGCCCGCGTGCGCGGAGTCACCCGTGACGTTGCCTTCGCGATCGAAGATCGTGACGTCCGCGTTGACGACGTGCGCGAGGCGGCTCGCGAGCTTCTCCGGATGACGCCGCCCTTCGCCGACCCACTGCGCCGCCCCTTGCGCCTGCTGCTCCAGCCGCTGATCGAGCTGCCGCGCGAGATCCGCCCCGAGTGAGCGATTGAGCTCGAGGATGACGATGAGCACGACGACGAAGACGAGCGCGACGTGGCTCGCGAGCAGCTTGGTGCGGAAGGTCAGGCGCATCGGTTCTCCCGATGACCACCGTACCAGGGCGAGCTATTTCTTCGGCTTGGTCGGCGCAGCCGGCTTCGACGCCGCTTGCGCGGTCGGCTTCGGTGCCGCCGCCCAGACTCCGCTCATGACGCTCTCGCACAGCATCTTCATGTCCGCCGCCGATGCCGCGCCTTTGTAGTAGTAGCGAAGATCGTTCAGCCCGCTGGTCGCGTCGACTTGCGCGCACGTGCCGACGACGTTCTCACGCGGGCACGGGGTCGATCCTTTCGCGTACACGCCGCCGAGGACTGTGCAGCTGTTCTCGGCGCCGAGGCCCGCCGCGCCCATCGTCTCGGTGCAGACGCCGTCGCTCTTGTTGTTGCACGTCGCGGAGATGGCTCCCGCGGGCGCAGCGGCAGCTCCGGGTGCGGCGCTTGGCGCGGACGAAGGCGCGTTCATGGCGGAGGCGAGGGCCGCGGCGAGCTGGTCCTCCCTCTTCTTTTGTTCTTCCGGGCTCGGCTTCGAGCAGGCGGCGAGGAGGAGGAGCGCGATGGACGAGGCGAGTGCGAGTTTCATCGGTTGTCTTTCGTGAGGAGAGGCGTTCGTTGCCCGCGAGCTCGCAGGCGAGCGATGCACCCGTGCTACGTGCACGGGTGCCTTCTCCATTCACGACGCGGCGAGCGCGCGCGTGTCGCGATTTTTCTTTCGCGCGCGACTCCAAAGACTGAAAAGCGCGTAGACGGCGTACGGCGTGCCGATGCAACTGAGGAGCGAGACGAACGCGTAGAGAAGCGTCGACCAGAGCGCCCACCGCTTGCCGCGCCACAGTCCGTATGCGTTCACGGCGGTCCACGGGATCCCGAGCGGCAGCCATCCCGAGAAGAGGAGGACCGCGAGCCACACCGAGAGCGCGAGCGCGATCCCGGAGCTTGCCTCTTGCGGCGGGATCGTCGGAGGCGGTCGCGTGATCGCGCTGTCTTTCGCCGGCTCGTAGAAGACGACCCAGAGAAGGAAGATCGAGATCGTCGTGTGCATCGCGCACAAGAGCATCTGGAAGATCGCGTTCGCGCGCACGTGGCCGTCGGGGCCCGGGCTCAGTCCGTCCGCGAGACGATCGAGCAACGCTTGCATCGATGGGTAACGACGGCGCGGATCGAGATCCAACGCCGGCTCGAGGATCGGAAAGATCCACGCGGGCACCGGCGACGCCGCGGGCGGGCGCGTCGGGTGCGTGAGCTCGGGGCGAAGCCGGCCGACGTCGGCGTCTCCGTACGGGCGCGCTCCCCACAGCGATTCGTAGAGCGCGACCGCGAACGCAAACTCGTCGCACGCGGGGCCGATCGCTTCGCCGCGTCGCTGCTCCGGCGCCATGTACGCGGGCGTTCCGACCGCCGCGCCCGTCGCGGTCAGCGAGCGCTCCGCGGGGACGCCGTTGTCGTTCTGCGCGCGATGGCTCGCCGGGCTCACCTCCGCCTCGACCAAACGCGCGAGGCCGAAGTCGCCGACGCGAACGCGACCGTCGTCGCCGACGAGGACGTTCTCCGGTTTGAAGTCGCGGTGGAGGATCCCCGCGGCGTGCGCAGCGGCGAGGCCGCGCCCCGCTTGGAAGAAGACGTCGAGGACGTGCTCCCACGGTCTCGCGCTTCGCTGCCACTCGCGCAACGTGCCGCCTCGCACGAGCTCCATCGCGACGAAGAGGCGACCGCGATCTTCACCGACATCGTGCACGGCGACGACGTTCGGATGCGACAAGCGCGCGAGCGCGCGGGCTTCGCGAACGAGTCGATCGGCCGCGGAGGCGGGCACACCGAGATCCGTGCGCAGGACTTTGATGGCGACCGCTCGATCGAGCGCCGGATCGCGCGCGGCGTAGACGACGCCCATCGCGCCGCGCCCGAGCACCGCGCTCACATCGTAGCGTCCGATGCGCCCGCCGACGGCGTCCTCGTTCGGACGCGGCGGCGCGCTCGGCATCCGCTCGGTCGTCGGTGCGGGCGCGTGCACGGTCGATGCGTTCGGATCCACGGCGCGCGCCACCGCGACGATCGCGCTCGCGCACGACGAGCACCGATCGATGTGGCGCTCGACCTGCGAGCGCTCGGGCTCGTGCAAGAGCCCCTGCATGAAGCCGCTCAGTAGATTTTCGTCCGGGCAGGTCATGCTCTTCGCGTCGCATTGACATGCCGCGTACGCCCGCTCAGTCTACTTCGTTGTCCCATGTCCGAGTCGTTCGAAGGCAACCTGGCGGATTGCATCGCGCGGGCGCGCGCGGCGTGGCCTGATGTCGTCGTCGACGAGGACGCGTTCGCGACGCACGTGACGGCGCGTGTGGCGCCTGCCGAGCTGCATGCCGCGCACGCCGCGGACCTCTGGCTCGCGTTCGCGTGCGGGCACGGCGTCCCCGGCGCGCTCGCGGCGTTCGATCGCGCGCACGAAGGCGACGTCCGCGCGGTCCACGCGCAGGCACGACCGCCCCGACCGCCGCTCGACGATCTCTGGCAGCTCGTACGCACGAAGCTCTTCGTCGGCCCGTCGCCGCGGATCCTCGAGTACTCCGGGAAAGGTCCGCTCAAGAACTGGGTGCGCGTGCTCGGCGCGCGGACGCTCGTCGACATGACGCGCGCGCCGACAGAGCGCGAGTCACCGCGCGACGAGAGCGCGTTCCTCGCGGTGCCGTCGCCCGCCGACGATCCGGAGCTCGAGTACCTGAAGCGGACGTACCGCATCGAGCTCGGTCAGGCGTTCGAAGAAGCGGCGCGCGCGCTCACGCCGGAAGAGCGCAACGTGCTCCGCGAGCACTACGCGCACGGGCTCACGATCGACGAAATCGCGTCGGCGCACGGCGTGCATCGCGCGACGGCGGCGCGACGTGTCGAAGGCGCGCGCGAAGCGGTGCTCAAGGGGACGCGCCAGCTGTTGATGCAGAAACTGAAGCTCTCCCAACGCGAGCTCGAGAGCGTCGTGCGCCTCATCGAGAGCCAGCTTCACGTGACGATCGAGCGCGTCCTCGCTTGATGTAGAAGAACGCCGCACCGTGGCGACTCGCACCGGGCGCGCGCCCGCGCCACGCACGGATTTTCGCGCGACCTCGATGGCGCGAACCATGCACGAGCGCGCGCATGCCGAAACGAGCCGATGCCGTCGTGGGACGAGGTGGAGAGACGCACCAGCACGCGCGATCCGTCGAGGGAACGCTGACCAGCAACCAAGGGATGCCCGTCGCGGACGATCAGAACTCGCTTCGCGTCGGCGATCGCGGACCGACGCTGCTCGAAGATCATCATCTCCGCGAGAAGATCACCCACTTCGATCACGAGCGCATTCCCGAGCGCGTGGTCCACGCTCGCGGCTCCGGCGCGCACGGATACTTCCAGCCGTACAAGTCGCTCGCCAAGCTGACGAAGGCCGCGTTTCTCCAGGACCCGACGCGGCGAACGCCGGCGTTCGTGAGGTTCTCCACCGTCGCGGGCGGCCTCGGCTCGAAGGACACCGCGCGCGACGCTCGCGGCTTCGCCGTGAAGCTCTACACCGAAGAAGGCAACTTCGATCTCGTCGGCAACAACATCCCGGTGTTCTTCATTCAGGACGCGCTCAAGTTTCCGGATCTCGTCCACTCCGTGAAACAGGAGCCCGATCGCGGGTTTCCTCAGGCCGCATCCGCCCACGACACGTTCTGGGACTTCGTCTCGCTCATGCCCGAGAGCGTCCACATGCTCATGTGGGTCATGTCCGATCGCGCCATCCCGAGGTCGTTCCGGATGATGGAGGGCTTCGGCGTCCACACCTTTCGATTCGTCAACGCGAAGGGCAAGTCGACGTTCATCAAGTTCCATTGGCGCCCCCTGCTCGGCGCCGCGTCGCTCTTGTGGGACGAGGCGGTGAAGATCAGCGGCGCCGATCCCGACTTTCATCGTCGCGATCTCTGGATGGCGATCGACCAAGGCGATTTTCCCGAGTTCGAGCTCTCCGTGCAAGCGTTCGACGAAGAGCAGCTCCCCGGCTTCGACTTCGACGTGCTCGACCCGACGAAGCTCATCCCCGAAGAGCTCGTTCCGCTGCAGCCGATCGGAAAGCTCGTGCTCGATCGCAACCCCGACAACTTCTTCGCCGAGACCGAGCAGGCAGCCTTCCTGCCCACCAACATGCCGCCGGGGATCGACGCGTCGGAGGATCCACTG
>JAYVXB010000380.1:0-41638 GCA_043785585.1 Deltaproteobacteria bacterium | reverse complement strand
GGCGGCGACCCGTCGCGTCGCCGCGTCGAGCATCGCCTCCATGTGGCGCGTGCGAACCTTCTCGGCGGACAGCACGGAGAGCGCGCCGCGCAGCACCTCGCGCTCGACGTTGAGGACGCGACGGTCGGCCGCCATTACGAGGTACATCAGCTCGGTGAACGGCCCCCATTGCTCGACGAGGTGCATCGCGTCGATGAGCTCGGTCGAGGTGGCGGGCGCGGGTACCACGATCGACGGGCGCTGCCCGCGCGCGCGGAGTTGATCGCGGAGCGGCTCGAGCTTGTTGCGGGTGAGGCTGAGCAAGATGGGCTCACTCTAACGCGGATCGATCGGTTTCGCCGCGCGCTTCGCGTCGATCTCCAAGACGACGCCGCTCCTCGTCACGGCGAACGCGGTCCCCGCGCCGATGGCGACCTGCGCGACGTCCGCGGCGCCTACGATCGCGGTCGGTGCGCGATCTTTCGCGCCGTCCTGCCCCATCGAGCCCCAGCAGACGAGCGTCCGCGCTTTTCGCAGCGCGCACGTGAAATCGTGGCTCGCCGCGATCGCGACCGCGTCGTTCACGCCCGGGACGACCACCGGCGTCCGATCCGCCGACGCATCGATCCCGAGCTGACCTTTGCTCGCCTCACCCCAGCACGCGACGGTCCCGTCGGCCGACCGAGCGCACGCATGGTGCGCCCCCGCCGCGATCTCGACCGCTCCGCGCACGCCGTCGACCGTCGCGATCACGACCTCGGTCTTCCCGAAGCTCGGCCGCCACGCGCGCGCGGTCCCGTCGCCGAGAAGCGCGAGCGAGTGCATCGCGCCCACCGCGACATGCGCGACGCCGTCGACCCCGAGCACGTCGACGGGATCGTCGATGAGCCCGCGTCCGTACACGCCGAGCGATCCTTCGACGTTCCATCCCCAACATCGAACCTTGCCCGACCCGACGCGCGCGCACGCATGAAGCGGCCCGTCCGCGATCTCCGTGGCGTCCTTCAATCCGGGGACCGCCGTCGGCTCGCCGTACAGACGCTCGCCCCAGCAGCGCGCGCCGCCGCTCTTTTTCCGCGCGCACCATTCGTTCTGCCCGATCGCGACGTCGACGGCGTCGTCGATCCACGGAACGAAGTTGTCGTCGTCCCACGTCGAGTCGAGGCCCGTCTCTTTCCCTGCCTTGTGCCAGCACTGCACGCGGCCGTCGTCGCGCCACACGCACGTCTCGCTCGCGCGCGCGACGATCCCGACGACACGTGCGACGTCGGGGATGAGCGCGGGTTGCGGCGCGCTCTTCACGGCGGGCTCCCAGCCGTTCGGCATGTCGTCGGCGTCGCCCCAGCAGCGGAGCGTGCCGTCGCGGAGCGCGGCGCACGCATGCTCGGCGCCGACGGCGATGTGCGCGGCGTTCGCGATCCCTTTCACGAGGACGGCGGTCTTCAGCACGGCCTGCGTCGCGTTCGGAACGAGCAAGCCGCGATCGTTGTCTCCCCAGCACTTCACCGCGCCGTCGCGTAGCCGCGCGCACGCGCGACCCCACTCGAGGCGGATCTCGGCGGCGTCCGTGATCCCGGCGACGCGGACCGGCTTTGCGCGATCGGTGGTCGTCCCGTCGCCGAGCTGACCGAGATCGTTCGCGCCCCAACACGAGATCGTGCCGTCGCTGCGAAGCGCGCAGCTCGACGTGTGCGTGCTCCCGTCGGAGACGTCGACGCGCATCGTCTCGGTTTGCACCGCGTCCGCGACGACGACGTCGGTCGGGACCGAAGGTGCAGGGAACGTCGCGACGTCGATCGGCTTGCCGTGATCGCGCCCGCCCCAACACTTCGCCGTGCCGTCCGCGAGCCGCGCGCACGCGTTGTCGCCCGACGCGACGATCGACACGGCGCTCACGATCCCGAGCACGTCGCTGTCGCCGCTCTTCCCAACGTCGGGCGCGCCGCCGAGCTGGCCGCGATCGTTCGCGCCGTGGCATCGCACGGTGCCGTCCGCACGACGCGCGCACCAAAATCCGTCGCCCGCCGCTACCTCGACGGTCGCACGCGGATCGACCGTCGTGCTCACGCTCGCGGACGCCGACGGGACCGCGCGAGGCACGGGAGCGGGCGCGTGCGGCGCAGGCGCGCCGTTGCACGCGGCGAGGAGGACGAGGAGAACGCGCGGTCGCATCGCGCGCACCATAACGCACGCGGAGCGTTTGACGTTCCGCGCGAATCGTGGCGGACTCGGCCGATGATCGCCGCAGCCGCTCCCGCCACCAAAGAACTGTTTCGCAAGCTCGTGGGGGGCTTTCCCGCAGGCGTCACCGTCGTCACGACGCGCGACGCGAGCGGGACACCGTGGGGCTTCACCGCGAGCTCGTTCGCGAGCCTTTCGCTGTCGCCGCCGCTCGTCCTCGTGTGCCTCGAAGACGCCGCCGATTGCCATCCGGCGTTCGCCGTTGCCGAAGGGATGACGATCAACATCCTCGGTGTCGGGCAGGGCGAGGTCGCGATGCGTTTCGCGTCGAAGGGCGCCGACAAGTTCGCGGGCGTCGCCACCACACCGGGGCCGCACACGTCGCTCCCCCTCATCGACGGCGCGTTCGTGCACATCGAGTGCAGAATGCACGCACGTCACGCTGCGGGCGATCACACGATCCTCGTCGGTGAGGTGCTCGGGGGCGTCCGCGGAGAGGGCGAGCCGCTCGTGTACTTCGGTCGCGGCTTCGGCCGCTTCAAAGCGGAGTAAGCTGCCCTTGTGAACGAAGCTCCCGCGTGGTTCAAGAAGGCGCTCGCGGCGCCGCGCACCGAGCATCGCGTGACGGTCGCGGGTTGCATCATTCACTATTTGCGGTGGGGCGACGGTACGAAGCCCGGCCTCGTCCTCGTGCACGGCGGTGCGGCCCACGCCGAGTGGTGGAGCTTTCTCGCGCCGCTCCTCACGTACCACTACGACGTCGTCGCGCTCGATCTCAGCGGCCACGGCGAGAGCGGTCGTCGCGACGAGTACCCGCGAACGCAATGGGCCGACGAGATCATCGCCGTCGCCGACGACGCGAAGTTCATCGGCCCGCCGGTGGTCATCGGCCACAGCATGGGCGGCATCGTCGGGATCGTCGCCGCGTCGATCCACGGCGCCGCGCTCGCCGGCGCCATCATCGTCGACGCGCCGGTCCGCAAGCCGGATCCCGAGAGCCAAGAAGGCGGCCACGGAAAGAGCTTCCGCAACCCGAAGGTCTATCCGACGATCGATGAAGCGATCGCGCACTTTCGTCTCGTGCCGCAGCAGCCGTGCGAAAACGCATTCATCCTCGACCACGTCGCGCGCACGTCGCTCAAAGCGGTCGACTCGCCTTCGCGCGGCTTCACGTGGAAGTTCGATCCGAAGGTGTTCCACCGCGTCTCGATGGAGAAGATGAGCGACTACCTCGCGAGCACGCGGTGCCGCATCGCGATCCTCCGCGGCGAGCACAGCGTCGTCGTCCCGCCCGACACCGCCGAGTACATGTACGGGCTCCTCGATCGCAGCTCACCGCTCATCGAGATCCCCGACGCGTACCACCATCTGATCCTCGACCAGCCGCTCGCGTTCATCGCCGCGACGCGCGCGCTCCTCGCGGATTGGGAGCACTCGGTGCCGCGGACGATGCACTAGCGGATCAGCCGGATCCGCAGATCGCCGCGCACGTCCCGTCGGGTTTTCCTGCGGGCTTGCGGCACTCGCCCCGGCACTCGAAGACGTCGGTGCAAGGCTGCGCGGCGGCCTTCTTCGCGGCGCACTTGCCCTCTTTCTGGCCCTTGTCGCGTTTGCAGTAGAGGCCGTCTTTGCAGTCGTCCGCGTCGTCGTCGCACGCTCCGCCGATGTCCGCCGGTGGTCCGGACGTGCACTTCGCCGCGCGGCAGGTGAGCCCCTCTTCGCACTCGTCCGTCTCGACGCACGCGCCGCCCAACGCGATCGCCGCGCGGCAGACCGCGTGCGTGACCTTCATGTCCGGCGTGTCGCACGCGAGCCCCGGTCCGCAGCGTCGCCGATGGCCGAGATCGTGGTGGCGCCACGCCGAGCCGTCGCACGGCTCGCCCGCTTTGGTCGGCGCCGGTTTGCAGGCGCCGTCCTTCTTCTGGCGCGCGCCGATGCACGTCAGCGGATCTTTGCATTCGAGCGTGGAGCGGCAAGGCTGACCGTCGGCCTGCTTGCCGGTCACGATGGCCCTGCACTCCGCGAGCTCGTCGATGTCCGGTGTCGCGAGGTGCACACCCGTCATCGCGCGCTTCGTCTTGTCCGCTGCCTCGGCGCACCGGGCCGCGGCCATCGCGTCGAACGTCATGCGCCCCGCCGCGACGCCGTCCCGCACGACGAAGTTGCACTCCTCGAGCGGCATCGCCGCGACGAGCACCGCGAGCTTGTAAGCGTCGGCCTTCTTGTCCTCGTCGGAGCACGCCTTCGCGAAATCGCCGTAGACGCTCCCGAAGATCCGCGCGCAAAAGGCGTCTGCGCTGAGCGGCGGGACGTCACCGATCGCCGAGCTCGCGCTCGCGGATGCCGGTGCGCTCGCGCTCGCGGGTGCGACCGCGCTCGACGCGGCAGGAAAGACCGAGGTCGGCGCCGGCGGCGTCGGCTTCTTGTCGTCGTCGCAGGCGAGAACGAGCGCAGGGAATGTGACGAGGAGCGACGCGAGGAGGAGGCGCGGTTTCACGCCGCCAACTCTACATCAGCTCGCTCGTCAGGAAGTCGCCGGCTTCGGCTCGGGACCTTTCTCGTCCGTCTCTTCCTTCTTCGCGTCTTTGTCGTCGGCCTTGTCGTCGGCCTTCGCTTCGACGTTCTCGCCTTCGCTCTCGGCGAGCGCGTCGACGTCGACCTTCTTTTTCTTCTTCTTCTTTTTCTTCGGCGCGTCGTCCGCGGCCTCGGCGCGCTCGTCGTCCTCGTCCGCGATCTCTTTCTCTTTCTCTTCCTCGGCTTCGAGCGTCGCACCCTCGCCGAGCGCCATCGCCATCGCCGGCGCCTTCCGCGCGCTCTGCCACAGCTGCGCGTAGAAGTACGACACGAGGAGCGCGGTCGTCAGCGCGATCCACTGGCTGGTCGACAGCTGCACGTTCGCGCTCTGCCCGAACGACGCCGGCTTCAGCGCGATGTACGCCGCGATCGGCGGGACGAACGCGACGATGCGCGCCGCGGTCCGCGCGTTCTTGTTCGTGATCCCGAGGGAGATCCCGAACGTGAACGCGATCGCGAAGAGCAAAAGGCACGCGGGGACGAAGACGTGCTCCGCCAAGATCGGCCCGTATTCGCCGCGCTCGACGTCGTCACGGATGATCTCGAGCAGAAAGCGCAAGAACCCGTACCCGAACACGAACAGGAAGAAGACCTGCCCACGGAACTTGAGGTGCTTTCGCTGCCACATCAAGACGGCGAAGAGGAGGAGCCCGACGAGCGACTCGTAAATCTGCGTCGGGTGCACAGGCAGCGAATGGTTCGTGCTGTGGATCGTCTGTTCGAGCGGCGAGCCTCTGAAGAGATCGAGGTGGCGCACGTACGCCGGCGATCCGTCGCCGTTCTCGAGCGTGCCCGTCGGCCAGTGCGGGAACGTCCCGAGCTTCTTCAAAAACGTCGGCGCGGTGTCCGAGAGGCGCTTTCCGAAGTCGCACCCGAAGAGGTAGCAACCGACGCGCGTGACGAGGAGCCCCGTCGCCAAGCTCGGCACCGCGGCGTCGGCCCACGGCAAGAGGCGAATCTTCTTCGACTGGAGATAGACCCAGCTCCCGAGGAAGCCGCCGATGAATCCGCCGTACGCGACGAGCCCGCCCTTGCGGAGCGCGAACAGATCCCCGACGGCCTTGAACTCGTCGAGGTTGGTGAGGATGTAAAGTACACGTGAGCCCGCGATGGCCGCGACCGCCGTGATGACGTAGCAGTTCGCCATCGTCTCCTTCGGCAGGCCGTCCTTCTCTGCGAGCGTCAGCGTCAGGTACCAGCCGATGACGAGCGAGAGGCCGAGCATCACGCCGTACGAGTAGATCGGGATGTTCGGCGCCTCGTAGCTGATCGCCTTCCACTTCCAGATGCCGGCGCCAGCCGCGGCCGCGAAGAGGAGCGAGACGAGAGCCGCCGACTTCTCACCGCGACGATACGAGAGTGCCCCGTAGATCGTTGCAATGGCGATGACGGCCGCGAGCGCCCACCAGAGCTTGAGCGGCATATGCGGAAGCGGGATACGGAACAGGATGGGAAACATGACGAGGCATCCTTTACACAAAAGGGGGCTCCAGCGCACCTCTCCGCCGCGGGGCGGGCGTGATAGAAACGTGGTCGTGAGCTCTTTCTTCCGCCCCAAGCCGCACGCGCTCGTCGCGTCGGGTGTCGCCGTCGCGCTCGTCGCGTCGGGCCTCGCCTGCGTTCCGCCCGGTAACAGCACGCCCTCCGACGCAGGTCCGGTCACGACGAACCCGGCGGCCGCCGCTCCGACGTCGACGTTCAAGGCGTCGGAAAACATCATGAAGACGGCGTTTTTCGACGACTTCAATCGCACGCCGACGGCGGCGGCGTCGGCGGTGTCGATCGTTCCGCCCCCTCGCCCGACGATGTCCGCGTCCGCGACGCCCTCGGCTTCCGGCCCAGCGGCGTCTGCCTCCGCGTCGCCCGACTCCGCGTCCCCGGCCGTGGCCGTGACTGCGAGCGCGAGCGCGATGCCGGCCCCGCCCCCCGGATCCGATCTCGGCCCCGACTGGGGGCAAGCGGGCACGAGCGCGTGGCGCATCGAGAATGGCCGCCTCTGCGGACAGGGCGCGAAGAACCACGGTGTCTGGTTGAACCGCGTGCTCCCGGTGAACGCGCGCATCGAGTTCGACGCCATCGCCGACTCGCCCGACGGCGATCTCAAAGCCGAGGTCTGGGGCGACGGCCGCTCGGCCGCGACGTCGATCTCGTACACGAACGCGACGTCGTACCTGGTCATCTTCGGCGGATGGCAGAACAAGTTCCACGTGCTCGCGCGCATCAACGAGCACGGCGACGACCGCAAGAAGATCGAGGTCGATACGACCTCCGACGATCCGAAGCGGCGCCCGGTCGCGGCCGGACAGGTCTACCGGTTCAAAGTCGAGCGCACGGACGGCAAGACGGTTCGCTGGTTCGTCGACGATGTCGAGATGCACTCGTACGCCGACGCGCAACCGCTCGCCGGAGCGGGCCACGATCACTTCGGGTTCAACAACTGGCAGGTCAAGGTTTGCTTCGACAACGTTCGCGTCACCCCGCTTTGAATAGGCGATTGATCTAGTCGGCGTCTCGAAAAGCGCGTCGTTTGAGGAGGTGCGGTGGAGCAGGTCGAGCTCGAGAACCTGGTCGGGGAGCTGGAGCTGCGCATCGATCGGCTGCGCTCGCTCTACGATCAGTATTTCATGGGCATCGAGAAGCTCGAACCGGGCGTTCCGCGCAAGGACGTGGAGCGCCGCATCCAGATTTTGCGCAAAGAACAAATCCGAAACACGGGCCTGCGCTTCCGGTTTCAGATGATCCTTCAAAGGTTCAATACGTACCAATCGTTCTGGCTGCGCATCTGTCGCGAGATCGAGAACGGGACGTACAAACGCCACATGATGAAGGCGCAGGCGCGCTTCGGTGACGAGGCGCGGACGTCGACGCGGCGAAAATCCGTCGCGCCTCCCAAGCCCGAAGCGCCCGCGCGTGAAACCTTGCCGCCGCCTTCGATCAACGACGCCGCGATCCTCGAAGACGACGACTTCGCCGCGTTCGCCGCGCTCGAAGAGCCGCGGCCCATGCGCGCGCAGGGCAGCTCGCCGAAGCGGCCGCTCAATGTGGCGCTCGATTTCGGTGAGCTCGACGATCCGCTCGATAGGGATCCATCGTCGCTTCGGATTCCCGTGGGCCGTCCCGCGACACCGCGACCTCCGGCGCCGCCGCAACGTTCGGCCGCGCCACCGCTCCCGTCCCGCACGGTCCCCGCCGCGCCGCCTGCCGCGTCGTTCGCGCCGCGAACGGTGCCCGCCGCGCCGCCGACCGATTCGCTCGCGCCTGGCGAGCGCGAGTCTTCGCTGCCGGGGGGCGCCGGTGGGCGCATCTGGCGGAAGGCGAACCCGGAGCAGCCTCGATTCACCGGCTCCGCGGGCGTGGCTCCGCCGGGCGCGAGTTGTCCGCCGACGGGCTCGCACGCGGTGTTGCCCCCGGCCGCCGCGGCGCCACCCGCGAGATCGCTCCCGCCGCCGTTGCCGCCGCCGCGTCCTGCGGCTCCCGCGCCGCCTCCGCGTGCGCCCGCTCCGCCCGTAGCGCCGCGCCCGCCTCCCCCCGCTCGACCCGCCGCCGGTCCGAACGATCTTCCGGACGAGCGCGTCCGGCAGCTCTACGCCCAATACGTCGAGACGAAGCGCCGCCACAACGAATCGACGGCGGCGATCACCTACGACAACCTCGCGAAGAGCCTCCGCGAGTCGGGCGCGAAGCTCCGCGAAAAGCACGGACGCGCGGTCGACTTCGAGGTCGCCGTCAAAGACGGGAAAACCGTCATCAAGCCTGTCGTCAAGAAGTAGGGGCTCTGGAGGCGACTCAGTGCACGGCGCCGCGCGGTGCGACCGGCGACGGCTGGTGGCGACGCGACGACGCCATCGGCTCGTCCATCTCCTCGCAGAAGAGGATCGCGCAGTGGCGGTTGTCGCTCTGCTGCATGCGGCTGCACAGCGCCGCGAGGTCCTCGTCGGCGTCCACGACGCTCCCTTCGACCGGCTGCGCGGTTCGCGCGTCGTACTTGCACTCGTCGAGGGCGACCCATCTCCCTCGAAACTCGTCGCTGCAACAGATCTCTGGCCAGGTCAATCGACTGCCCATGCGGTATCGCCTCTTCCCCGCCGATCTCCACCAACTCTTCGTGCGCAACGGAACCCCGCGCGCATCGCCCCCCGACACGTGAGGGCATCAAGTAGCCCGCCTTGAAAGCACGGTCAAGAGAGGGGTGTGTCCTAGAGTCACACGTGACTATGTGTTCAGTATGCACGTAGCGGAATCACTCGGCTTTGCGGCTTTTCTCGGTAGGGTGGCGTTTGCGTCATGCGCTCCTCGCCTCGCGCTTTCTCGCTGCTTCCCGCGGCGTTTGTCCTTTCGCTCGTTGCGCCGGCCGTCGTCGTCGCGTGCGCGGGGACGCCGACGGCGCCGCCCGTACGGACCGCGACGAGCGCATCGGCTTCGTCGATCGTGGATGCCGCTCCGGTCGGGGACTCGTCGGCGAGCGCGGTGTCCGACACGCCGCCGACGCTCGCGATCGTTGCGCCGGGACGGAGGCTGCCGAAGGCGTCGCTCTTCGGCACCGACGTCCTCGGCGTGCAGACCGGCGCCACGATCACACCGGACGCCGCTCCCGGATCGCGCGTCTTCGAGCTGAACCCGCACACGCGCGCGGCGCCCGGCTTTCTCGCGATGGGCGCGATCGCGACGGCGCTCTCCCCGGACGGCAAGACGCTCCTCCTGCTCACGTCGGGCTACAACCGCCTCTACGATCGCGACGGAAAGAAAATCCCGTCGGCGTCGGATGAGTACGTCTTCGTCTACGACGTGACGAGCGGCACGCCGCGCGAGACCGATGTGATTCGCGTGCCCAATGCGTTCGTCGGCTTGGCGTTCCATCCCGCCGGCGATCGCTTCTACGTGAGCGGCGGTCCCGACGACTGCGTGCACGAGGTGCAGCGAAACGGCGCGAAATGGGAAGAACGCGGCGCGCCGATCGCCCTCGGGCACCGCGACAAACACGGGTTCGGCGGGCTCGGACTGAAGATGAGCCCGTACGCGGCGGGGATCGCGCTCAGCGCTTCGGGGGCGACCCTCGTCGTCGCGAACCACGACAACGACTCCGTCACCATCATCGACACGGCGACCCACGCGAAGCTCGACGAAGTGAAGCTCGCGCCGCTCGGTGGCGCCGCGGGGGGCGAGTACCCGCTCGGCGTCGTGGTCATCGGCGAGCGGCGCGCGTACGTGACCTGCCAACGGGACCGCGAAGTGGTCGAGATCGACCTCGATCGGCGCGCCGTGTTGCGGCGCATCAAAGTCGGCGGGCAGCCGGCGAGGCTCACCGCCAACCGCGCTGGGACGCGCCTCTACGTCGCGAACGCGAACAGCGACACCGTCAGCGTCATCGATCGCGACGCGGGAACGGTCGTCACCGAGATCCCGACGACCGCGCCCGACGACGCGCCCGCGGCGATCCGCGCGCTCCGCGGCTCGAACCCGAACGGCGTCGCGCTCTCGCCCGACGAGAAGACGCTCTACGTCACGAACGGCGGGACCAGCACCCTCGCGATCGTCTCGCTCAGCGACACGCCGCGCGTCGTCGGTCTCGTGCCGACCGGCTTCTATCCGCACGACGTCACCGTCTCGGCCGACGGCGCGTCGCTCTTCGTCGCGTTCGGAAAGAGCCCGACGACGGCGAACCTGCACGGTCCGTGGAGCGACGTCCTGCGGTCGCGCGAGAAGCCGTACGCGATCGCGCCGGGCAACGAGTTCTCGCTGCAGCTGCAGCACGGTGGGCTTCACGCGTTTCCGACTCCGGGGCCGGAGGTTCGCGCCAAGCTCACGATGCAGTCGCTCCTCAACAATCGATTTCACGACGATGCGATCAAGGTTCCCCCTATTTTTCAAGCGCTTCGCGGGAAAGTGAAGCACGTCGTCTTCGTCGTCGGGGAGAACCGAACGTACGACCAAGTCCTCGGCGATCTCGCCGGCACCGACGGCGATCCGAAGCTCGTGCACTGGGGCGAAGCGATCACGCCGAATCATCACGCGCTCGCGCGCACGTTCGTCGCTCTCGATCGCTTCTTCGATTCGGGCGGCGTGTCGGGCGACGGCTGGCAATGGACGATGGGCGGACGCTCGACCGACTTCGCGGAGAAAGAGGTCCCGCTCCAATACGCCGAGCGCGGGCATCACACGTACGACTGGGAAGGGACGAACCGGGCGATCAACGTCGGGCTGGCCACGCTCGCGGATCGCATCGCGTCCAACCCGCACACGCCGAAGTCCGCGGAGCTCTTGCCCGGGACGGCGGACGTGGCGGCGATCGACGGTCCGGCCGAAGGTGGGCGCGGCTTCTTGTGGGACGTCGCGATGGCGGCGGGCGTTTCCGTTCGCAACTACGGCGCGTTCGTCGACGACTACCGCTACCACCTGCCGAAGAAGGACGGCTACTACGTCGAGCCGCTTCGTGCACCGCACAAAACGAAGACGCGCGTCGCGTTCCCGACGCGCGCGTCCCTCGCCAACGTCACCGATCCGTATTTTCGCGGCTTCGACATGAAGCTCGCGGACTACTGGCGGTTCAAGGAGTGGGAGCGCGAGTTCGACGAGTACGTGACGAAGGGGGAGCTGCCCGCGCTCGAGATCGTGCGACTTCCACACGATCACTTCGGCTCGTTCGGACGCGCCGACGACGCGGTGGACAACCCCGACGCGCAGATGGCCGATCACGACTACGCATTCGGGTTGATCGTCGAGAAGCTCTCGAAGAGCCCGTTCTGGGCCGAGACGGTGATCATCAAGATCGAGGACGACGCGCAGAACGGAGCCGACCACGTGGACTCGCACCGGAGCTTCGCGATCTTCGCCGGTGGACACGTGCGACGCGGCGCGGTCGTGTCGACGGCGTACACGACGACGAGCGTGCTCCGGACGATCGAGCTGCTGCTCGGCTTGCCGGCGCTCGGGCAGCAAGACGCGGTAGCGCGGCCGATGGACGACGTGTTCGTCGAGGCGGTGGACACGACGCCGTACGTGGCGATCGTCCCCGCGGTGCTGCGATCCACGCGGCTCCCGGTGCCGCGACCCGCGGGCGCGCAGGTCGCGCTCCCGCGAGGCGACGCAGCGTGGTGGGCGATGGAGACGCGCGACTACGATTTTTCGCGCGTCGACGCCGTCCCCACCACGCGATTCAACCGCCTGCTCTTCTGCACGCTCGTCACGCCCGTCGGGTGCAGCACGCCTTCGCCGCTCATCGCCTCCGGCGACGACGACGACTGACCGACGCCTCGGGATTTCACAGGAAGACGGGAAGACGGGAAGGTCGGAGGAATGTTTGGAAATCCCTCTCGTCTTCCCGTCTTCCCGTCTTCCCGTGAATCCCCAAATCCGCGCGACCGACTACTTTTTCGGGGCGGCGGCGACGATGTCGAACGCGCGGCGCGTCGCGTCGAGGGCGACCATGCCCCACGCTGCGTTGAGCTGGCCCGCGTACGCGATCGACTCGCGCGTGAGGCGGCTCATCTCGTCGAGGTTCGCGAGCGCCTGCTCGGTCCCCTTCGTCTCGAGCTTCACCACCTCGGCGCAGAACGACTCGGTCCGCGCGATGTGATCCGTGAGCGCCTTCCCCCAGAACTCCGCGATTTGCTGACCGTGCGATTGTGCTTCCGACGACATGACCAGTCTCCTTTGGATGGGCGGAGGACGGTTCGTCCCCCGAACGAGCCGCAAACTAAGCAGCCCACCGGAGGCGTCAAGACCATTTTGTTGCATTGCAACAAATCAGGAGCGGCGCGGCTTCTTCTTCTGGAGGGAGCGCTTCAGCTCGTCGAGCTCGCGGCGCAGATCGGCGACGTCGCTCGCGGCGGGAGGCGGCGTGGCGATCGGGGGCGGGGCAGGCGGTGGCTCGTCCCACGTGCCCTGTTGCTGGCCTCCGCCGGTGAACATTCGCGCGAGCGCGTTGCCCGCCGCGAAGGGCGCCATCACGAACGGATTGAACGGCGCGATCGCTTGCGCGCCCTGCTTCGCGCGCAGGTAGACCTCCATCGCCCACGTCACGTAACGCCCAAAAAACTCGGCTAGGTTGTCATCGCCCATGCGAATGAGCTGCGTCAGGAGCGGCACCGGGAGCATGCGCGCGGCGCCGCGTCCCTCGACCACGATTTGCGTCAGCGTCGTCGCCGTGAGGTCCTCGTTCGTCTTCGCGTCGACGACGCGCACGTCGGCCCCCGCGCGGATCTTTTCGGCGAGCTCCTCCATCGTGATGTAACGGCTCTCGATGGTGTCGTAGAGCCGGCGGTTCGAGTACTTCTTGACGGTGAGCATGAGGAGACCCCGATCCGCCTTGACATAGCACGGGCCCCGTCTATGTTGCGACCGCACAAAGATTGTTGCAATGCAGCGGAGGCGTCTATGGGTGACGTGGAGAAGGCTCGGCCGATTCGTACGACGGCGCTCTGCGCCATGATGCAGGGGGTCGGCGGCGGCCTCGGGTGGTCGCTCCTCCCGCCGCTCATGCCCACGATCGCCAAGGACCTCGCCGTGTCGCACGCGATGGGCGGGATCGTGTGGGGGGCCGCGCCGCTCGGGATCGCGATTGCGTCACCGCTGGGCGGAGCTGCGGTCGATCGCTTCGGGCCGCGTCGCGTGGCGGCGATCGCGATGCTCGCCGGTGCGCTCGCATGCGCGTCGCGCGCGTTCGCGTCGACGGCGTGGGAGCTCGCGCTGTGCATGCTCTTCTTCGGGTTCCACGTCGGCTTCGTGGCGCCGGCGATCCCGAAGGCCCTCGTCGCGCACGTCCCGCTCGCGAAGCTCGGGCGCGCGAACGGCGTCGCGATCCTCGCGTACACGTTCGGGACGGCGGCGACGGTGTTGACGGCGCAGTCGCTCCTCGCGCCGGCCTTCGGCGGATGGCGCGGCGCGATGGTCGCCGCGGGCGTCGCGATGGCGGTGGCCGCCGTGGTCTGGTGGTCGCTCATCGACGACCGGATCGCCCACATGCCGCACGCGGGTCTACTCGACGTGCTTCGACTCGCAAAAAATGGTGAGCTTGTACGCGTGGGGCTGATGCACTTTCTCCTCTTCGGTGGGTACCTTGCGCTCCTCGGCATCTTGCCGCGCGCGCTCACCGAGGGTGGATTGCCGCCGGCGCGCGTCGGCGTCGCGGTCGCCACGTGGCTCGGGATCGCCGGCGTCGCGAACGGATTCGGGCCGTGGCTCTCCGATCGCATCGGACGTCGACGGCCGCTGTTTCTCGCAGGCGCCGCCGTCGCAGGCTCCGCGCTCGGCGCGTTCGCGATCGCTCCGCCGGGCGCATCGCTCGTATGCCTCGGTGTCGCGGCGATCGGCGGCGGATGCATCGCGCCGCTCCTCTTCGCGATCCCCGCCGAGCTTCCGGGCGTCGGACCGACGCGCGCCGGCGCTGCGCTCGGGCTTCTCATGCTCATCGGGCAGGCGGGCGGGTTCTTGCTGCCGACGATCACGGGTGCCATCGCGCAAGGCGTGTCGATCCCGGCGGCGCTCGGCGTTCTTGCGATCGCACATCTGGCGATCGCGATCCCGGCGTTCGGAATGCGCGAGGCGCGTGACGCCCGTACGCCGGCCCCCGGGCCGATGGTCGGGGTGGCGTGATGCGTTCGCGCGCCCTGCTTGTCACCGTGACGGCGGTCGTCCTCGTGGCGGCGTGCAGCAGCGCGTCGAAACAAGACTGCACCGTCGGCGCGGACTGCGCTTCGGGCGCGTGCGATTCGAGCGGTCGGTGCGTTCCCGTCTCGCACCCGGACGGTGGCGGCAGCGACTCCGGAATCGTCGGCGATGGCGCGAGCACGAGCGACGTCTTCGTCCCGCCCACCGACGGCGGCGGCTGCGCTCCGAACCACGACGGCACCATCGATCGCGCCGAAGTGCCGCTGCAGGCTGGGCTCCGTGCGACCTACCGCATCGCAACAAACGCCACCGTCAACACCGCCGGCACGATGCAGATGGGCGGGATGCGCGCGTGGGATTTCTCGGCGGCGCTCCCGGGCGATCACGACGTCATCGTCGAGACGCTCGCGCCCGCAGGCACGTGGTACGCGCCCGATTTCACCGGCGCGACGTACGCGACGAAGCTCTCCGACGGCGCGGATCTCCTCGGCGTCTTCGAGACGAGCGCGACGGCGCTGCTCCTGCGCGGTGTCGTGTCGCCGTCGAACAGCGCGACCGCGACCAAGCTCACGTACGCCACGCCGGTCCCCACGCTGTCGTTTCCGTTTCACGTCGGCTCGACGTGGAACGCGACGTCGAACGTGAGCGGCAGCGCGCAAGGCGTCGCTACCTTCTACAGCGAGTCGTACACGAACAAAGTCGACGCCGCCGGCGAGCTGACGACGCCGTACGGGAAGTTCCAAGTAGAGCGCGTGCAGGTCGTGCTCACGCGCACGGTCGGAGGTTTCGCGACGACCACACGCACGTTCGTCTTCATCTCGGAGTGCTTCGGTCCGGTCGCGAACATCGTGTCGCAGAGCAACGAAGCGACGGTCGAGTTCACGAGCGCCGCCGAGGTCCGGAGACTCGCGCCGTGAAGCTCGGGCTGATCGCGCTCGCCGTCGCGACGGCGTTACCTGCGCTCGCGGGCTGCGCGACGTTCCATGAAGGCGCGCTCCCCGGCGCGCCCGAGAACGCGACGTACGCGACGATCGACGGAGTACGTGTACGTTACACCGACGTCGGCGCAGGCTCGCCGGTCGTGCTCGTTCACGGCTTTGCGTCGTCGCTCGAGACGTGGACGATGGTCACCCCCGAGCTCGCGAAGACGCACCGGGTGATCTCGCTCGACCTCAAGGGGTTCGGTTGGACGTCGCGTCCCGAAGGCGACTACTCGCCCGAGGCGCAGGCAAAGCTCGTTCAAGGGTTGCTCGATCAGCGCGGCGTCACGCGGGCAGCGATCGTCGGGCACTCGTGGGGATCGTCCGTCGCGCTCGCGCTCGCGCTTGCTGCACCGCAACGTGTGAGCCGCCTCGCGCTCTACGATGCGTGGGTCTACGAAGAGCAGCTGCCGAGCTTCTTCGTCTGGGCACGCGCGCCGGGAATTGGGGAGGCGCTCTTCGGGCTCTTCTACGGTCAGCGGACGGACGAGCGCATGGCGCACGCGTTCTACGACAAGGAGCGCTTCATCACCGAGCCGTTCATCGAGGCCGTCGAGCGCGCGCTCGATCGTCCGGGCACGACCGCGGCGGCGCTCGCGGCGACGCGCGGGCAGCGATTTGCCGAGGTGCAGGACCGCTATAAAAAGATCGATCAGCCGACGCTCCTCTTGTGGGGGCGCGACGACCAGGTGACGCTGCTCGGCTACGGCGAGCGCCTCGCGCGCGATCTGCCGCACGCGAAGCTCGTGGTCTATCCGAAGTGTGGGCACTTCCCGATGCTCGAGGCCGCGGGGGCGTCGACGGCGGACCTCGTCGCGTTCCTCGTCGACGACGCGCCCCCCGCGAAGCCGCCGGAGAGACCGGCCGCTCCGCCGGAGGCGAAGCCGTGAAGTTGTTGCAGTGCAGCGTAGGTGCCGTGACCTTGCTCGCGATCGCGGCGACTCCGCGATCCGCGCGCGCGACGGGCTTCACCGACACGGGCCAAGACATCGTCCCGCGCCAAGAGACGACCGTGAAGCTCGAGGGCTACCTCCGCGCGCGAGCCGAATCGCTCTACAACCTCGATCTCGATCGCGGCCTCACGCCTTCGGGGCGGCCGCTCTTCCCCGTGCCCGCGGGCGATCCGAACGGGCAGACGCTGAACTATGCCGACATGCGGCTCCGAACGGATCTCGCGGTCTATGCGCCGTTTGGTGGGCTCGCGGTCAAGACGCGGATCGACTGGCTCGACAACGTCGCGCTCGGCGGAAACTCCGACGGCATTCCGTCGGCGAGCACGACGCAGCTCTCGCCGCCGAGCGCGATGCGCGTGAAGCGCGCGTACGGCGAAGCGCTCACGCCGATCGGCCTCCTCGCGGCGGGGCGCATGGGGAACCAGTGGGGGCTCGGGATGGTCGCGAACGGCGGCGACTGCGCCGATTGCGACAGCGGCGACGCCGCGGATCGCGTCGCGTTCATCACGCCGCTCGGCGGCCACATCTGGGCGCTCGCGTACGACTTCTCGTCGAGCGGGCCGTTCGCTCCGCGCGCGAACGGGCAGCGCGTCGTCGACATCGCGCCGATCGCCGCGGTGCGATCGGTGACGTTCGCGGTCATGCAATACAAGGACGAAGCGTCGCGTCGCAGGCGGCGCCTCGCGGGGAAGACGACGATCGAATACGGCGGCTACCTCGCGCACAGATGGCAGAACGGAGACGTCCCCGCGACGTATCTGCCGACGGCGCAGCCGATCGCGATCAACGACGCGCAGGTGATGGCGCGCGGATTCCAGGGGACCGTGTTCGACTTCTGGGCGCGCGTGACGCATCCGTCGTTTCGGATCGAAGCGGAGTGGGCGGCCGCGTTCGCGACGGTCGATCAGCCGTCGCTCATCCCGGGTGTCCTCTTTCGCGATCCGGTGACGAGCCGTCAGCACGGCGGCGCGCTCGAGAGCGAAATCGGATCGCCCGAGTCGACGTTCGGCGTCGGTCTCGACGTCGGCTACGCGAGCGGCGACGCATCGCCCGGATTCGGCGCGTTCCCCAAGCTCGGCGCGCCCGCACCGAAGCCGGGCGAGCTCGACGGCGCGCAAGCGAACCCGCCTCGGACGAACCACGCCGACAACTTCCGCTTTCATCCCGACTACCGAATCGATCGCATTCTCTTCCGCGAGATCATCGGCACCGTCACCGACGCCGTCTATGTAAGGCCGCACGTGCGCGCGCATCTCGTTCGCACCACGGCGGGCGCGCTCACCGCGTCGGTCGCTGCGGTCGAGTCGTGGGCAATGTTCGCGTCGTCGACTCCGGGCGAGAAGTCTCCGCTCGGGATCGAGATCGATCCGACGCTCGCGTGGGGCAGCCGCGACGGATTCGGCGCCGCCTTCGAGTACGCCGTGCTTTTCCCGCTCGCCGGGCTCGACAATCCGACGCAGCATCTACTGGCCAAGCCCGCGCAGCTCGCGCGTGTGCGGCTCATGTACAGGTTTTAGGCGATGAAGCGCATGCCCCATCTTTCGTTCGTGACGGCGGCGCTCTTCGCGTTTCTCGCGGCGTGCGTCGCGGACAACAAGACGCATCCGGATCACTCCGCGTACGACGCGGGCGCGCCTGCGCCGCTCGACTGCCTGCCGAACCTCGACGGGAAGATCGACTCCGCGGAAGTGAAGGCCGTGCTCGGCGTTCCGGTGAAGTACCTCGTCTCGCCCGTTGGAAAAGATCGCACGGTCGACGTCGTCGGAGCGGTCGACAGCGCGGGGCGCCGCTTGTGGAAGATGGACGTGGATCTCGCGGACGATCAGGCGATCACGGTGTCGGCGTCGTCCGTCGATGGGAAGTGGTACGCGACGTCGTTCCCGGGCGCGCAGTTCGTCGCGCCGTTCGACGCGGCCGGAAGGCTCGAGGCGGTCTACGCGCAAGACGCCACCGCGCTCTTTCTCCTCGGACTCGCGTCCAAGGACCCGAGCCCGTCGGAAGGAAAGACGCTCCTCGTCTACTCGACGCCGATCTCCGTCTTTCGCTTCCCGCTCGCGCCGGGAAAGACGTGGACGTCGTCGTCGACGGTCTCGAACGCGACGGTGCGCGGGCTGCCGTACGCGGGAACCGACACGTACGAAGTCACGGACGACGCGACGGGTGAGCTCGATCTGATCGATCTGAAGTTCACGCAAGCGCATCGCATTCGCACGAAGGTGACGACCGCGCCGTCGGCGGGCGCCAACGTCGTCACGCAACAGGTGTCGTTCGTCTTCGAGTGCTTCGGCGAAGTCGCGCGCGCGACGAGCAAGCAAGGCGAGCCGAACGCGGATTTCACGACGGCAGCCGAGGTTCGCCGTTTCGGTCTCTGAGAAGGAAGGAGCACACGATGTTCGGTTGGGACGAGTGGAAGAAGGGTTTCTACGCGTGGGAAGACGCGACCGCGAAGTACACGGCCGAGTGGCTGCGGAGCCCGCTCGTGCTCGGACCTTCGGCGACGATGCTCACGATCCTGCTCAAGGCGAAGGCCGCGGGCGATCAAGTGAAGGAGCAGTGGTGGTCGCAGATGGGGTTGCCGACGAAGCGCGATCAAGAGCGCACGCTGCATCTCCTCAATCAGATGCAAAGTCGAATCATCGATCTCGAAGAGAAGCTCGAGGACGCGCAGCGAGCGCGTGCCGCGAAGTAGAAGCAAAGGGGCATCAAGATGGACATCACGCCGTATCTCGAGCAGCGGACGGCTCCGCGCGCCGTCTTCGATCATCTCGGCGAGCGCCGCACGCGCCCGCGCTTCATGTTGCCGACCGCGAACGGAGACTGGAGCGCCGTGACGTGGGGCGCGTTCGCGCAACAGATCCGCGAGGCGTCGCTCTTTCTCGCTGCCGTCGGGATGAAGTCGGGCGAGCGCGCGGCGATCTTCGCGCCGAATCGCGTCGAGTGGATCTCTGCGGCTCTTGCGATTCAAGCGGCGGGCGGCGTGATGGTGCCGATCTACGGATCGAGCACGGCGGAGCAAGCGGCGTACGTCGTCGAGCACAGCGACGCGCGCGTCGTCTTCGTCGACACGCCGGCGCTCCTCGTGAAGGTGTTCGAGTCGTGGGAGAAGTACGCGGCGGTCGAGCGCATCGTGCTCCTCGACGACGCGCTCGATGCGTCGCGCGTGCTCGCGAAGATGCGCGACGCGGGGACGAAGGTGCCGGCGTACGCCGACGTCGAACGACGCGTCGTCGCGTGGAGCGCCGCGCTCGCGATGGGCAAGGCGCGCGACGCCGAAGACCCCACCGCGTTCTTCACCACGATGAACGCGGTCTCGCTCGATCAACCCGGGATGATGCTCTACACGAGCGGCACGTCGGGGAACCCGAAAGGCGTACCGCTCACGCATCGCAACGTCGCAATCAACGGTCTCGACTGGCTGAAGAACAACGCTTCGCTCCTCGGCGACAACGACGTCGATCTCTTGTGGCTCCCGATGAGCCACATCTTCGGCTTCGGCGAGGCGTGCCTCGGCAACACGCTCGGCTTCACGACGTACCTCTGCGATCCGCGCGCGGTCTTCGCCGAGCTTCCGAAGGTGCGTCCGTCGATCTTCATGAGCGTGCCGTCGCTCTGGGAAAAGCTCGCGACGAGCGCGGCGACCGAGAGCACGAAAGAAGGTCGCGCCGCAAAGCTGGCCGAGCTCACGGGCGGCAGACTGCGCTTTTGCCTCTCGGGCGGCGCGGGCCTCAAGCGCGAAGTGAAGGAGCTCTTTTGGGAGTGCGGGCTCTTGATCATCGAGGGCTACGGGCTGACCGAGACGTCGCCGACGCTGACGCTCAATCGGCCGGACGCGTTTCGGTTCGACTCGGTCGGCAAGCCGCTGCCGTCCGTCGAGCTGCGGCTCGCCGAGGACGGCGAGATCCTCGCGCGCGGGCCGACGGTGTTCGGCGGCTACCACAAGGACGCCGCGGCGACGCGCGAAGCGTTCACCGAGGACGGGTGGTTCAAGACGGGCGACGTCGGGCGATTCACGGACGACGGGTTTTTGCAGATCGTCGATCGCAAGAAGGACATCCTCGTCACGGCGGGAGGGAAGAACGTGCCGCCCGCGAACATCGAGCAGCGCTTCGCCGACGATCCGTTCATCGCGCACCTCGTCGTGTACGGCGACGGGCAGAAGTACCTCGTCGCCGGCGTTTGGCCGAACGTCGAGGCGGTCGATGCGCAGCTCGCGGCGTCCGGCGTCGAACGCGACGCACGCGGCGAGGCGCTCCGCGCGCTTCTTCAACAGCGTGTCGACAAGGTCAACGCGCAGCTCGCCAACTACGAGACCATCAAAAAATTCGTCGTCATGGATCGCGCGCTCACGGTCGACGGAGGTCTCCTCACGCCGACGCTGAAGGTCAAACGCAAGAAGGTGTACGAGGCGTTTCGCGATCAGCTCGAGGCGCTCTACCGATGATGAAGGGGCTGGCCAATCTCGCCGCGCGACTCGCGCGCGGTCGTCCTCCGGTCGGAACGACGCCGCACGACGTCGTGCACGCCGAGAACAAGTGGCGGCTCCTTCGTTATCGCGCGCGCCCCGAGGGGCTCGCATTCAAGACGCCGGTCGTGCTCGTCCCTTCGCTCATCAATCGGCACTACGTGCTCGATCTCTTGCCGGGGAAGAGCTTCGTGCAATGGATGGTGGCGCGCGGGCATGACGTCTACATCGTCGACTGGGGGACGCCGGGCGACGAAGATCGCCTCGTCACGTTCGACGACATTTGCGATCGCGCGATCGGTCGCGCGGTGCGTGTCGCGGCGCGCACGAGCGGCGTCGAGCGCGTGCACCTTCTCGGCTATTGCCTCGGCGGGACGCTCACCGCGATTCATGCGGCCGCGCGTCCGGAGCGAATCGCGTCGCTCACGACGCTCGCCGCGCCGATTCGTTTCCGAGATGGCGGGCTCCTCTCGAAGTGGACGACGACGCCGGAGTTCGACGTCCATGCGCTCGTCGACGGTCTCGGCAACGTGCCGTGGCAGTTGATGCAGTCGGCGTTTCATTTGCTGCGGCCGACGCTCGGGCTCGCGAAGGCGGTCGGCGTGATCGATCGCGCGTGGGACGACGAGTTCCTCGATGGATTTTTCGCGCTCGAGACGTGGGGCAACGACAACGTGTCGTTTCCGGGCGAGTTCTATCGGCGCTACATCGCGGAGCTGTACCGCGGCGATCGTCTGGTGGCGGGGACGTTCGCGCTGTCGGGGACGCCCGTACATCTCGAGTCGATCACGTGCCCGACCTACGTCGTGACGTTCGAGAACGATGACATCGTTCCGTGGCAAAGCGCGAAGGAGCTCTACGATCGCGCGGGCGCGCCGGACAAAGAGTGGCTGCACTTGAAGGGCGGGCACGTCGGTGCCGTCGTGTCGCGCTCCGCGATGAAGGGGCTTTGGCCGAAATTGTCCGATTTTTGGGCCGCGCGCGAAGGCGAAGGCGAGCGACCTCCGAGAACCGTCGTCCGCCGAAGCGAGCCCCCGCGCGCGCGATCGCGACGCGCCTCCTGAGCGCCTGAGCTAGGATGTCGACCGTTCGGAAGAGTGTGCTACTTGGACGCCGGACGTCTCGGGGGGGCCGCAGACACCGTGTTCGAAATCAAGGTCGACCAAACTCACGCCATCATCGACTTCGTCCTCGCGGGCATCGTCCAGTTGCCCGAGATGAAAGCGTTCGCGCGCGAGCTTCGCGAAGCGACGCTGACGCTCGCGGGGCGCGAGATCAAGATCAAGGCGGACGTTCGCGCGCTCAAGCCTGCATCGTCCGAGGTCGCCGACATGATCCGCGAGGTGCAGGAGTTTGGCCTGCGCACCGGGGTGAAGCGCGTCGCGGAGATCGTCGAGAGCGACATCGTCGCGCTGCAGCTCAATCGCGTCGCGCGCGAGAGCGGGACCGACAAGATTCTCCGACGCTTCTGGGAGGACGAGTCGGCGCGCGAGTGGCTCATTGTTGGCGATTCGCGTGACGGGAGCGTGCCTCCGTCGTCGCGTCGATCGCGACCGCCGTCGAAGCCGTGACGTTCAGGCGCGACCGCGAAGCACGCCGAGCACCGATGTCCCTCGGAATCCGAGGCTGAACGCGTCCCCCTGCGCGCGCACGTCGAAGCCCGACGCAGCCGCCGATCGCGGGACGAGATCGTGGACTGGATCGATCGTGAAGCCCGCGGCGACGAGCTGCTCGCCCCACCGCGCGAGCTCTTGGTGGCGCTCGACGCGCAAGCGGCCATCGTGCGCGATCACGTTGCGGATCTCGGGCGCGAAGAACTCGCTCCAGACGAGCGACGCGTCGCTCGGCGAGAGGGTCTCGTGGAGGACCTGCGCGAGCGTGCGGTAGTGGCGGTACGCGAAGGCGAATCGAACGTCGAGCTCGTCGTCGAAGTGGTTCGAGTCCGGCTCGACGAGCACGACGGCGCGCGCGCCTGCGTCGCGGAGCGTGCGAAGCGCGTCATGCCGTCCGCGCTCGCCGTCCGCGACGACCGCGTGATGGAGAGAGAATGACGAGCTCGCGAGGAAGAGGCCGCGCGGCTTCGCGTCGGCGATGTCGTTGGCGGTGAGGTCTTCGGCGAGCTTCGCGATCGGCGTGAACGTCGCGGGGATGCCCGCTTCCTCCGCGGCCTCGAGCACGCTCGTTTCGGCGATCTCGAGCGCGCCCGATCCCGTCGACGCGGACGAGTCCGGCTCGACGCCGATGACGTGGAGCGAGGTGAACGCGGCGCGCGCCGACGGATTGCGAAGGAGCGCGCGCACCTGACCGCCGCGTCCGATCCCGAGATCGACGAGCGTGACTTCGGTCGGTCCGGTTTCTTCGACGACCTCGAGGAGCGCGCGGTTGCCGGCGGCGTACGCGAACGGGATGAGCGGCGTGCGGAGGCGAAGGAGCTCGAACGCGCGGAGCTGCGCGCCGGGCGGACGCGCGGTGAGGTAGAGGTTGCCGCCGCCCGCGACGTCACCGTGCACGCGCGCGAGGAGTGCCTCGGCGAACGTGCGGACGGCGAGGGCGCCGGAGCCGTCGTCTTCGTCCGGCATCCCGCGAACGAGCGACTCGGCGATCGCCGCCGCGGCGTCCGGTGCGCCGTCGCGGAGCGCGACCGTGGTCTGCCAGAGGCGACCGACGCGCTCGGATTCGTTCGGCGTCAGCGCGATGAAGAAATCGTCGAAGTCCGGCGTCCGCGCAAACGCCGCCGCGCGCTCCGCGAGAAAGCGCCGCAGGTCTCCGAACGGCACGAGGCTCGGGCTGCTCGGCACTTGCTGGCGAGGAACGGACGGTGGCATCGGGTCGGAACGCTAGTCCGCGGCGGGTCGGCGCGCCCGGTAAGATTTCGCACGGCCGTCGCGTAGTCCATTTGTGCAGCTTGCCATTGCATGGACGCTCGTCGGTCGGGTGGCGCTGCGTGGTATGCGTCTGCTCGTGCACGCCGACGGGTCGACGCCGAGCCTCCTGGAGCGCGCGCTTCGCGGCGACCGCGCGGCGCTTCAGGGGGTCGTCTCGCAGCTGGCGCCGCTCATCCAAGCGCGGGTCGCGCGTGCGCTGATGCGCCGAAGCGCTGCGTCACGCCGCGATCCCCGCCAAGACCTGATGGACATGACCAACGAAGTGTTCGTGTCGCTCCTCGAGAACGACGCGCGCGTTCTGCGCGCTTGGCAAAAGGAGCGGGGGCTCTCGCTAGAGAACTTCGTCGGGCTCGTCGCCGATCGACAAGTCGCATCGATCCTTCGCACGGGTCGCCGCAGTCCGTGGCACGAGGAGGCGACCGACGCCGCGGATCTCGAGGCGTACGCGGGGACCCACGATTCGGGCGCGCTGGAGATCGCGTCGCGCGATCTGCTCGTGTCGGTGCTCGATCGTCTGCGCGAGGAGCTCTCGCCGCGGATGATGCACCTGTTCTACGCTCTGTGGGTGGACGAGACGCCCGTCGCGCAGATCTGCGAAGAGCTCGGGATGCAAGCGGGCGCGCTCTACGTCGCACGGTCGCGCATCGCGAAGCGCGCGCGAGAGATCGCCCACGAGCTGACGGGGGAAGGAGGCGCGCATGAGCGATCGTGACGACACGCTCATGAAGCAGCTCGCCGACGTTGCGCGCGCCGAGCGCGAGCCGGTCGATCATCCGGACGCGAAAGCGCTGCTTGCGCCGCTAAGCGCGGGCGAGCTCGCGGCGATCACGTCGCGCGCGGGCGAAGCGCTCGGCGCGGCGCGCGTGACCGACCTGCGCGCGCGGCGCTCGTCGTGGACTTGGGTCGGCGTCGCGGCACCGCTCGCGGCGGCCGCGGCGATCGCGCTCTTCGTGACGCAGCCGTGGAGCACGCGGACGGGGATGCCGGACTACGAGCTCGTCGTCGAAGGGGACGCGCGCGTCGTGCGGTCCGACGCGCCTCTGCAGCCGCAGGAGCCGATTCGAATCGAGCGGGGCGGCGCGCTGACGTTCATCCTGCGCCCGCGAGCGCCGCGGACCGCCGACGTCGGTGTGCGCGCGTGGATCGATCACGGCGGCGCGCTCGAGGCGTGGACCGTCACGTCGACCGTCTCGGCCGAGCGTGCGGTGCGCGTGGACGCCGACGCGGCGGCGCTCGCGAAGCTCCCGGTCGGACCTTCGCGCATCGTCTTTTTCGTCGGAGAGCCCGCGGCGATTCCATCGGACGCGAACGCGCGCGCGGCGCTCGCGCGGCCGCCTGCGGGCACGCAGGCTCTCGTTCGCGACGTCGTCGTGATGCCGTGATCGTCAGGGGGCGAGGACGCGAAACGCGTCCCACTCGGTGAGCCCGCGTGCCGTCGCGGCGGCCACGACCGCGCGCATCGTCTCGGCGACGTCGACCTCCGTCGTGAGTCGCGCGTAAATCTCGGTCGCGATCGCCGCTGTCGCCGCGTCGTCGACAGGTCGTGACGCCGCGACGACCGCGCGCGCGCCGACGACGAGGAACGCTTGCGCGAGACCGAGGCCTTGTCCGTCGGCTTCGCCGGAGTCGCGCGCCGTATCGCACCCCAGTAGGAACACGGCGCGCGGTGCGCGGGGGAGCGCGAGGATGTCGGCGACGGAGAGCTCGCCGTGCTGCGCGAGGCGGAGCGCGCTCGCCCATCCGTCGCGACCAGCGAAACGACCATGCCCGGCATAGTGAAAGAGATCCGCGGTTGCGAGGCCGCTTCGGACGGCGTCACCGCTCGCGCGCTTGTCGCGCAGGACCGTGACGGCCCAACCGCCGGACGCGGTGAGCCCAGCCGCGACGGCGTCGAGCTCGGCGCGCGCGCCCTTCAGGTCGGACGTGGGATCGCCGACGACGAGGACGCGAGGCGACGCGATGGCGCCGATGGATCCGCTGCGCGCGGAGCGATCGAGCGGGTAGACGACGGGCAGCGTTGCGCCAAGGGGGGGGCCGCGCCACGGCAGCGCGTGGAAGTCGACGGCGCGTGCGGCGCCGTAGGCGAGGACCGCGACGCGACGCGCGCGCCCGAGCTCCGCGTCGAACGGCGCAAGCAGCTTCGCGGCGAGGGCGTCGCGCGTCGCCTTCGTGTCGACGTCGCCGATCGCCTTGGCGCGCACGTGACCATCCTCGACGACGAAGACGTACCACCCGCGTGTCCCGGCAAAATACGCGAGCGTGATCTCTCCGGGCGTGTCGAGCGACGGCAGCTCGCTGCGTCCATGCACGACTTCGGCGAGCGCGGTGTCGAACGTCGCTTGGACCGACGCGACGCGAATCGCGCGACGCGCGCGCCGGTCGGCGAGCGTCTGCGCCGAGTAGCGCCAGTCGTCGGCGAGATCGGCGTCGAGCGCTTCGCGATCGCGTCGGTACGCGCCGACCGCATCCTCCCAGCGCGCGCGCGCCGTCGCGTCGAGCGACGCGATGCGGTCGGCACCGGCGAGCGCGTCGACGAGGCGAGAGCGTGCGCGTCGCAGCTCGCGGAGCGCATCTTCGGGTCGGTCGAGCGCGAGCAAGAGGTCCACGCGCCGCGCGTCGTTCGTCTCGCGTGCCCGCACGAACGCGTCGCGCCCCTCACCCAACGGAACGGCGACAATCGTCGCGTCGACGATAGCGGCGGCGCGCGCCAGTGCATCGAGGGCGCCGACGCGATCGCCTCGCCTCGCGAGCGCCGCGGCGCGTCCTTCGAGCGCCGCGCGGAGCGACTCGCGGTCGCCGAGCGCCTCCGCCGCCGCGCGCAGCCCGTCGAGCTCGACGAGCGTCGCCGCGACGTCGCCTCGCGCGAGCGCGAGATCGGCACGCGTCGCGCGCCACTCGATGTCGATCCTCGGCGGCGGATGCAGCATCGTTGCGGCGGCCTCGCCGAGGCGCGCCGCCGCTTGGTCGAGCGCGCCGCGATCGAGCTCCGCGCGCGCGAGATACCCGAAGAGACTCGCGAGGCGCGACGGATCGTACGACGCCGGACACTCGCCCTTTTGCGAAGCGATCGCGCGACGCAGCCACATCCGCGTGTCGACGCGCTCGGGGCCACGGAGATGCAGCGCGATCCATCCGACGTTCGTCTCGAGGTCTGCTCGATCGCACGGATCCATGCCGCCTGCGTCCGTCGTGTAGAGCGCGACGAGATCGTCGATCGCATCGGCAACGCGACCGATCGCGTCGAGCTCCATAGCGGCGTCTTGGAGCGCCATCCTGCGATCGCGATCGAGGCCGAGTCGTTCTTCGTGATCGGCCGTCGCTCGAAAGCCGAAGAGCGCACGCCGGCGATCGCCCGTGCTCGACGCGAGTCGCGCATCGTAGAGCGCGAGGCGCGCGGTCCCTTCCGGGTACCGTCGCGCGAGCGCCCTCGCGCGCGCGAGCAGAGCATGTGCGTCGGCGAAGCGTGCGCGCTCGAACCAGGAGTAAATGAGCGCAGCCGAATCCTCGACGGCGCCCGACGCGATCCCGGCGCGCTCATTGGCATCGATCGACTCGGCGAAGAGCGAGTCGACGCGCGCGACGTCTCCGCGCGCCAGCGCGACGCGCGCGAGCGTCCCCGTGACCATCGGATCGACGGCGTTTCCCTGACGAGCGCGCTCGCGCGTCAGGACCGCATCGGCGGCTTCGAGCTCGCCCTTCGCGCGCAGCGCACGCGCCTGAACGACCACCTCGGGCAGCGCGGGGGCGGTACCGAGCACGCGCGAGGCCACGGGCGCGCCGTCGATCGCCACTCGCAGGAAATGCGCGCCGATCGGCACCCGCAGCTCGAAGCGCGTCCCATCTTGAATCACGGTCGCGCGCATCGGCGCGAGCGCGGCGCCGTCGAGCTCGAACGTAACGCGCGACGCCGAGCTCGCGAGCCACGCGCGCAGCGTCGCGCCTTCGCGGATCGTACACACGCCGTCGAGCGTCACTGCGGCGCATCCCGCGATCTCGAGATCGGCGAGCGGTACGACGCTCGCGTCGAGCGCCGCCGCGCCCGACGACGATGGCCCTGGCGAAGCATCTCGTGCTCGCGTCGCCGCGCGAAAGGCGACCGCGGCGACGACGACGACGACCGCGAGCCCCGCGACGCGCGTCACGATCGCTTGCCACACGCGCGGTGATCCCGGCGCCTCCGAACCCATGCAACAGAGACTACTGCTGTACGCAGCTCCCGCATCCACGCGCGCCGTCGGGGACGCAGATGTCCAGCGTCGACGCGAATCCGCCGTACGAATGCACGATGCCGTTCGCTACGAACGTGGCCGGGGCGCTCGGCAAGATGTACGACATCTTTGTGGGCTGGAAGACGCTACACAGGTTCCTCGACGACGGGCGCGCGTTGGCGATCGTGCCGAAAGCGCCGATGACGTACTCGAACGGGTACATGCAGACCATCGGCCCGAGCGGCGGCTCGACGAGGTCGGCTTCGGGAGCCGCCATCGGGTACCAGTTCGCGCCGTAATCGGCGAGGTAGAGAACGGGGCACTGCTGGCCATCCGGACGCGGCACGACGTAGCCCACGATGTTTTGCGCGCACTCGGGAGAATTCAGTGCGGGCAACGCGGGGCAATGCCACACCGGCGGCGGCGGCGGCTCTCTGCCCCCGCCGGTCGTGCGGACGAACTGGCTCGACGACGATCCGCTCGCCTCGTCGGGCGCGCTGCTACAGCCCTGCGCACCGAACGCAACGGTTCCGAACGCGATCGCGGCGACGGCAAACGAGATCTTGGTCTTCATGTGGGGCCTCTTCGAGATCTTCGTAACGAGCCATCCGGACCTAACAGCCAGGGTCGTTCTTTGGCAGACTCGCCGCGCACGAGCAATCTCCTGCGTGTCACCTGTCGGGGCGACAGAACGTGCTAATCCTTCCCGGCCATGCAGCCCTGGTCCCCCGAGAGCTGGAAATCGAAGGAGCTCGCGCAAGAGGTCGCCTACGACGACGCCGCCGCGCTCGACGCCGCCGTCGCAAAGCTCCGCGCGTTGCCGCCGCTCGTGACGTCGTGGGAGATCGAGCGCTTGAAGTCGCAGCTCGCCGAGGCGCAACTCGGCAAGCGCTTCTTGCTCCAAGGCGGCGACTGCGCCGAATCGCTCGCCGATTGCCGCTCGACGATCATCGCGAACAAACTGAAAATCCTGCTGCAGATGTCGCTCGTCATCATTCACGGCGGGCAGAAGCCGGTCGTGCGCGTCGGGCGGTTCGCCGGCCAATACGCGAAGCCGCGATCCAAACCCACCGAGACGAAGAACGGCGTCGAGCTGCCGAGCTACTTCGGCGATCTCGTGAACCATCCGGAGTTCGAGGCGAGCGCGCGACGCGCCGATCCGCAGCTCCTCCTCGCGGGGTACCAACACGCCGCGCTCACGCTCAACTTCATTCGCTCGCTCAGCGCGGGCGGCTTCGCGGACGTGCATCACCCGGAGTACTGGGACCTCGCGTTCTTCCAGCGCGCGTCGGTGCCGTCCGAGCTCCGCGACGAGTACGAACGCGCGACGCGGCAGCTCGCCGAGGCGCTGCGCTTCATGGAGGCGCTCGGCGAGAGCACCGTCGAAGAGCTCACACGCGTCGACTTCTACACGAGCCACGAAGGGCTCAACCTCTTCTACGAGTCGGCGCAGACCCGCGCGGTCCCGCGTCGCGCGGGCATCTACGATCTGACGACGCACTTCCCTTGGATCGGCGAGCGCACGCGCGCGCTCGACGGCGCGCACGTCGAGTTCTTCCGCGGCGTGGCGAACCCGGTCGGCGTGAAGCTCGGACCGACAGTGTCGCCGGACGACGCGGTGCGCCTCGTCGAGCGTCTCAATCCGACCGACGAAGCGGGCAAGATCGTCCTCGTCACGCGCATGGGCGCGAAGCGCGTGAGCGATGCGTTGCCGCCGCTCGTCGATGCGATGAAGCGCGCGGGGCGTCGCGTGCTCTGGGTGTCGGATCCGATGCACGGCAATACACAGGCGACGTCGTCGGGATTGAAGACGCGCAACTTCGACGACATCGTCCGCGAGATCGAGCTGACGTTCGACGTGCACGCGGCGTGCGGCACGCACCTCGGCGGTGTTCACTTCGAGCTCACCGGCGAGGACGTGACCGAGTGCACCGGTGGCGCCGCGGGGATCACCGAGGCGGACCTCGACAAGAACTACGCGACGATGTGCGATCCGCGCCTCAACTACCGGCAGGCGCTCGAGATGGGGCTTCGCATCGCGAAGCGCATGGCGGCGGACAAGCGCGCGAAGTAGTCACGGAGCCGGCGCGGGATATCCCGGCGAGAAGCTCATGCAAGCGAGAAGCTCGTGCAAGTGGCGTCGCCAAACGAAGAAGCGGCAACGCGCGAGTGGTCGTGAAGTACCTCATGCGCGGTCGTGCTCGGGTTGGAAGAGCGGACTCACTGGTTGGACTCCAAGTATGAAGTCTGCGCCGACAATCGTGGATATTGGGCCGACTACGATGATCTACGTATTGCGTACGTTGATTCGAAATCGCTCCACACGGTTTTCATTCGCGCGCACACTGACTCGAGCCCGTCATGTGCTTCGCGTTCGGAGTTCACGTCTGCTCCAATGCACGTAACGGTAAACCTCTTCGAATGAGATCTATTGGGGTTAGTGCCTGGGTCTATTCGGTCGCATTTGCCGTGTCATGCGGCGGGCGCAGCCAAACTGTCGGTGACGACAGTGGCGCTGACGCCGCGGCGGAGGCTTTGGTTGACGCGCAGCCAGACGCACCCGAGGTAGCGGTGGACTCAGGCGTGGATTCTGGCTGCGGCCCTGACCCTGGAGGTACCTTCACTTGCTGCGGCGGAGCTGCTTGCAAGGGCTCTTGCGTGAGTGACTCGTGCCGATGTGGGGGCATCGATGGTGGCTGCGGGCCCGGCAGCGTATGCTGCAACACCGCCTGCGTAGCTGAGGGCAATTGTCCGCCGAGGTGACTATGCGAAGTCTCGCGTGTGCCGTGGTTCTGACTCTTGCGTTTGCCTGCACCTCCGGAAGAGTTGGTCAGGGTGGCGATGGCGGCGATGGGCAATCCGGCGCGGACGCGACTTCCGACGGAAATGACCGCAATAGCGATGCCGACAGTGGGCTCGCGGACGGCTTCGGGGGAGACGACGGCGGCATAATCGGTGCTGACGTCCGCAGTTGGAATATTGTCGACGGCAGCGGTGATTGCGGAGCCGAGGGCGGGCTCAACTCTGAGGCGTGCTGCAATGGGCAATTCTGCAACGGATTCTGTCTCGGGCTAGCGGACGGCGCTGTTCAGTGTAGTTGTTGGGGTGTGCCTGATGGTTGTCCAGCTGGCCAACTCTGCTGCAACGCTCTTCACGGTTGTACGGACAAGTTGGGGTGCGGCAGCCACTAAGGGCGCGGTGAGAGACCCAACTCCGACACCAAAAAAGTAACGTCTCGCCTCACCCTGACGTAGCTCTCTGCATCCTGCTGCGCGTAGGGCGCGCAAGCTGCAAACTCCGACACGGAAAAGGAACGAAGCGGGCAGGCGAGAAGCTCGTGCAAGTAGCGTCGCCAAACGAAGAAGCGGCAACGCGCGAGTGGTCGCAAAGTACCTTATGCGCGGTCGTGCTCGGGTTGGAAGAGCGGACTCACTGACCACTTCCTAGCATGGACGTCGGCCGTCGCGTTCGCCTCGCGGCGGCTGCGTCGCGCTCTTCGTCAGTCGTCGAGATCGTCGTTCTCGTCGGTGGGGTCGCGCGCGCGAGCGGGGAAGGGCGCGTCGGAGGGGACGCCGAGCGTCTCGAGGATCACGCGCGCGAGGTCGCGATCGGTGACGGGCACGTCAGCCGCGCCGCGGGCATCACGGCGGTCGTCTCGGAGAATGAATGGGGCAAGCTCTTCACGCGCCTCACACGCTGGGCGTTCGTCGCGACGCGCAAGCGAAGCTTCGAGGTCGCCGTGGCGTGCGGCGTCGACGTTCCGCGTGGAGGCGTCGCCGTCGCCGTGAACGGCGATGTCGAGCTTCGCGAAGAAGTGCTCGCCGCGAAGGACGAAGACGTCGTCCTCGCATGGATCGCGCGTGTGTCCGCGGGCGTCGACGTCGGCCTTCGCGGAGCAGACCCGCTGCTCGTCGAAGACCGACGTTGACGACGAGCGAGCCGAGTCTCTGCCCGCGGAAGGTCGACGTCGACGTTCGCGGCTACGACGTCGGCGTCCACCGAGCAGACAGAGTGCTCGATCGAGCACTCTCACGGCTCTGCGAAGACCGACGTCGGCGCTCGCGTCGCAGCGGGTCTGCTCGGACCGTGCAGACGGTGTGCTCGAGCGACGCCGCGCGCGGTGTTCGCTAAGCCAACGTCGGCCTTCGCCGAGCAGTGGGTCTTCGTCGCGTAGGCCTACGTCGGTCTTCGCGACTACTCTGACGACTCTCGGAAAGCCGCAGTCGCCGCGCGCGTCCACCTCGGACCGGACGCTCGAGAAAAAATCGACATCGCCCGCGGCACAAAACGCGTCCTCGTCACCTAGACGAGTAGACGCGGCAAAGGGCATCGAGCCCGAGGCTTCGTCGCTCGATGCGCGCGGATGGTCCGCGGGCGCCGAGCGACCCAGCGCGCCGGGTCAAGAAAGGAAATTGTCTCTATGTCGAAATCCCATAGTCAGAAGGGTTTCAGGCCGATCACCAGCAAGCAGGTCGAGATCATCTTCGCTCTGCTCGCCAAGGCGCAGGCTCCCCTCGGCGAAGTCGTCGCTCTCAGCGCGGCGGCTCGCAAAGGGGCACCCAAGCTCCGTCGCGGCGCACAGCAGGTCATTCCGACCATCGCCGTGCTCGCGGAGAAGCATGGGCTCGCGATGCCGAGCTTGCCGATCAACGACATGACGTCGAAGATCGAGCACGCTCAGCGCCTGCGCGAGTGCTCGGCGCCGTGACGGTTTTCCAGAAGCTGCTCAAGGACGAGATTCTCGCGTCTGAAGGCGACGGCTGGCAGACCGCGACGGCGACCTACTCGATGCTTCGCCGCGCGGCCAAGAGCCGCCCGGAGCTCCGCGTCGAGCTGTCGCCCGTCGAGCAGTGGTTCGGGTTTGCTCATCGTGGAGCGAAAGCTTCCACGCCGAGCACCCCGGCCCCGACGCACACGGCGGATGCGAACGCGAGCCCCAAGCCCGCGATCGCGCCCGTCGCGTCGAAGGCCAACGGAGCCGCCGCTTCTACGGCGCCGACGGCGTGAGCCTGCTGCAGCACGGACTCTCCCGCCAAAGAGAGAGTCAGCCTCGGAGCGGCCGAAGACGCGGCCGAGGTCACGACGCCTTCGCATCGCTCCGAGTCATGAATCGGGCGAAGCGGGGGCGGCGCTGTTTTGTGCCTCAAAAGCGAGTACGAAGTAGTCACGGCATCGGCGCCGGATACCCCGCGTCGACGGTCATCGATTCGATCCACGTCTCGATCGCGTTGAGCCCCGCGTCGTCGACCTGGTGAGAGACGATCGGCGGCATTTGCGCGTGCCCTCCGTCGACGTCGCGGCTCGCCATCCGCGCCGCCAGAAGGCTTCGCGACAAATCGCCGGGATGGATGTCGAACCATCCGCCGTCGGGCGCAGCGGGGTCGCCGGGCCACTGATGTCCGGGCGTCTTGTTCGCGCCGGTGACCACCGTGTCGGTCCCGATCGCGGTGCCGAGCTTTGCGGCCGCGAGCCTCATGTGAAAGCCGGACGCGTTCGCGGGGCTCTGCGCTTGCTCGTTGTGGCAACCGACGCCGCAGTTCGCGTGGAGGTAGCCGAGCGCCGCGCGCTCCGTCGGCGTCCCCGGGATTTGCAGCGCGCTCGGCATCGGTGGTGATCCGCGGCTCGACGTGAGGAGCCCGAGCCGCAACAGCTCGGCGTACGTGAGCCCCGTCGCCTCGGGCGCGCTCAACAGCACGCCGTCGAAGCCGAGGATCTTGTCGAAGCGTCCGCCATGGCAGTCGTTGCACTGTTTCTGCGTCGGGATCTCGTACGTCGTGCCGAGGACCCCTTTCACGCCGTTGTCGTTGCGCGTGGCGGTCTTGCCATCGGACGACCAGACGTACGTCGCCCATCGCCACGCTCCGTTCGCGAGCTTTTGGAAGAGCCGCGTCTCGACGAGCGCGAGGCCACCGTCGAACGGCAGCTGAAACTCTTTCCAGATCTTCGTGCCTGGAGGGAACGACCACTGATCCATGTCCGTCACGTCGATCTTCGCGCCCGCCGGAATCTGGATGAAGCGCCGCTTGATCGCGCCGTCGGACCAGAGCGCGAACGCTGGCGCGTATTCGAGGACTCCGCAGGCGAGCTTGCGCGCGTCGAAGTCGTCGTAGATCGCGGTGCATCGGAGATCGTCCGGGACGTCGCTCGCGTCGACGACGCAGCTCGCCGGCAACACGAACGGCGCGCACGGCGCTGCGCTGTCGCCCGCATCGGCGGCACCGGGCGCGTCGGGTTGCATCGACGAGTCGACGATGCCGCCGTCGGCGCCGCCGTCGCTCGTGGTGACCGCCGTGTCATCGCCGGTGCAGGCGTAGAGGACGGCGCTGGCGACGGCGAGGCTGACGGCGAAGGCGCTACGCACGAAACCAAACGTAGCTCAGTTGCTCCCGCCTCGCCCGCAGTGCGCGTCGCCTTGCGTGCGCGCGACGAGATCGTAGTCGCCGAGCGGCGTCGATCCAGGAATGACGATCGCCGCGACGTAGCCGCCGTCCGGCGCGGTCGCCGCGGTGCCGAGGAGGAGCAGGCGTCGGGGATCGCGCGCGTCGCGCAAATAGAGCTCGACGACGACGTGACCGCATCGCTCTCCGTCCGCCTTGACGTCGCCGCGCACGTGGAGCGGCGAGCCGCGGTGCGCGTCGGGATCGGTGACGATGACCGTGATCGTCGACGGGGGCCGATCGTCTTTCTCGCCGCCGGGATTCGCGGACGAGGAGCTCGCGCTCGGCGACGGCAGCGGCGCGCCCGCGTCGTCGAAGCCCGAAGGATCGCCCGACGGGCTCGACATCGGCGACGACGTCGACGCCGCAGCTGCCGCTCCCCCATCGGCGCCGCCCGGCCCTTGCTGCTGTTGCTGCTGTTGCCGCGCACGCTGCCGCGCGCTCTCCACCATGTCGTCGCCGCGTTCGGATCCGTGCGGCCACTGGAACGGATCGGGCGGCGCTTGGTACGCGGGACGCTCGGGCACGAGGTTCGACGCGGGCGGCATGCGACCCGCGCCGCCGAGATCGATCCGCCTCCACAGCGTGCCGTCGTGCACCTCGACCCACGCGTGCGCTTCGTTGATCACCATGCGCGTCGGAATCCCGATGCTCTGCGCCGTGATCAAGAACGCGAACGCGCGATGACGGCAGACGCCTTTCTTCGAGAGCGCGAGATCGAGATAGATGTCGCCCTTCTCGCGCGGCGGCTCGTTCGAGTCGACGAAGCTGCGAAACCACGTCACGAGGCGGTTCACGTTGTCGCGCGGGCGGAGCGCCGTGCTCACGCCGATCGCCGCGGCGACGTCTCGCGCCGCCTTCGCCGGTCGCTCCGGCAGCTTTCCCACCGGCGGAAGCTGTCCCCACCCGGCGTCCGCGAACTCGCCGCCGAAGACGCCGCGCGCGATCGTGACTTCCATGACGAGGCGCGCGCGCGACGTCGCGTCGAGCCCTTCGGCGAACCAGTTGTCTGCGCCGTCGCGCGTGAGGCGCATCGCGACGTCTTGCGCCCCGATGCCGAGCCGCGCACGCACCACGCGCGCTCCGGGACCGACGCTCGGAATCCGCGCGCGTCGTCCCGGCGCGACGTCGATGACCAGGTCGGCGAAGAACTGCTCGTCCGATCCGTCGCTCGCGATCTGCGCGTTCACGGGCAACGGCACGAGCGCCGGATCGCGAACGTAAAGTTGGTAGTCGTTCGTCACGGCGTCGAACGCTTGCAGCCGCTTGAACGGCGCCGTCGATGGCGTGAACGGCTCGTCGTACCCTTGGATGTCGGGACGGCGCGTGTCGCGATCGGGCGTGAACGTCGCATCGGTGCCGCGATCGCGCGGACCGCCCGGCTGGCCGGCGTTGTTGCCAAACGCCGGATCGTTCTGCCCGACCGGTCGGCGCGGATCGGGCGCCGCGACGACGCCGCTCTTCGTGTCGAGCGCCGCGGGGATGTCACCGTCGAGCGAGACTTGCAGCGCGAGATCCTCGTGCGGATCGGGCGGGATCTGTTCGTGAAGGACCGGGCCGATTCCAGCGCGCGCGGGGGTGCCTGCGACGAGCAGGAGCACCGGGACGAAGAGCGCGTGGCGGAGGCGCATGCCCCATCAACGTAGCAGGGGGGCGAAGGATTGGGTCCGATGGCTCAGGGCTTCGAGCTGATGGTGATCGACCGCGACTGCGCCGCGGTGATGGTGCCGCCGTGGCCGAATGCGGGATCGACCTGCCCCACGCGCGTCCGCGAGATCGCGATCGAGACCAAGCACGTCGCCGTCGCCTTCGATGCATCGAGCGGCGTGAACGTACCCTTCGCGATCGTGAACGTCCCGGGATCGCCCGGCAGATCCTGCGGCCCGAGCGATTTAATGCAGTCGCCCGACGCTTGCCACGACGTCTTGTCCGATGTTCCCCCGCCGTACGTGACGACCACGTCGTCGGTCGCGCGCGAGAGCGTCGCGCTCGCGGTGGGCGTCTGGATCGTGAACGGCGCGGGCAACGTCACCTTGCTGTTCGGCGCGCTGACGTCGGCGCTTCGCGTGAGCGCGATCGTGTACTCGGTGCCGCCGCCGTCCTGCCCTTGGAACTCGGCGTTGTACGACACGATGTTCAAGAAGTTCGATCGCGACATCGACTGCGACTGACTACCCGTTTTCGCGCTGAGCGAATCGCCGGTGCTGAGGTCGATGTGATCGGTGCCGTTGTTGTCGACCAAGAGCTGAGCGCTCGCGATCGTCTTGCCGGTGCCGTCCGCCGACACGCTCATCAGCGCGGACATGCCGGCGGTCTTGATGCTGCTCGACTCGACCTTGGTGCACGCGGCGGACGCACAGATGGCGACCGTCGCGAATACGAATACGTGACGCATGGGGACTCCCTCCCGTAAGGAAAGCTGGATAGGTGCGACGGGCAGCCATCAGCAAGGCGCGGGCCGACCTGGAAAACACGGCACTTCGCGCGATCCGCCTCCGCGCTGCCAACGCGCGTCCACACCTCAGTGCGATCGCGCTGCCAGCCGATCCGTCGGCGTCTCAATCGCGCTGAGCGAGATCGAACAGCGACGCGCCTTCGTAGACGCGCGTGCCGGCAGGCTCGGTTCGCGCCGCCTTCCACATCGCGCGCGCCACGTGCGACGCATCGATCGCGCGGTACCGCTTCAGCGCGCCGACGAAGAGCCCGCTCGTCGCCTTCATGACGACCGACGCCGCGCGCTCCGCCGGACGCGACTCGTCGCGATCGCCGAGCAAGAGCGACGGATGAAACATCTTGAGCCCGTCCGGAAACGCGATCGCCCGAAGCGCGTCCTCGACCTCGCCCTTCGCGCGGTTGTAGAAGACGCGGCTCGTCGAGTCGGCGCCGACCGCGGTCACGATCAAGTATTGCCGCGCCCCCGCTGCCGATGCCGCGCGCGCCACCGCGACCGGATACTCGAAGTCGACCTTCCGAAACGCTTCTTGCGATCCCGCCTTCTTGATCGTCGTCCCGAGGCACGAGAACACGTCGTCCACCGCGCGAAACGCGACCGACGCGCGGTACGTCTCGGGCCGATCGAAATCCGTGACGACCTCGACGAGCTTCGCCGAGTCGATGCCGAGCGATCGCCGCACGAGGACGACGACCTTCGCGTACGCGGGATCGTCGAGCACGAAGCGCAGCACGTGGCCGCCGACGAGCCCCGTCGCGCCGAGAATCAGGCAAGAGCGAGATCCCATGCGCGGCTCGATCAGACTTCGACTTCGAAGTCCTCGATGACCGGATTGGCGAGCATCTCGTCCGCCATTTTCTCGAGGCGCTTCTTCAGCTCGCCAGCGTTTCCGGCCTTCGCGTCGTCGAGCTCGATCTCGATGATCTTGCCGATGCGCACGCCCTTCACCCCGTCGAACCCGAGCTTCCCGAGCGCGCGTCGAACGGCGTCGCCTTGCGGATCGAGGACCTCGGTCTTCAGCCGCACGCGCACCGTCGCCTTCATCGCGCGCCGCCCAGCTTCAGATTTTTGCGCATGCGAGGCACGGGCGCTTCGGTGTTCGGGACGAACGGCTCGCCCGTGATCATCTCGAACGCCTCGATGTACCGCTGCGCCGCGTGGATGCGGACGTCGTCCGGAATCGGCGGCGGCGGCGAGTTGCCGTCGCCTTTGTAGCCGACGGAGATGTAGTGCCGACGCACGACGTCCTTGTCGAACGCTTCGGGATCCTCGCCCTTTGCCATGCGCGCGTCGTAGGTCGCCGACTTCCAGAAGCGCGACGAGTCGGGCGTGTGGATCTCGTCGATGACGACGACCTTGCCGTCCTTGGTCTTTCCGAACTCGTACTTCGTGTCGACCAAGATGAGGCCGCGCTCGGCGCAGAGCGACTGACCCGCCGCGAAGAGCTTCATCGCGAGCGCCGCCGCCGCGTCGAAGTCCTCGGCCGTCACTTGCTTGGTCGCGAGGATCTCTTCGCGCGATCCCGAGACGTCGTGCTCGCCCTTCGGCGCCTTCGTCGTCGGCGTGAGGATCGGCGCCGGCAAGCGCTGATGCTTCTTCAGCCCGTCCGGCAGCGTGTGCCCGCAGAAGACGCGCGCGCCCTTCTCGTAGTGCGTCCAGAGGCTCGTCGACGTGGTCCCCGTCGCGTACGCGCGCACGACCATCTCGACCAGGATCGGCGTGCAGTCGACGCACTCGAGCACGTTGGGATCCGGCACCGCGATGACGTGGTTCGGCACGACGCTCTTCGTCTTGTCGAACCACCACGCCGCCATCCGATTGAGAACCTGCCCTTTGAACGGCAGCGTCCCGAGCACGCGATCGAACGCGCTGATTCGGTCCGTCACGATGATCCATCGTGTGCCGTCTTTGGAGTAATTGTCGCGGACTTTGCCCTCGTACTTCGAGCCGAGCTCGGGGAAATCCGAAGCGTCGAGGGTGTTGCCGAGTGCCTGGCGGAGCGTCGCGTCGTCGACCATGCGCGTCTCGTTAGCAGACCCGAGGCGCGCGGTCAGCTGTGACGGGCCTGTCGAGCTCGCGTCTCCCGGGAGATGCCAGCCGATGGAAAACAAACGCCCCGGCCGCGCGCTTTCGTTCGCGCGCGACCAGGGCGTCACCCCCCACGGTGCGTCTTCGGCCGTCCGCAGGCACTTCTCTCGTGAAGCATCGACCGACGTCGCCAGCCGACCGCGACGAGCGCGAGCAGCGCCGCCATCGCGCCAGCCGCGCCGCTGCTCGAGGAAGCACCGGCGCTGCAACCCGCGCTGCCATTGCCGGTGTTCCACTCGTCGGCGTTCGTGCCGTCGGCCGGTGAGCCTGCGCCCCCGCCGTTGGGACCGAGCGCGCCGCCGTCGGCGTCGTTCGAGCCGGGGCCAACGCTCGGGCCCTTCGTGCCCGAGTCGTTCGTGCCCGCATCGTTCGTGCCCGCGTCAGGGGGCGGGCGCGAGCCGTAGATGTCGTGCGGAATCCGATTGCCGAGGTACTCCCAAACGTACTTCGTCAGCGTCTGCGGCGTCCCATCGAGGCTGTTTCCCTTCGCGAACCCGCGCGCGCCCGCCGCACCAGGGCCAGCGTACGCCGCCATGTCCGCCCGAATGACGTCCTCGTTCGGAAATGGCCAGATCGGATCGGTCGTCGCTTGATCCCATCCGGGATCGCCGTCGAGCGTGCCGGATCCGCCGATCACGTACATGATCTCCGCGCCCATCTGCCCGCCATTCGCGCCCGCCGTCTTCAGCGGCGAGCCGGGCTCGATGCGCGGCAAGTACTTGAGGCTCTGCGTGACGACGTCGTCGGATCGATCGTGCGCACCCGTCGAAGCCGTGTGCTGTCCGCCGTAGTTCGCGCCGTTGGCGAAGAACGAGTTGTAGTCGGACGTCGTGTAGTCGGCGGTTCCAAACGAGTGGTTGTGCGCAAGCAACGAGCTCGTGAGGCTGTTCTGTATCGCGGAGACGATCGAGAAGCCCGTGCCGTGCGCCGGAGCGCCGTTGGCTCCGTCGTAGTTGCCCGTGATGCCGCCGATTGTCATGCGCTTCGCGTTGATGGTCGCCGTCACTCCGTCGCCCTGGGCGCCCACGTACCCGCCGGACGATCCCCAAATCACCATGTCTTCGATCGTCCGCGTGCCCGACGCGCGATCGTCGAGGTCGCCCGCGTAGAAAGCCTGCACGTTGAGAATGATGTTCCCCTGCAGCTTCTGGCTCGTGTCGGGCTGAAAGTCGACTTTGTTCTCGCTGAAGAAGCCGCCGTAGAGTCGGCCGCTGCAGTTGGCGTCATCCGAATCGAGGACGATGTTGTTCTGCCACGTCGTCGCCGTCGAGTCGTAGTTGACGAATCCCGCGCACTGGAGCGACCCATTCCAGTAGTCACTCCGCGCGACCGAGCGCCTCACGACGACGTGATCGGATTGATAGACGAGAAACTGGTAACGCCCGCCGCCGAACCCGTAGCTCTCCTCGATGAGCACGTACGACGACGTGGGGCCGACGCCGAACGACCCCGCGTTGCCGGTCGTCGGCGCGTTGCTCCCGGAGCAACGTTGGATCTTGATGTGATCGCTGTAGCTGATGCCGATGGGATTGTTCGTGCTCGTCGCCTGGTTCATCTTCACGTGCACGCCGCGGATTTGGACGTAGTGCTTGGCTTGCACGTTGATGCCGGTCTTGAAAGCGTCTGCCCATCCCGATCCGTCGATCGTCACGCCCCAGTCGTTGGCGGCGCGGATCGTCGTGTACGCGCTGGCCGAGCCGCTCGGCATGTTGGTGATCTGCTCGGTGTACGTTCCGTCGCCGATGATCATCGCGTCGCCGCCGGCCATCAGGCTGATTCCGTGAGCGATCGTGGCGCACGGATGCGACTGCGTCCTGCAGTCGTTGGTCGCATCGGCACCGGTCTTCGCGATGTAGACCGTCGCGGCGTTCGCGATTGACGGCAAGGCCACCGACGCTGCGGCGCCGAGCAGACCCGAGATCAGCAGTCGGCGCTTCGACATCATTTCGAAAATCGTAGAGTGCATGCGGAGTCGTCCCCTTCGTAGAGCACAACGCGACGTCGACGCGGACAGCGCTGTACTTTTCCTTTGGCGCGAGACGGCACCATGCCAGCCCCACAGCTCGTTGTTGGTCATGACGGTAACTGGCTGACGCCGAGATTGCGAGCGCGACCGCGACGTTTGGTGGCACACCGTCTCCCGGGGTGAGAGTCGGTGAGGCCTCGCAACGAGCTTGTTTTCTCGTCGCTTCGTCGATGCTGAGGCAACGTGCCTCCTGTGATCGGAGAGACGTTCGACGATTGCTCGTGCTCGAGGGAAGGTGATCGGGACGCCGCTGTACATGGCGCCGGAGCAGCTTCGCGGAGGGGCGATCGTTCACGCCGTTCCATTGGTGCAGCGACACGTTCGATCTGCCGAGCGGGCGACGCTCACGGGCTGATCGTCAGCAATCGAACAACGCGCATGCCGCCTCGATGCGATCATTCGAACGGGTGACGAGCCCCGCTCCTCGAACGGACCGCGCCGCATGTGCGCGATGATCCGATCGCGTTGGTTCTCGATCTCGTCGAAGAACGCGCGCCCCGTCGTGACGTTCACGATGGTCGCGGCGCACCCAGTCGAAGACGAAGTCGATCCGTCCGCACGAGCATGCGGTCACCGCGTTTCGCGCGGGCGTCCCGGGCGACGCGTGCCTCGACTTGCCGATCGAAACCTCCCTTGGAGGCGGTGCGACTGCCACGCACGTGCGTGTCGGGCCATCAGCCGATTGGATGACACGACGAGAACGCGCCGTAGTCAGATCCGTTGCTCGGGCAGCCCTTTCGGCTGTTGATCGGCTTTGACCAATCCCGCATTGGTCGTGACCGATGCGGGATCGGTCGCTGTCAATCC
>JAYVXB010000379.1:0-16505 GCA_043785585.1 Deltaproteobacteria bacterium | reverse complement strand
TCCGCGCCGACGCGATCGGGTACGACGCAGCGACCGATCCGATCGCCGCGGCGGCCGAGCCGCGCACGCGGAGCACTCCGCTCATTCTCGGCGGCGCGTCCGTCGCGTTCGTTGCGCTCACGACCGCGCTCGCGCTGAGCCTCGCCGCGAATGCGCAGGCCAACATCGCGCGCCGCGCGCAGGCGTCGATTCACGACGCGGGCGGATCGGCGTCTGCTTGCACCGGACCGACGGCTCTCTTCGCGCGCGACTGCTCCACGCTCCACGACGCGCTCGCATCGCGCGACACGTACGCGACCGCGTCGGTCGCCGGTTACGTCGTCGCAGGCGCGGCCGCGGTCGCGACGATCGCGTATGTCGTGTGGCCCGCGCAGGGCGCAGAAAAACGCGGATGGGTATCGTCGGTGCGACCGACACCGATGGTCGGCACGGGAACGGGCGGGCTCCAGCTGACAGGGAAGTTCTGATGCGAGAGCGCATCGTCGAATGCGACCCGATGCTGTTCGATGTACCGCGCGGCCTTCCCCACCACGTCTGCAGCTCGCGCGGATCGGTGAGCGCGTGGAAAACTTTCTCGGGCGCGACCTCGATGTCGACGGTCGCGAGCACGGTGCCGGCGTCGAGATCGGCGATCGCTCGCGCGCGTGATTCGTTCGACCTTGCGCTCATCGCTTTCCCTCGAGGTGGCGCTTCAGCTGGCCGAGGCCCACCTGCCAGATGCTCCGGTAACCTTCGATCCAGCCGGACACCTGCTGCAGCGGCGCCGGACGAAGTTGGTAGACGCGCTCACGCCCGACGCGTTGCTCGGTGACGAGCCGCGCCAGCCGAAGAACGCGCAGGTGCTTGGAGATGGCCGGACGACTCTGCTTGAAGTCGTCGACGAGCGCGTTCACCGGCGAGGGGCCGGCGCGCAGGCGATCGAGGATCGCGCGCCGGGTCGGATCGGCGATCGCGCGGAAGACATCGGCGTGGGCTTCGGCTCTGTGCATGGGTGAACAATACAAGCGCGATCGGTTTCGCGACGAGTCATTCGCGCTTGGAACGAGCGATATACCCGCGCACGATGAGTAACCAATAAGGCACTCATTAGCGACTGCTTGTCAATCGCGGACGTGCGCGGGCCTCGCTCCGCTGTCGCGCCGATCAGCGGCCGCCGAGGAAGTCGACGCCGTTGCTGCGTTGCGTCCACGTCGGATCGACGTTCACGCGCAGGGTGTACGTCGCGTACGGCAGGCCGCCGGTGCTCACGTCGAGCCTGCGCGGCGACCACGAAACGGCAGTGACGGTGCCCGCGCCGAACGACGCCGAGGCCGTGACGGTCGCGCCGTCCGATAGCAGCGGGAAGACGCCGCCGACGACGAGCGCGTCGGTCTTCGAGCCGGTCGCAACCGAGTCGATGCGCGGCAAGAAGGGCTGCGCGACCGGACGCCACTGAACGTAGATCGGCGCGTCGCCATTCATCGCGCCGACGCGAACGCGCACGCCGACGTCGATGCCATCGAACCAACGCAACGAGAACTCGCCGTCACCGGCCGTCCAGAGGCGCGTGTCGCCGCGCTGACCGTTCGGTGCGAAGAGCCACACGGTGCGATCGATCGCGGGCGGTCCGCTCGGCGCGTCCACGATGTACGAGTCGCGATTCGCGTCTTGCCCGACCCACCACGCCGCGAGACCCTGCGAGTAAGCGTCCGCGTCGTATTTCCCGCCCGCCGTCGTCGTCGGCCTCCGGTACTCGAGCAGGAAGTACTCACGCTGACCCTTCAGCGCGTCGTAAATCAGAATCGGACTCTCGTCGGAGATGCCGCTCGCGCCCGAGAGCCGCGGCAGAACGAGCGCCTCGACGTTCGCCGGATCGTGGATCTCGCGAATGCGCGGCCGCACCCAACCGAGCTGCATCTTGTGCCAAGGATCGAGGTGATAGGTGCCCCAGTTGGTCGCGCCCATCAATGTGAGGTGCACGTTGTAGAGGTCGGTGTTGTCGTAGAGATCTTGCGCGCCGAGCGTGTGGGTCATCTCGTGCACGAGCGATGCGAAGTCGATGTCTTCACCCACGACGGCGGACTGTACGCAGATCGCCACGGTGGATCCCGCGGGCGTCGCGCAGCCGCCGTCCATCCATCGCGCACCGCCGCCGTTCGTCGACTTGTTGTTGATCACGACGATGCCGAGCTCGTCCGACGTGATCTTCTTGTCGCCGTTGGTGTCGTACCGCGCAAAGTCGAATGCGATCGCCTTGGAGTACATGCTCGCGAGCCACTTTTCGTCGGCCGCATTGGCGAAGCCGGGTTCATTCGCGACGGAGACCGAGCCCGCGCGCGTCCACGTGAAGAGCTGATGCGACTGCTCGAGGAAGTAGTCCGTGACGTTCTGCGCCGCCGTCCCGAAGACGATGTTCTCGTAGTACGGAGTGTCGTGCGCGAACGCGATGCCAGAGTCCGGGAGCGTCGCTTTTAGCAAGAGGAGCGGGCGCCGACCGAGCGCCGCGCGGCCGTTGACCTTCATGTGACCGAAGCCGAAGCTCTCTGCGCGCGCGCGGTCGTCCCAGCGCTCGCCGACCGGCAGGATGTAGCCTTCGTCGCGCACGTAGCCGTAGCCACCGCGCGTCGCATTCGCGGACGGCACCCAGTCGGGGTTGGCGCTCGCGGCATTGTCGGCGGGGCCCGCGTTGTACCAGCTGCGAAGCGCGCGCGTTCCGGCGAGCGGCTTCGCGAAGGCGTAGCCTTCGACGCGGACGAACGTGTAGTCGGGCGACTGCGTGTCGCCGGCGCGGCCGGCCCATGACGGGTTCGACGTGATGAAGTTGTCGCCGCGCGACGGGCTCCACCAGCTGTAGAGCGGCACGGTGTCTCGCGGTTGGGCCGCGCCGGGAGAGAACACGCTCCCCTCGATGGCGACGAAGCGGTAGTCAGGCGACTTGATCGCGACGGTGCCGTCGGGCGTCGCGGTCGGCGCCCAGACGGAGCTCGACGTGGTGAAGTAGTCGCCGCGCGAAGGGCTGTACCAGGTGTAGAGCGGGACGGTCGGCGCGGTCGACGCGCTGGCCGTCGACACCGATGTGTCTTCTTGCTGCGCGCCGTCGCCGACGGCGCATCCGGCGGCGAAGGTGGCAAGCGTGGACAGCGTGGACAGCGCGATGGCGGATGCGAAGGTGCAGCGAACGTTCTTGGGTGTACGAGAGATCATGGTGGGTGTTTCCTCCGACGCCCACCTTGGGAACGCGGCGTGTGACGCTGCGTTGGAGGAACCGTTGAAAGAATTGTGCCGCCGCGTGCCGGGCACGTGCCCGTGCCGCCGTACGCGAAGCGAGACGCGGTGCGCGGGACGCGAATGGTGTGGACCGCGGCTGACTCGGCTCCGACGGAGCGATATGACCGTGCGATGAGTCGCAAGCTCCGCGAAGCAAAAGCGAAAGCCTTGGCCGACGCGCTGACGAAACGCACCACCGATCGCGCGCGTCGCGAGCGCGGGGCGTTCGCGAAGAAGCTCGCTGCGGCGAAGGACACGGCGAAGATCGCGCCCGCGTCCGGCATCGTCGACGACGACGCCGTCGATCGCGAAGCGCCCGAAGGCGACGCGGACGCGTAGTCAGCGAGCGCAGGAACGTCACGTCGACGTCGCGCTCAAGTTCACGAGTCCGCAGCCGTCGCACTTCCAGCGAGCGTTCGACGAGGTCACGCAACGGCGGTAAGCAAACCGGGAGTGGTCGTCTACCTGCCGAACGCGAGGGCGGGACGTCGCGTGATTCGCGTCGTCAGAGCGGCGGCAGCGCCGGATTGTTCGCGAGCGCGATGACGTGCACGCCGCGACCGTCGTAGCTCGGGTTCGCGGTGCCGTTGGCAAGGTTCGCCTCGGGTGCGCCGGGATCGCCGAGCACGACGAGCGTGTAGTTCGCCGACGGGACGAAGGTGACGCCGTTCGAGAGTGCCGCGACGCGCGCGACCGATTGCGGGTTCGACGTGAACGACACGGTCGTATCCGCGCGTCGAACGACGAAGCGGACGGTCTCGCAAGTGTTGGCGACGTTGACGTGGATGAGCGTCGACACGAACGCCTGCGACGCGAACTTCGCGTCGCGAGCCAGCGTCGTCGGGACGCCGCAGTCATCGTGCGTCAGCTCGACGCCGTTCGACGTCGCGGTCCAGAGCGGCGTCGACAGAGGGACGACCGAGAGCCCATCCGAGGACGAGCTCGCGACATTCGTGTCGAGGTGAAAGACGTTTCCCGCGAGCGGTCCGGCCGCGGTGCACGCCAGTGGGAACGACGCGCCCGCGTCGCAGTCGTAGAACGCGACGGCGAACGAGGCGCCTCGCGTGAACGTGCCGGCGGGGATCGTCGGCAAACGGAAATAGTCGGTGCCGAGCACGAGAGCTCCCCCCGCCCCACGCGGACCGATCAGCTGGTCGCACGACCGCTCGTTGATGTTGCTCTTCACGTCCCCCTTGATCCTGTCGGCGACGACCACGAATCCGGTGATCGCTTTCGTCGAGAGGTCCGTGAGATCCGGAAGCGTCGCGGCCGTGCCGATCGGAATTCCGGGCCACGTCGTGCCAGGCATCGGGTGCGCGTCGTCGTGGGGCAACGCGGGGACGGGAGCGACCGAGGTATCCGAACCATCGGACGCGATCCCCACTCCCGGGCAATAGCGCGCGGCCCCGATCGCGGTCGTCGCCGCGTTGATGACTTGGACCTTCGCGTGCCTCTGCGGCCCTGCGTCGGGCGGATTCGGGCCTCCATCGAATCGTCCGCCGTCGAATCGGCCTCCGTCGAACGGCGGCGGCGGAGGAAACGACCCATCGAAATCCGGCGGCGCAGGATGTCCGGGCGGCGTGTCGCCGCCGTCGACCGACGCGCCGGCGTCGAGGCCACTGTTGGAGGCGACCGCGCCTCCGCATGCGAGGACGCACGACACTGCGCAGGCGGGAAGAATGCGAAGGATGGAGGAAGCCATGCGCCGAGTATGACGGGAGACGGCGCACCGTCGAGCGGCCAAACGGGCGACACCGAGGTACGTTCGGTGCGTGGACACGTTTCGAATCGGCGCGCGCAAAGGCGATCACCTCGAGGTCTCTGTGGCCGCGCGCGAAGACGGCGGCATCGACGTGACGTTCGAAGCGAGCGCCGCGGGCGTGAGCGCGCGCGATCGCGCCAGTCTGCGCGGAGGGGCATTCGAGCGCTTTCGCGACGCGCTCCTCGCGCTCGATGAGGGGGGCCCCAACGAGGCGCTCTTCGCCGCGGACGATCGCTCGCTCCAAGTTCGCATCTCACGCGCCGCCGCCGACGGTTTCGTCGCGGAGTGCTTCGTCGTCGGAGCGAACAGCGGAGGCAGCGTGCTCAAGCTGATCGTCAAGCTCGACGCCGCGCAGCTCGCCGAGCTCCAGTGGGCGCTCGACGCGATCGCCCGCGACGCCCAGAGCTGACGAAAGCGGCCTCGCTCGCCGGAAAAAAGAGATCGCCGCCGTGTCGATCTCGACGCGCCTCGTTCGTCGTGAGAGGAGAAGCGACCCTACGACCTGTCACGAACGAGGAACGACATGCGATTCATGATCACCGCCGCCCCGGGCCCCGACTACGACCCGAACGCGCAGGCGCAGAAGCCGTTCGATCCGAAGCTTTTCGCCGCCTACATGAAGTTCAACGAAGAGATGCATGCAGCCGGAATCCTCGTCGCCTCCGAAGGCCTCAACCCCGCGGGAAAGAGCGCGCGCGTCGGCATCGTCGGTGGTGCGCGCGGCGTGCTCGACGGACCGTTCGCCGAATCGAAGGAGCTCGTCGGCGGGTTCTACCTCGTCGACGTGAAGTCGCGCGAAGAGGCGATCGCGTGGGCGCTTCGCGCTCCGTTCGGGATGGGCGCCGACGACATGCTGACCATTCACCAGATGACGGAGGCGACCGACCTCCCCGCCGCGATCCGCGACCTCATTCGCGAGGCCGCGCCGACGTGGAGCGCGGCGTGGGAAAAGGGACGAAAGTAGGCAAACGTCGCGCGCTACGCGCCGCCGATGATCGGCGCGACGGTCCGTAGCTCGCTCGTCCCGTAGAGCTCCGCGTAGCCGCGGCGGATCCCGAAGCACGTCGTCTCGTAGCGGCAGCCGCGGCACGCGTCGGCGTGGAGGAACTCGCCGCGATCGAAGCCTGCAGGGATCTCGGCGAGCGCGATCCCGTCGAGCGACGCGGGGACGAGGCAGAGCGGGATGCCGCACATCGACTCGAAGCCGAGGAGCTTGACGCCGAGGCGCGCGGCCTCCGTGACGGCGTCGGCGAGGAGCGGGAGGACGTCGGAGTAGCGCGGGATGAGCGCGCGATCGCGCGGGACGATGTCGGTCGATGCGGCGACGAACGAGACGTTGACGAGCGCGCTCGGCCAACGCGCGGCGACGAAGCGGACGAAGTCGACGATCTGCGCGCGGTTCGTCGCGCAGAGAACGAAGTTGAGCGTCAGGCGCGCGCGCGTCGCGGCGAGGTTGTCGATGCCGCGCACCGTGCGCGCGAACGTACCGGGCGCTTCGGTGATCGCATCGGAGACGTCCGCGGTGCATCCATGGAGCGAGACGAACGCTTCGCCGACGCCCGCGTCGACGAGCGCGCGCGTGAGCTCTTTGTCGTCGAGGCGGATCGCGTTCGTCTGGAGCGAGACGGGCATCTTGCTGACGGACGCAGCGAGGCGGACGTAGTCGAGGATGCGCGGATTGAGCGTCGGCTCGCCGCCCGAGATCACGATCCGCGATCCGCGAGCGCCGGCGTCGCGAATCGCGTTCTCGACGACGTCGTCCGCGGCGGCGGGGAGGTGCGTCGAGACGAAACAGAACGTGCACGACTGGTTGCAATGAAAGTTCACGCGGACGATCTCGTCGTACGCGGGCTTGCCGTCCTGGTCGGCAAAGAGGCTCCGCGTGACGAGCTCGTGCGCGATTTGCTCGGGGACGCTGGTCATGAGGGAGAGGCGGCGGCGCGATCGCTCGTCCTTGATCGGCGTGACCGCGGGCGGCGCTCGGCGTGCGAGGTACGCGTCGGCGAAGCCGGAGCAGCGGTCGCGAACGACGCACTCGGCGCAGCCCGCGACGTGCGTGTGCGCAGCGCGGCGCGGGACGCCCGGCGTGAGCGCGTAGAGGTGCATCGTGTGCGAGCGCGATGCGCGTGGGAAGACGCACGGCGGAATGTCGGCGCCCGGGTTCATGCGGAGCGCGATCCCCGACGCGCGCGCGGAGCGCTCGATGGCGACTGCGACGGCGGCCACGTCTTCGTAAGCGAGGAGCTCGGTGTCGTCCGGCGACGCGACGGGGACCGCGAGCTCGATCGCGCGGAGCGCGCGCGCGAGCTCCGGACGCGCCGCCAGGAACGCCGGGAGCGACGGGAGGAGCGGCGCCGTCGATCGCGTGACCACCGCGAGGATTTCGATCGCAGCGCCTGCGCTCACGAAGGCATCGAGCCCTCTCATCGTGCGCGCGAAGCTGCCCGGATCGCGCGTGATCGCGTCGACGCGCTCATCGGTCCCGACGAGGTTGACCCGCGCGAGGTCGAGCCCCGCGCCGACGAGCTCGCGCGCCCGCGCGTCGTCGACGAGCGCCGCGTTCGTCTCGAGCGCGACACGCTCGGCACCGGCTGCGCGCGCGTGGGCCATCAGCGCGGCGAGATCGCTCCGCATCGTCGGCTCACCGCCGGTGAAGACGATTTCGCGCGCTCCCGATCGAAGCGCCGCGTCGATCCGCGCGCGGACCGCTTCGCCGCGAAGGAACGCGCGATCGTCGACCGCGCTCCGGCTCGTGCAATACGTGCACGCGTGATTGCACCGCATGTTCGTCACCACGCTCTGGGTGCGCGCCGGGTGCTCCACGTTTCGGAGTGTATACTGAGGCGATGGCGCCGCCCGCGCGCTCGCTCGCCTCGACCGAGGTCCCCGCGTTGCCCGCTCCGCGCGGCGTTGCGCTCGCGTCGCTCCGCGTGCGGCAGTGGGCGCACTTCATCGTGTTGCCGATCGCGGGAATGGGGTCATCCGAGATGTCGTCTCCGACGCTCGACGTCGCGCTCCGTGTCGCGCGCGGCGTCGCGCTCGGCGCCTTCGCGCTCGCGTTCGCGTACGGCCTCAACGCCATTTCGGATCGCGCTACGGATCTGGATCGTCGAAAGAACCCGCTCGCGGGCAGCGCATGCCCGACGAGCGTGACGACGGTCGTCGTCTCGACCGCGGGCGCGGCGCTGGCGCTCGGCGCGACGGCGCACCGCGCGACGCTCGCGGCCGTCGCGATCTCGCTCGCGTCGTCGACGGTCTACAGCGTCGGCCCACGGCTGAAGCTGATACCGGGCGTCGGCACGCTGCTGAACGTAGGGATCTTCGCACCGCTCCTCTTCTTCGCGATCGGCGAGCATTCACCGCGTTCGCTGACGTCGCTCGCGATCGCGTTCGTCGCGCTCCTTCTTCAGAACCAGCTCCTGCACGAGCGCGCGGACGCAACAGAGGACGAAGCCGCGCGCGCGCTCACGACGGCGCGCGCCCTCGGCCCAACCGCGACGACGGCGATCGTCTTCGCTCTCGGCGTCGGCGGAGTCGTCGTGTGCGCGATCTCCGCGCCGTCGGCGTCGCTCGGTTGGGCGGCGGCAGCAACGTTCGCGGTGGCGACGACGTGCACGTTCGCGCGCGGGGCGTGGACGCGAAGGCGCGCGCTCCATCGATGGGTGTCGTTCGTGGCGGGCGCCGCGCTCTTCGTCGTCGCATCGGTGACGCGATGAGGGCGCTCGCATCGGCGCGCCGCACGGTACGCCTGGGTCTCGCGCGTGCCGCGGGGCGGGCGCTGCCGTTCTCGATGACGTTCATTCTCACGCACCGCTGCAACTTCCAGTGCGACTACTGCGACATCCCTGCCGCCGCGGGCGACGAGATGACGACCGCGGAGTTCTGCCGCGCGATCGACGAGCTCGCCGACGTCGGAATGCAACGCGCGAGCTTCAGCGGCGGCGAAGCGCTCCTCCGTCGCGACGCGCTCGACATCATCCGTCACGCGCGATCGCGCGGTCTCACGACGTCGCTCAACTCGAACGCGTGGCTCGCGCGCGATCGGATCGATCTTCTCGTCGACGCGCTCGACATGCTCGTGGTCTCGCTCGACGGCCCCGAGAACGTCCACGATCTGGTCCGACGCCGACGCGGATCGTACGAGCGCGTCGTCGCGACCCTCGAAGCCGCGCGCGCGCGTGGCCTCGCCACCGCGACGATCACCGTCCTCTCGCACGCGAACATGGACGTCGTCGACGACGTCCTCGCGCTCGCACGACGTCACGGATTCTGGGCGTACTTCCAGCCCGCCTACGAAGACTGCTTCGCGCACGCGCGCGGTCTCGACGCCGCGCTCGGCCCGCGGATCTACGCCGACATCGCCGCGCGCCTCGGACGCGCGCGCGCCGAGGGATTCCCCGTCGGCGCATCGCCCGGCTACCTCGAACGCCTCGCGAACGGTCCCGCGTTCGGCGACTGCACCCGCTGCCACGCCGGTCGCTACTTCGGCACCGTCATGCCCGACGGCGTCGTCGTACCGTGCCACCTCACGTCGGGCGATCACGCCTACGCGAACGGACGCGACGTCGGCTTCGCGCGCGCGTTCCTCGATCTTCCGCGACCGAAGGCGGGGCCGGGCTGCGCGATCAGCCCGTACCAAGAGAGCGATCTCATCTTCGGTCTCGACGCGCGCGCGATCGGCGCCGCGGTGAGAAGGCTCGGCGGTGTCGGCGCGCTCAGCTCCCGAGGACGCGCGCCGGCCGAAGCAAATCTTCTGGCGCGATGAGCCACGCCGGCTCCGGCACCGAATCGAGCTCGTAGAACCCACCGCAGAACACGCGGTGCGGGCACGGCGCGCACTGCGGTTTGTGCGTGCGTCGCTCGGCGAGGTACGCGGCGAGATTCACCGTCTCGTTGTTCACGAAGATCATGTGGCGCTCGAGCTTCGCGAGATCGCCCATCATGTGCACTTCGTATCCGGGCATGAAGCAGAACGGCAGGTTGATGATCTGGATCTTCATGCGATCGCCAAAACGATCGATCGTCCTTTTTGCGACGTACGCTGCGGCTTGCGTGTCCGGCGCGACCGACGACGTCGCGCGCCCGAACGGCGTCAGAAACTGGATGTTCAGCCACGCCAAGCCGAGCGTCAACGCGAGCTCGGCGACGTCGGGGAGCTTCTCGTAGTTCCCTTTCGTCAGCGTGATGTTCATCCCGATCTCGACGCCGCGCGGCGCGAGGCGAACACAATTCTCGATTCCACCGATCGTCTGATCGAACGCCTCGGCGACACCAACTTGCTGCGCGTGCGTGCGCGCGTCCGGACCGTGAACGCTGAAGAGGAGCGTCGTGAGCCCCGAGCGCACGAGCTTCGCCGCGAACGCTTCGTAGAAGCAGAGGCGTCCGTTCGTCGTCACGTTCACGCGCTCGTAGCCGATCTGCCGCGCGTACTTGATGAGCGGCACGAGCTCGGGATTCAGCGTCGGCTCGCCGCCGTCGAAGTCGACCATGCGAACGCCTTGCGCGCGGTACTCCGCGAGGTACTCGCGCTGCCGCGTGGGGTGCCCGTCGATCTGCGTGCGCGTCCCGACCGCGCAGAACGTGCAGTGGTTGTTGCAGACGTACGTGACGTTCATGATGACTTTGCGCGGTCCGCGCGACGCCGCGATCAGCGAGTCGAACGTGTGCTTGAAGCGCTTCAAGTCGGCCGGCGACACGAGCGCGCCGGGTTGGCTCGGCTCCGTTTGAAAATGCGGCCCCCAATCGCGAACGACGGGGAGCGCGCGCCCCTTCGCGAGCGCGGTGCCGGGGAGCGGCGTCGCGAACTGCACCGCGGGCTCGGCGCCGAAGCGCGTGTAGAGATCGTGCGCGAACGCGAGCGTGCCGTTCACCTCTTCGGCGGTCTCGCCTGGGAGACCGATGATGTAGTGGATCATCAGCGGAACGCCGGTCGCGTGCGCGCTCTCGGCGGCGCGGACGATCGCGCCGAGGTCGAGCTGCTTGCCGACGACGTCGCGAACGACGCGCTCGACGCCGCTCTCCGCGGAGACGCTGACAGTAGTGACACGACCGCGCATCGCGGCGAAATGGCGCGGCTCCAGGTAGTCGGCGCGCATTCCGTTCGGCACGTCGAAGCGGAGATCGAGATCGCGGACGATCTCGAGGAATCCGTCGAAGTGTCGCTCGCTGACGTTGACGAGCTCGTCGAGAACTTCGACGCGCGTCGCGCGATGCAGGCGCGTGAGCTCCGTCATGTGCTCGCGAAGGCGCTCGAGCGACACGCGCCTCTGCGTCTTCGGCGCGCCGTCCGCGCGTCCCGGGTTCGAGCTGCAGTGCGCGCATCGGAACGGGCAGCCGCGCGACGTCACCATCGGCAGCGTGCGCCCGTCGATCGGAAACGCCCACGCGCCGCGCCCGAGATTGCGCACGATAGCAGCGTGAAAGCGATCCATCGCCGTGAGATCGACGAGATCCCACGCCGGCGCGGGCAACGAATCGAGCGACGCGATCTCCTCGCCGCGCACGACGCCCTTCGGACGCTCGCCGCGCGCCGCCGCGTCGACGACGAGCGGCACGCTCACCTCCGCTTCGTACTTCACCCACGCGTCGACTTCCGGATAGCTCGCGAGGACCTTCGCGCCGTCGGCTTCGACGTAGTGCTGGCCCGATTGGTACGCGTCCGCGAGGACGATCGTCGCTGTCGGAGCGAGCCTCCGCAATCGCTCGACGAAGTCGCCGAGCACGTCGTCGCGTTCGGGCGGGCGGTGAAACGGCGTGAACGCGATGACGATCGCGTCGCACCCATCGAGCGCGCCTTTGCATCGTTCGACGACGTCGCTCACCGGCGCACCGAGGTGCGCGCGTCCGTCGTCGCGCCACACGAGCGACGATCGCGCGAGCGCGTAGGCGTCGACGAGCGTGACGTCGTCGCCGCGCGCGCGAAGCACCGCCGCGAGCTGCACGGCGCCGAGGTCGGCGAAGTACGGATAGTCGATGAAGTCGCGCGCGATCGTCATCGGCGGATGAACGACGAGGACGCGCGCCATGCGGTCATCGTAGCAGGGCACGCATGCTGCCGCGGACGTGACATAGTGAACGCAGCGATGCTGACCGAGGAAATGCACGCCGCGGGTGTCGCGGATCGCGTCGCGGACGCCGGCGCCGACAAGACGCGCTCCCACGAGGACGCCGCGCACGAGAAGCGCAACTGGGTCAGGCTCACGTTCGACTGCAACGATCACTGCGTCTTTTGCCTCGATTCCGAGACACACGACGGAACGATGCGCGATCGCGAAGAGGTCAAACGGCAGATCCTCGACGGCCGCCGCGCCGGCGCGACGCGCCTCATTCTCTCGGGCGGCGAGCCGACGATTCATCCCAGCTACGTCGACTTCATCAAGCTCGGCGCGCGCGCGGGCTATCGCAAGATTCAAACGGTCACGAACGGCCGACTCTTCTCGTACGGCGACTTCTTGAAGCGATGCCTCGACGCGGGGCTCAGCGAGATCACGTTCTCGATCCACGGACCGAACGCGAAGGTGCACGACGCGCTCGTCGGAACGAAGGGCGCGTTCGAAGAAGAGATGACGGGGCTTCGCGCTGCGCTCGCCGACGGTCGGCCGATCGTGAACATCGACGTCGTCGTGAACCGCGGCAACGTGAAGCAGCTGCCGGAGATGCTGCGGATGTTCACCGAGCTCGGCGTCGGCGAGTTCGACTTGTTGCAAGTCGTGCCGTTCGGGCGCGCGTTCACCGACGGGCGCGACACGCTCTTTTACGATCTCGAAGAGATGCGTCCGTACATCCAAGAAGCGCTCGCGTACTCGAAACGGCCCGACGTCCACCTGTGGATGAATCGGTTTCCGCCGCAGCACCTCGAGGGGTACGAGCACCTCATCCAGGATCCGTACAAGCTGAACGACGAAGTGCGCGGTCGCAAAGAAGAGTACGCGCGGCTGCTCGATGAAGGGACGTGGCTCGATTGCCGGGATCCGGCGCGCTGCAAGTACTGCTACCTGCAGCGGCTGTGCGACACGCTCGAAGGGGTCATCGCGACGGTCGATGAGCGCGCGTTCGACGTCGTGCGTATCGACACGGAGTGGGAGGCCGCGCAGCCGGCGCCGTTCGGTGGGGATCCGGCGAGCGCGAAGCGATCCAAGGAAGAGGCCAAGCGCAGGCTTCCGATCGCGGGGAGTGGCGCTTCGACGAACGGCGTGGCGATGAAGCGGCCGACGCTCGACGAGCTCGTCGCGTCCTCGGGCGCGACGACGCTGTCGGTGCGTGCGCCGAGCGTCGAACGAGCGGTGACGGCGATCGCGCGCTTCGCGAAGCTCGATCGCGTCGAGCTCGATCTCGATGACTACGCTGGCCTCGCGCTCGCGGGGCGCACGCTCGTTCGCGCGCGCGCACGCGACGTCGCGCAGGCGAGCACGCTCCTCGCGATCGAGGGCGACTTCGAGGTCACGATCGATCTCACGCGCGAGACGGCGGCGTGGCTCCTCTCTCTCTCCGATGTGTCGCCACGCATCGCGCTCGCGCAGCCGACGTACGAACGCCTCACCGAGGCCGCCGAGCGCGACGTGGACCTCCGCGATTTCTTCGCGCGATTCGACCACGTCGTCCCCGTCGACAACGTCCCCGCGTGCATCCTCGGCCGCGCGCCGCGCGCTCCGCGCCGCATGCTCGACGCCGCGATGATGACGCGCGACGGCCACCTCGAAATCTTCCGATACACGCGCCGCTACATCACAGAGCGCTACTTCACCAAGTCGCTCCGCTGCAAATCGTGCAGCGCGACCGACACGTGCGACGGCATGCACATCAACCAAGTGCGCGCGCACGGCTACGCGCAGATGCAGCCGCTGTAGAGTAAGGGGCGGGCGACGGAGACGTCGTCCGATCGCGACCTCCCCGAGCGGTCAGCCTGTCATTCACCGGGACGTGCGTTCGTACCGAACGAGCCACTGGTTGCTCGCGCCCGCGCCGACGTCGCGCCTTTCGACGAGCTCGAAGCCGTGCTGCGCGATCGCGTCGTGCGCGTGCGCCGCGTCGTCGTTTCGGTGGTGTTCGAACGCGGCTTCGCCCTTCTCCGCGCGTGCGGCGTGCGCATGCTCCCGCACGAGACCGAACGCGACGTTGTCGACGACCGTGAGCGTCCCGCCGGGACGCAGCGCGCGCGCGATCGCTGCGACGGCGCGCGACGGATCGCGGAGATGGTTCCAGCTACGCAGCACGAGGACGTGGTCGAAGCGCGCGACGTCCGCGATCGACTCGGCGTCGCCGACACGTAGCGCCGCCCACGGCCATCGCGCGCGGAGCGCACCTACGCGCGCAGCGGACGGCTCGACGCCGACGTAGCGAACGTCGCCGCGCTCGCCGAGCGGCGCGAGCAGATCGTCGTAGCGACCTTCGCCGCATCCGATGTCGAGCACGTCGCCGCGAAGGTCCGCGACGATCGCCCGCACGCGCGCGTCGTCGCGCGTGAAGACGTCCTCGTCGACGCGATCGAAGAGCCCCGCGCAGGCGTCGCGCTCCGGGCAATCCGTGCACAACGCGCTTCGCCGAAGCGCCACGAGGTCGCGCGCGAAATCGTCCGGCGCGTCCTTCGTCGACGCATCGACGTACACCTGACCGAGCGAATGCTTCGTCGCCTCGATCTCGAGATCCGTGAAGTCGCGCGACTCCGTTCGGTACCGCGCGACGCCATTGCCCTCGCGCAGGAACAAATGGCGACCGCGATCCCAAGGCGTCACGCCGTCCGCGCGCACCGGGCATCGCCCGCCCGCGATCACCCCCGCGTCCCCTTCGCGCACGTACGTGAACGAATTCGAACGCGCGCGCGTAGTCACCGGCGCGATCTCGCCGTCGCCGTGAACCTCGCGGTACCCGCGATAGAGCCCCGGGCACGGCCCCCGCAGCGCGCACGCGTCGCACTCGGGCGGCTGCACCTTCGCGCGATCATCGACCGGGAAAAAATCCGGCTCGCCGATCTCGATCATCGTGCGAAAGCGGTGCGTCTTCAGATCGTCGTAGCGATCCTCGTGCCCCGGCAAGAGACAGAACGGAATCCCGTCGTGCGCATAGCGCGCCTTGCCGCCGCTCTGCGCGAGGCCGTAGTCGATCGCGTCCTTCACCTGCGCAGCGACGTCGCTCACGCGCGGGATGATCTGATCGAACAGCCTGTCCGCGCCGCCCTTCGGCTGCACCATCGAGAACTTCAAGACGACGTCCGGATACGGGAGCATCACGTCGACGACGCCGCGGAGCTTGTCCACGTTCTGCTTCGTGACGACCGTGTTCACGGTGAAGTCGAGCCCGCGCCCGGCGAGGTTCTTCACCGCCGCGAACGTCTGGTCGAAGGCGTCCGCGCGCACGAGCGAGTTGTGCACCTTGGCCGTGCCGCCGTGCAGCGACATGTACACGTAGCGGAGGCGATGCTTCAGGAGCTTCGTGACGAGCTCTTCGTACGCGAGCATGCGTCCGTTCGTGACGAGCCCGAAGTCCATCCCGCGCGCGGCCGATCGCGCCGCCCAGCGGAGGAGCTCCTTGCGCATCGTGACCTCGCCGCCCGAGAGGCACACCATCGAGTGGCCGAGTCGCGCCGCGCGATCGATCTTCTTCTCGACCTCGTCGGAGTCGCCGTCGATGTGGCGGACGTCGAGGGTGTGGCAGAAGGTGCAGTGGTTGTTGCACCCGTAGCCGACTTTGATGAGCGCCTTCATCCGCTCGTCGATCCTACCGCGTTGCCGGCGACGGGCCGCTCGATCGCCGTAAATTCACGGTCTCCGTGGATGCGAAGGTAGTCCGCGCGCGGCCCTCCGCATCGCGATCGTTCGCTGCACGTCGCGCACGCCGCGACGTACGCTCCGCCTTCGAACGGCGACTCTTCGAGCGGGAACGCGCGCGCGTCAGGGCCGACGACGACGAGATCGAGCGACGACGCGGGCTCGAAGAGCGGACGCAGCTTCGGCGGAAGCGTGCACCGCGGAGTATGCAAGCTGACGAGCTCGACGTCGGCGGCGCGCGCGGCTTCGGCGGCGCGCGCGAGGTACGGGATCAGATCGGCGATCCGCGGGACTTCGTCGGCGACGTCGCGCTCGTCCACGTCGGCCGCGGACAAGAGCCATAGAACGAACCGCTTCACGCCGAGCGACGCGTAGAACGGCACGATCTCCGCGAGGTCCACGATCGTGGATCGCGCCAGCAAGACGTCCGCGGTCACCCTCACGCTCCGCGCCGCGAGACCGCGGAGAGCTTCGACGAGGAGCGCGTGGCATCCGTCGGCGCGGCTCAGTCGATCGTGCGTGTCGGCGCGATGGCTCTTCACGTTGACGCTCACGTCGGTGACGCCCGCCGCGACGAGCGCGTCTGCATACGCCGCGTACGCCAAGCGCATCCCGTTCGTCTGCACGAGCACGCGCGCGTACCCGAGCGACCGCGCCGTCTTCACGAGCGCGAAGAGATCCTCGCGCAGCGTCGGCTCGCCGCCGCCGATCCAAAGCGACGCGATCCCGCGCGC
>JAYVXB010000378.1:0-5428 GCA_043785585.1 Deltaproteobacteria bacterium | reverse complement strand
CCATTCGCTTCATCGCGTCGCGCATCGCGGCGAGATCGACGACGGCCGGGACGCCGGTGAAATCCTGGAGGAGGACGCGCGCCGGAGTGAACGCGATCTCTTTCGTGGGCTGGGCTTTCACGTCGAGCTTCGCGAGCGCATCGATGTCGTCGGCGCGAACGGCGAGGCCGTCTTCGGTGCGGAGCAGATTCTCGAGGAGGATCTTCAGCGAGTAAGGGAGGCGCGCGGCGGCGGCGTGCGTCTTCTCGACCGCGGAGAGTTGGAAGATCTCGTACTCCGCGGAACCGACCTTCAAGGTCGACTTGCTGCCAAAGCTGTTGGGCATGACGGGCCTCCTGCGCGAATCGTGAGTGAGCGGTGCGCCCGTGCGAACATGCGCGGGCACCTCGCGAGGGGAAGATTGGGCGATTGGGATGTAGTACCGCGGCCCCTCCGCATCAAGGCGCGAGCCGGAAAAGCGAGCCGTCGCGCTGGCCGCCCGCGTAGAGATCGCCGCGGTAGACGGCGAGCGGGGCCGCACAAAACGCATCGTCCACGACGAAGGGGGACTTCGCGCCGTCGATCGACGCGACGACGGTCGCGCGCTCTCCGTCGAGTCGCACGAGCGCGCGCTCGGTCAGGACCACCAGCGCATCGCGAAACCTCACAACGTCGGTCGGCGCGCCGGCGGTCGCGGGGAGTAGGACTTCGCGCCAGTGATCGCCGTCGTCGCTCACGCGCAAGACGACGCCGACGCCGCGGTGCCACGCGATCCAGAAGAGCCGCCCGCGATCGGCGTACCAGCGCAGCGTGAGCGTGCCGTTCGTCGAGGAGACGCTGACCGGGTGCGCGTCGTCGTGGCCGATCGTGGCCGTTCCGAAGGAAGGTGCAAAGTACACGTAGTCGTGCGGATCGCGCCCGTCGTAGTCCTGGATCCCCGCGTAGAGCCGGTCCTTGAAGCGGACGAGAAACCCGAGCCTCCACACGCCGCGCTCCCACGGATGGGGATAGTCGACCTCGTACGTCCATCGCGACAGGTCGGCGCTCGCGACGTGGAGCGCGCCTGGCGACGGTCCGTTCCACGCGCGCTCTTTCGGAGGGACGCTCCCGGTCGATGCGTAGAGTCGCCCGCGAAACTCGATCGCGTCGAGGACGTGGTACGCGCGCGGTAGAATGCCCGCACCTGCGCCGCCGTCGAGCGGCGGTCCCGGCGGACGATGCGCCGGCGCGCGCGGAGGCGCGAACACGCCGCGCGCATCCGAGACGAAGACGAAGCCCTCGGTGCCGTGCTCCGAGATCCCGAATCCCGCGTACGGCGGATCCGCATCGGGGACGAAGAGGCGTCCGCGGATCGCGTGCACGCGCAAGAAGCCTTGCCCCGCGCCACCGCCCGTCGTCGGCTCGCCGAAGCGATTCCAATCGAACGCGACCGTGAACGGACGCTTCGCATCGTCGGGCTGGTAGCGAGTGATCGTCGCGCCGTCGACACCGAGCGGTTGGATCGCGTGTGCGGCGTAGAGCGCGTCGCCGAGGACGGTGAGATCGCAGATGCGCTTCAACGCGAGCGGCGCTTTGCCCACGAGCTCGAAGTGCGCGGAGGCGGGGAGCACGCCCGGCGCGGGCTCGACGGGATCGTCGTCGCCGTCCGGATCGATCTGCGTCGGCGCCGCGTCGCCTGCATCGACAGAGCTCGCGACGGAGCTCGATGTCGAAAGAGACGCGAAAGACGACGGCGCCGCGGAGCTCGATGCCGCTCCGGTCGTGCGCGTCGGCCGCGCGCACGCGAACGTGCACGACGCGAGCATGACCGTGACGACGAGCCGCACACCCGACTATCGCGCGACCTCGCGATTTCGTGACATCGAAAGTAGCGTTGGTGAGTGCTGTTGGGTGGACTCCTCTTCGTCGCGATGGCTGCCGCGAGCCTCGCGTGGAGGCTCGGCTTCTTCGCGCACGGGCCGACCGTGCACTCTCTCGAGGGGTACGCGCTCGAGCGCGGCTACCGTTTCTTCGGCGACGCGATGTCCTTCGAAGCGGTCGTCGGCGACGTCGCGGTGCGCGTCTCGTTGACGTTCGTCCCTTCGCACGGCGGCCCCACGTCCGCATGGCGAGCCGAAGCGCGCGCCGCCGTGCCCATCGCGGGGTGGGTGACCGCGCGCCCGCGGCACGAGGATGCCTCCACCGCTGTTCGCGTCGGCGATCTGACGTTCGACTCGCGCTTCTTCGTCGATGCGTCGAGCCGGTCCGTCGCGAAGCAGGTCTTGTCCGCGGAGCTGCGAAGAGCGCTCGAAGCGTTCGGCCCGCGCGGCGAGTCGCGCTACGACGACGGCGCGTTCGCGTTCACGTGGGACGACGCCGGTCTCGACCCGCCGACGCTCGACGCCGCGATCGGGATCGCCGTCGCGGCATGCAAGCTCACGAAGCCGGCCGGCATCTACCGCGACTGAGCGCGCGCGTGTGCGTGCGCGTAGGCAATGCAGAACGATCGCCCGCTGAGCTCGCGCCACGACACATCCAGCGTCATCCTGTCCGCGAAGCCAGTACTTCCCGCGCTCACATCCCTCTACGTTCTCGAAGTTCGCCGATCCCGAGCTGCGATCTTTCTTCTCGGCCGGCGCTCCCCTTTCAGTGAAACGCAGCAAGCCACCTTCATCGTCACCGCCGTCGGCCGGCCCCAGCGCGGAGACGTCCGTATGCGACAACGTGTTCGACGTTTCGACGCGCGATCCGAGCCACGTGAAGCGCGTTTGGTCGACCTCCAGCGACATGCAAGACGACGATTCGGTCGGTCCGCCGTCGCACGCGCGGCTGGTCGCAGGGCACGCGCTGTCGTGCGCGGCGCCGACGATCGAACGCGCGGCGGCGTCGCGACGCACCTGCGTCGGGATCGCGCGTTCGCCCACGGCGCCGCGCGCGCTCGAGCTGATCGCGGCGCGGCGCATCGACGCGGATACCGTGCGCGTGCACACGTACCGCCTCGACGAGCAGCTCCTCAACGATCTCCTCGACGCGCGCGTCGAGTCGCTCGCAGAGTCTGCGTCGCTGACCGCGCGCGAGCGCCAGGTGCTCGAGCTGATGCTGCTCGGTCGATCGGCACGCGACATCGCGGCGGCGCTCCGCATCTCGCACAGCACCGCGAAGTTTCATCAGACGAACGTGCTCGAGAAGCTCGGCGCGGAGTCGCGCTTCGATCTGTTCCGTCTACTCGGGTAAGCCGACCTGTCCCCGCGGCCAGTGTCGCGCTCGAGGGAAATGCTCCAGCCTCGCGACGAGATGGGCGACGCCTGGGACGCCGACACGTGCAAGCGCCAGGCGCAAAAAATGGAGTCGGTGGGCCGCCTTGCTGCCGGCGCGGCGCACGATTTCAACAACGTGTTGACGGCGATCCTCGGATCGGTCGACGCATTTCTGCAGAACGTCGACCGCGCGGACGCCGCGGGCTTTGCGGCGGACATCCGGAGCATCGCGGAACGCGGCCTCGAGCTCACGCGGCCGCTCGTGCGGCTTGCGCGACAGCAAGAAGTGACGACGACCGCCTTCGATCTGAACCAGGTCGTTCACACCATGACCAAGATGCTCCGTCGCCTGGTGGGCGGCGAGCTGCGGATCGAGATCGACCTCGAGCCGGGAACGTTGGGCGTGGTCGCCGACCGCAGCCAGGTCGAGCAAGCGATCTTGAACCTCGTCGTCAACGCGCGCGACGCGATGCCCGACGGCGGCACGATCCACGTCCGATCGAGGGCGCTCGCCGAGGAAGAGCGCGAAGCGCACGGCGACCTCGCGCCGGGTGCGTGGGCGCTCGTCTCAATCGCCGATGGCGGATCTGGAATCGATCCGAAGACGTTGCCGCACGTCTTCGATGCGTTCTTCACGACGAAGCCGGACGGCGAAGGGACGGGCCTCGGGCTGACGATGGTCCGCGCCGCGGTCGATCACGCCGGCGGTCGTGTCGACGTGACGACCGTTCTCGCCGCGGGGACGACGTTCACGATGTACTTGCCCCTCGCACAACGCCGAAATACCTGACGCGAACCCCGCCGACGTCGACGCCGCGCTCGTCGCACGCGACGCCGTCGCCGCTCGCCGTGAGCTGGGCATGTGCCCCCTCGGTCATCAAAATCTCGCGGCCGCGCGCGATGTCCTCGCCGAGCTTGAACGTGATGTTGACCTCGTCGCCGTAAATGTCGTCGCGGAGCTCGAGGAAATTTCCGAAGCCGATCGCCATGCACACGACGACCTGATCGTCACGATCGAGCGACGTGTCGAGCGCTGACGTGCGATCCATGATCTCCCTCGCCGCCGCGAGCGCCTCCGCCGGCCTCGCGAACGTCGCGAGCACGTTGTCCGCCTCGCACTTGATGAGGCGCCCAGCGTTCGCTCGGATCGTCGGGAGCGCGATCATGCACGCGCGGCGGTACACGGTGAGAAACTGAAGGATGCCGTGCGCGCGTGTGAGGCGTGTGAAGCCCGACAAGTCGATCACGAGAACCGCGCGCGAGACGCCGTGCACCTCCCAAATGACGCGGTCTTGCTCGGTGGCGACACCGGGATCGCGTATGCGCTCTTCGAGCAGCGCGAGGAGCTGTTCGCGGGAGAGCTTCGACTCCACGACCCGAGCATACGGCACGCGCACGATCTTGCGGGTACTCTGACGGGAGATGCGTTTTGCACGAGGACTGAGGAACGTCGTCGCGAACAAATCGGCGTTGCGCGACGCGATGGTGAGCGGCAACGTCCGCGTCGTGAAGTCGTTGCTGGGACCCGCGTACCGCGGGCTCGTGCAACAGCGGGGCAAGGGCGTCGGCGCGCTGACGATGCCGGTCGCGTACGGCGCGCGGTTCGATTTCAAATACGATCGCGCGTTCCCCGAGCTGGCAAAGCTGTACGAGGCAGCAAAGGTCTCTCAGTGGAACGCTTCGACGGACGTCGACTGGACGACGAACGTCGATCCGTTCGACACGAGCGTCCCGCTGCTCCCCGAGAGCTGGCTCCCCGTTTCCAAGCTGCCGATCTGGACGAAGCTGAGCGAGCGCGAGAAGTCGACGCAGAAGCACGCGCTCCTCGCGTGGATGCTGAGCCAGTTCCTCCACGGTGAGCAGGGCGCGCTCTTCGCAGCAGCGCAGGTGACGGAGGCCGTGCCGTGGCTCGACGCGAAGCTCTTTGGGAGCACCCAGGTCGTCGACGAAGGACGACACGTCGAGGTCTTCCACGGCTACCTGTCGAAGAAGCTCGAGAAGCTCTACGACATCAACGACAACCTCTACGTCGTCGTCGACGCGATCATGTCCGACTCGCGGTGGGATCTGAAGTTTCTCGGGATGCAGATCATGATCGAAGGGCTCGCGCTCGGTGCCTTCGGGACGATTCGGCAAGTGACGAAGGAGCCGCTGCTCCGCGACATCCTCAAGTACGTGATCACCGACGAAGCGCGGCACGTGCACTATGGAGT
>JAYVXB010000377.1:0-5431 GCA_043785585.1 Deltaproteobacteria bacterium | reverse complement strand
AGCACTTCTGGGCGCCCAGCACGGATCAGTTTAGAGAGACGTGGCGGCGAACCTACAACCATGTCCGCTCGATCGAGCCTAGCGCAACCATCGTGGGCCCGAGCTTCGGCTCTTATGGGCCCGCGCTCAAGAGCTTTTTGCTCTATGCCAAGGCCAACAACGTGCTTCCAAACGTACTGTCTTGGCACGAGTTCGAGACGCCCACTAGATTGACGCAAGACGTGGCCGACATCCGTCGATTCATGACCGCGAATGGCATTTCCATCCCGCGAATTTCCATCAATGAATATCTCGTCAATGCCTCCCAGCGTTCTCCTGGCGTTACGTTGGGCTACTTGGCGTCCATGCAAAGATCGGGTGTGGAAAGCGCCGCTCACGCTTGTTGGGACGACGGCAACGGAGTCAGCAATTGCGAGAACATCTCTCTTGACGGACTCCTCACGCAGACCGACAAGAAGCCCCGTGGGCATTGGTGGGTTTACAAGAGCTATGCCGACATCACCGGCACGTTGGTAGGGGTCACGCCGTCGGCACACGCCGACGCGATCGCAGGAAGGAATGCAGCGACGCAGGCGGCACAAATCCTCGTCGGCAGGGTCAACCCGGGGGTCAGCGGCGTGCCCACGATAGCGACGCATATCAAGAATATTCAAGCTTCGGCGCCGTATCTCGTCAGCGGCGACAAGGTGCACGTTGTCGCGAAGCGCATTCCTTTGACCTATGCGAACCCGTTGGCCGCGCCTCTCCCTCTGATCGACGCGGACTACGCCGTCAGCGGAGGAGCAGTAGACGTATTGCTCAACGGTTCTTCGAACGACGCTTACACCTTGACGCTCACGCGGCCCGGTTCAGCACCACCACAACCACCACCACCGTCACCGTCACCGGCGGGCTGCGAACTCACAAGCGGGGCCACGCTCCGAGTGGGCGAGTCCCTAACGAGTTGCGACAAACGGTTCACGCTGGTGATGCAGAGCGACGGCAATCTCGTTCTCTACCAAGGGACGCTGGCGCTTTGGGCGAGTGGGACTCGGGGAACGAATGCCAACATCGCCAACTTTGTCGATGGGAGGCTGACTGTTGAAGGGCTGACTGGAGGGGTGCGCTGGAGCTCCAACTCGAGCGCCTCCGGGGCCACATTGGTCATGCAGAGCGACGGCAACCTCGTCATCTACGCACCAAAAGCCATTTGGGCGAGCAATTCATGCTGCCACTGATCTGATCGAAGTACCTCCCTAGGTGCAGGCGGCCGCGCTCGAGCGGCGGACGGAACGCACCTTCCCCACGTCGGTGATGAACATGCCCCATCGGCATCGTCAGTTTGTCTTTGAAAACCTCTGGGAAGAGGGCCCGGACGACGCGCAAACCGAGGTCGATTTTCTGCCCGCCTATCCGCTCCTCTACGACCTCACGCCGTGCTGCGACGAGTGCGGCTGTTCATTTGGAGTCGCGGTGGTTCGATCGATTGCCTTTCCTGTGCGTCACCGCGCGACTGTGGCCTTCCAATGCAACGACTGCGGAAGGACGCAGTGCGGCACCGACAGTTGCGACGTCGACCGGTAGTCGCGGGTCGGTGATGCGGCGGCGTCCATGTGCGGTCAGCGTGTGCTGATGCGAAGATGGTCCATCCACCAATACCAATCTTTGGTGTTCACCGGCGCAATACCGGGCAAGCACGTGGTTCCTCCCGGTCCCAGATTGTTGGGTCCGCCACAGTCCGGGCCGTACCACGTTTGCGTCCAGGTCCAACCGACGAATGGCCCCGGCCCATAGTTCACCATGTCCGTGTAATCGCCTTGCAGCGTACCGTCCAGCCACCAGCGTACGGTGCCGTCCGTTCGCACGCCCAACTCGTTCACGTACGAATCGGCCACTCGACTCGTCGCGAACCTGTAGATACTCGCGAGGTCACTTCTGCGTCGACTTCGCGCGAAGTCGATGGAAGTGGCGTCGGGCGATCTTCGATGCTTCCGCGGCGCGCGTGACGCTTCCACCGTTCTCCGCCAGCACCTGCGTGAGGTACCGGCGCTCCAGCTCGTCAACGACGCGCTGCCGCGCATCGGCGAGCGGCAGCCGCGAAGCGAGTACCGACGCGAAGAAGTCCTGCGACGACGGCGCGGCTACGGAGGCTCGTGCCGCATCGTCCGCGTCTCCGAGCGCAAGCTGGCGCGCGACGGCGTTGCGGAGCTCGCGCACGTTGCCCGTCCACGGCGCACTCTCCCACCGCGCGAGAAGCGTCTCGCTCGGCGCGCCTGCGCCGCCGAGCTCTCGCCAGAACCACTTCGCGAGCAGAACGACGTCGCCAACGCGCTCGCGAAGCGGCGGCAGCGAGACGCGGGTGACCGCGAGTCGATGAAATAGATCGTCGCGAAATCTTCCGTGCTCGACCTCGCGGTCGAGATCGCGCCGCGTCGCAGCCACAAGACGCACGTCGATGGGGAGAACCCTCTCGCTCCCGACGGGCCTCACCTCGCGACGTTCGATCGCGCGGAGCAGCTTGGGCTGCATCGCGAGCTCGAGATCACCGATCTCGTCGAGAAACAACGTGCCGCCGTGCGCCTGTTCGAAGACTCCTCTACGGGAGGCGACCGCGCCGGTGAACGCGCCACGTACGTGACCGAAGAGCTCCGCTTCGAGGAGCGAGGCGGCAACCGCCGTGCAATCGAACACGACGAAGGGATGCTTCGCCCGCGGGCCCTCCTCGTGAAGTGAGCGAGCGAGGACCTCCTTACCCGTTCCTGTCTCGCCTTCAATGACGACGCTGACATCAGATGCCGCGAGGCGCTCGAAGAGTGGGAAAAGACGTCGCATCGCGACGCTCGCGCCAACCGCGTAGCCGAAGCGATTGACGCCCGAGAGACGCGGCACAGACACGGCGCGTTTGGATTGCCCCGTCGTGCGCACGCTTACGCGAAGCTCAGTGTCGCCGAGGCGCAGCGTTTCGCCACCGCGAAGGAATGCCTCGCCGATGCGCACGCCGCCGCAGAACGTTCCGTTACGCGATGCGAGATCCCGTACGACGAGATGCCCGCCATGAGATTCCAGGGACGCGTGACGTCGCGACACGGCCGGATCCTTCAACCGCAGCCCGCACGTCGTGCTCGTTCCGACGAGAAGCGCAGACGCATGCGAGTCGATCGCCGCCCGAGCGCCCGTATCCGCGCCGGACGCCACCTCGACATCGAACGCAGCATCAGCATCCGTGTCACACGTGACGACTATCGTCGATGTGGGCTCGTCGGCATCGTGGGAACCCTCCATGCGAGCGAAACTACCACGACGAAACCGATCCGGCCGCGCGCCCTCTGATGCACCCGGTGCGCGCGTGGAGAGCGCGGCGAACAACAACACCGACCGCGACCGTCCCAGGGCGCTTCACAGAGGAACCGCCGCTGACGAAAGCCGGTATCATCGGACGGGTAGATGGCAACCGAGCGAAAATCTGGCGAGCCGGCGTCCTGGCCGCACCCGGATGCGATCGGCCGCTACGAGCTTCTCGTGCCGATCGGCAGCGGCGGCGCGGCGACCGTCTTTCTGGCGCGTCTCCACGGCGCACGCGGGTTCGAGCGGGAGGTGGCGCTCAAGCTGACGCACCCGCACTTGCTCGACGAGCCCGACTCCGCGACCGATGTCCTCGACGAAGCGCTGCTCGCGTCGAACCTTCGTCACGTGAACATCGTGTCCGTCCTCGATGCGGGTGACGACCTTTTCGGTGTTTACCTGGTGATGGAATACGTCGAGGGGGACACGCTCGCGGGCCTCATGGCGCGTGAGGAACGGGCTGGAGACAGCGTACCGTTCGAGGTCGCCGCGCGCATCGTCGTCGACGCGCTCGAGGGACTTCACGCGGCGCACGAGGCGCGAACCAGCGAGGGCGCGCCGCTCGATCTCGTTCACCGCGATTTTTCGCCGCACAACGTCATCGTGGGTGTGGACGGCATCGCACGGCTCGCCGACTTCGGCATCGCGAAGCTCGTCGGACGAAAGGGGGTGACGCGGACGGGCGTCTTCAAAGGGAAGGTGCGCTACGCGGCGCCCGAGCAACTGAGGGGGCGTGCCATCGACCGGCGTGCGGACGTCTGGGCCGCAGGCGTCGTCGCGTGGGAAGCATTTGCGTCGCGCCGGCTCTTCGCGACCGACGAGGACGCGATGGCGATCGACGACGCTGCTGCGTTGCCAGCGTTGCGCAGCGTCTTGCCCGACGTGCCGCTCGCGCTGGACGCTGCCATCGCAAGCGCGCTCGTACGTGATCCGTCGGCGCGAGTCTCGACGGCCCACGAGCTGCGTGGGCGGATCGTCGAAGCGCTCGGCAGTCGTCTCGTGGGTCGGGAATGCGTGGCCGCGTACGTTCAGCGCACGTGCATGGAATTCCTCGCGAGGCGCCGCGAGAAGGTGCGCGAAGTGTTGCGAATGCGCAGCTCGCCATCGTCCGTGGCCGTGCCGGCAAACCGTGCATCGCCCACTCGGGCGCGCGATGGTGCGCACGATGACGCGGCCACCGTCGTCTTGACGGCGTCGACCCCTCTGCCGGTCAAACGTGTTTCGCGATTGCGTTCGCCCGTGCGTCGCGCGTCTTCCGGGGCGGAGCTCGAGACCATCCTCGCGGCCCCCGCGGACATCGTCGTCGCGACCCAGGTGCGCAGCACGGTGCTTCTCTCGTCGTTCGCGTCGGTCAAGGAAGCCGGTCACGAAGAGGCGTATCGCCAAGCGTTGCCGCGTGAGCTTCACGACCAGGTGATGCGCTCGGTTGTCGGAACGTGGCTGCCAATCGAGCTCGCGAAAGCGCACTACGCGGCATGCGACGCTCTCGCGCTGTCTCAGCGTTCCATCGTGGCCATTGGACGCAACACGGCGTCACGTGTGGAGGGGACACTCCTCGGCACCGTCACGCGTATGGCACGCGCATGGGGGACGACGCCGTGGACGGTGTTGGCGCTGCTCCAACGCTTTTGGCTGCGTGCGTTCAACGGCGGTGCTGTCACCATCGCGAAAGCCGGGCCAAAGGACGCGCACATCGATGTTGTCGGCATCCCACTCGCCGAGAGCGAGTTCTTTCGGCACGCGCTCGGCGGCTTGGCGATGGCGGTGCTCGATCGTTTTTGCACGCGCACGTGGATGCGTCAATCCCCGGACGCGCGCGCCGCGGAGTCCGTGAGCTATCGCATCCAGTGGGCGTGACGGGCGCAGGCGGTCGCCTGGCGCGCGACCTTGCTGTCGGCGATCTCGTTCCACGTCGTGCGTGCTGCGTTGCGGAGGCGTCAGCCTCGCCGCGATGGATCCGCACCGTTCGCACTCGACGAACGAATCGTTCGCTGATGAACAAAGCGGACGCGGTTCGAGTCGAGTCAGCACCCTGCGAGAAGAACCGTCATCCCGACGGACTGCATCTCGTCGTCATCGCGCTCGGCATCGACGAAGAAGGCGAGAAGCA
>JAYVXB010000376.1:0-5438 GCA_043785585.1 Deltaproteobacteria bacterium | reverse complement strand
GGCGTCCGCGTTTGGATGAGGCTTCCCTACGGCGGTCGATTGACGACGCAGTGGCTCAGCGATCAGACCCGTTACACCGTCGCGTCCCCCGCGCAGACGGTCGCGGTACGCCTCGAGTCGATCGACGGTGCCCTCGCCGACGTGCGCGGCACGCGGTTCGATCCTGGAGGCGTCGAACGATTCTTCGTGCTGCGGCCGAGCGACGGCGGGCTCGTCGGCGTGGAGTGGCGCCGCGGCGATCCCGCCGAGCAGCGTGACGCGACGTCGGCGCTCGTGGCTCTCGTGCGTCGCGACGCGCACGGGCCCGCCGGCGATCGCGCCGCTGCGCGGATCGCGAGCCAGAACGACTGCGCCAAGTGCCACGCTCACGCGCGGCCTGCGAACAGCGTCGGCGGCGAACACGGTCTCGTCAACGGCCAGACCGACGCGAGCGGTCTCTTTCAGATCGAGCGCGTGCTCGAGGACCAGGCGCCGCTCGAGAGTTACGGCGCCCACGATCCGAACGTCGGAGATCCTCACGTGGGAGTGACGTGCGGCGATGCGCCCGCGCTCGTCGACGGCGAGGCTGGGGCGCAGCGCGCTCGGTGCGCAGCGGGGCGGGTGCCGATCGCGCGCCTCGACATCGCGCGCGCCGTCGCCGTGGGCGATCCTCACGCGCACCGAGTCTGCGACTCGCGGCGCGCGATCTTCGAGCGACTCGACGACGAAGGACGCAGGGCGTTCGCCGCGGCGTTCGCGGCGTGCGGAATCGGAGTGCCGAAATGACTGCGTCGCCGATTCGGCGCCGCATCGATGAAGGAGGAGATCATGCGTAGAGGGATGGAAGCAGTGGTCGAAGCGATCGTGGTCGGAGCGTGCTTGACGGTCTCGGGTTGCTCGTCGACGAGCAGCACGGCGGGCGACAGCGGCGCGCAAGCGGGCTGCCCTGCGATGCACGAAGCAGGGTGTCCCGTGGTGCATGAAGCCGGATGCCCGGCGATGAAAGAGGCCGGATGCCCGGCGAAGGAGGCGGGCTGTCCCGCGGAGGCGGGTTGTCCCGCGAAGGAGGCGGGCTGCCCCGCAACCGACGCGGGGCGCGGCTGAGGAAATCGTGCGCGCCGTCCCGCGAGGAGTCGGCATCGGATTGCGGAGGCCGCTCTACGACGCGATCCTCCGGACCGAGCGCCGCATCGATTGGCTCGAGCTCGTGCCCGAGAACTTCATCGACGTCGGCGGGCGTGCGCGCACCGCGATCGAAGCGTGCGCCGCGCGATGGCCGTTGGCCTCGCACGGCGTCGCGCTTTCCATCGGCGGTCCGGATCCAATTTCCGTCGCGTACACGCGGGGCCTTCGGACGTTGCTCGACGATCTCGCGATCGGGTCCTTCAGCGACCACCTCTGCTACTCGTCCGTGGGCGGGGTCGAGCTGCACGATCTTCTCCCGCTGCCGTTCAGCGACGAGGCGGTACGTTGGTGCGCCGAACGCGCGAGACGAGCGGCCGATCGCGTGGGCCGCCCGCTCGTCCTCGAGAACATCACGTACTACGCGACGATGCCGGGCAGCACGATGAGCGAAGGCGACTTCGTCAGCGCCGTGCTCGACGAGGCCGACTGCGGTCTCCTCCTCGACGTGAACAACGTCTACGTCAACGCGATGAACCACGGACGCGAACCGCTGGACGTGCTCCTCGAGCTGCCGCTCGCGCGCACGAAGGAGATCCACATCGCCGGTCACGTTCGCGAAGGAGACCTGCTGCTCGACACGCACGGGGCCGCGGTCGCGCCGGGTGTATGGGAGCTCCTTCGCGAGGCGGTCGCGCGCGTCGGCGACGTCCCCGTGCTCCTCGAATGGGACACGGACATCCCCTCGCTCGACCGCGTCCTCGATGAGGCCGATCGCGCTCGGGAGATCGTCGCGTCTACGCTCCGCGAACGCGAACGAGAGCGGGCCGCGGAGTGATGGGATGATGCTCACGGACTTCTTCGAGACGATGACGCCGTTCCTTGCCGGCCAACTCGGCGCGCGCGACGCGGAGGCGCGGCTCGGGCCTTCGCCCTCGGGAACCGACCGTCTCGCGTTCTACGCCGTGCTCGCGCGGCGCGACGTCGCGAGCGTCCTGCGGCAGCTCTTCCCCGTGACCCGTGCTGCGTGCGGACGTGATGCGTGGAACGACATCGAGATCGCGTACCTCGCGTCGCATCGGTCGACGCACTGGGAGCCGAATCGATTCGGAGAGCCGTTCGCGGATTTCCTTGCTGACCGACGAGCCCACGACGGCGTGCTCGCGCCTTGGATCGAGGAGCTCGCCGACTACGAGTGGACGAGGTTCGCAGTAGCCACATCCTGCGAGCCCGAGGCGCATGTACGGCTGTACGACCACGACGTTCGCGTCGTTCACCAAGGCACGTCGGCGGCGCCGCGCGCCCGTCCGACGGTGCTCCTCGTTCATCGCACGGTCGACGACCGCGTCGTCGTTGAAACACCGGACCCGGCAACTCTTTGTGCGGTCGCTCGCCGAGCGGGCATGTTGCGATCCCTTCCTGCGGGTGTGACCGAGGACGACGTCGGGCGAGCCGAGCGCGATCTCGTCGCGCGCGGCGTCCCGTGTCGACTCCGCTGAGCATTCACGCGGACGTACGCGGCCCGAGCGCCCGCGCGCCCACCCACGCGAGCGCCGGCGCAATGACGACGCCGCCGAGGTGGAAGACGAGCAAGTGCGCGTCCGCGTGAGCGACGGAGCACGCGAGGTGAAGAGCGGCGTGCCCCGCGAGGGCTCCCGCGGCCGCGAGCCCCGCGGCGCGAGCCGGATCGAACATCGTCTTCGATCGTCGCGCGACCACGTAGGAAGCGCACCACGGGATCGCACCGGCGACGAGCTCGAGCAGCGTGCACTTCACGCCGATCTTCACCTCGAGCCCCACCGCCGTTCCCATCGCGAGCGCCATGCCCGCCGACGCCGCGACGGCGACGACGAGCGCTACGCGCGGCCGCTTCATGCTCGCGAGCGCAAGCGCCGCTGCGAAGGCCGCCAACGCGACGGACACCGCGATGTCGGTCGAGTCGCTCGCGAGCCGCTTGGCGATCGCGAGCTCGAGCGCCCACGCGACGACGACGGCGGCGACCGGAATCAGGATCCCGGCGTTCGACGGCGCGCGCGCGTGCGCGCTCTCCGCGGCGATCTCTGTCGCGATCGCCGCGGCCGTTCGCGCGAGTGCCTCCTTCGAAGGCGGCGGCGGCGGCGGCGCGGCATCGAGCAACGCCATGAGACGTCGCCCTTCGTCGAGCGCGCGCGCACACTCCGCGCATCCGCGCGCGTGAGTCATCGCCGCGACCACCTCGGGATCGTTCACCGGCAGCGCAGCGAGGAGCGCTGCGTCTCGTGCGAAGTGAGCGCTCACGGTTCTCCTCCTCGTCCGAGCCGAGAGCTCAACTCTTCGCGGAGTCGCTCGTACGCGCGCGATGCGCGAACACGCACGGCGCCGGGCGTCGTCGCGAGCACGGAAGCGATCTGATCGAACGTCATCTCCTCGTAGCGATGGAGATGAAGAACGACGCGCTGCGATTCCGGGAGGCGAGCGATCGCCGCGCGCACCGCGTCTGCCGTCTCGTCGGCGCCCTCCGCGGCGCGCTCGGACGATGCCTCGTCGCGCGCCATCGTCGCTTCGGCCTTCTCCCAACCGTCTTCGGTGACGTGGGGCGGAAGGCGATACCGACGCCGCAGCTCGTCGCGCCGCACGCCGGCGGCGATCGTGAAGACCCACGGCCTCAGCGGAAGATCCGCCCGGTACGAGGCGCGTGCGCGGTGGAGCTTGAGGAACGTCGTCTGCATAAGATCGTCAGCGGTCGCGGGATCGCTGAACGAGCGGCGAAAGAACGCGTGGACGCGCGGGGCGAGGTCCGCGAACAACTTCGCGAACGCCCCGTCGTCACCTGCCGCGTACGCCGCCATCAGCGCTTCTTCCGTGGTCGCCTCACTGATGGGGGTACGCCGAGCCGCGCTCGGATGTTACGCCGGAACGCACTTCGCACGCGAGCGGCGCGCGGTCACGCCCGGCCGCGTGCGCATGCCGGTGCAATCGTGCTAGCTCGCGACGATGTCCGACGCGCCCGTCACCGACTACGACTCGCTGGCCGAAGCCTATGCGGCAGGCGTCGACTCGCGTCCGTGGAACGCGCACTACGAGCGCCCCGGCATGCTCGCCGCTCTCCCGCCAGTGAAGGACCGCGACGTCTTGGACGCGGGCTGCGGCCCCGGCTTTTATGCCGACTGGCTCGCGTCGCATGGCGCACGCGTCCTCGCCGTCGACGTAAGCCAACGCATGGCCGACATCGCGAGCGCGCGGCTCGGAGCGCGCGCCGCGGTGCACGCCGTCGACATGGCGGACCTCGGCTCCCTGGTAGCCGCAGCCTCGCTCGATCTCGTCGTCTCGTCGCTCGCCGTTCACTACGTCCACGATCTCGCCGCTCTCTTCGCCGAGTGGGCGCGCGTGCTCCGGCCCGGCGGCCACGTGGTGTTCTCGACGCACCACCCGTTCTACGATCTCAAGCGCGTGCGGCGCGGCGGATACACGCGAACGGAGATCGTCGAGGACTCCTGGGGCTGGCTCGGCGTCGTCCGCTCCTATCACCGTCCGCTCGGCGCGCTCCTCGCTCCGCTCGTGGCCGCTGGGTTCCTCATCGAGCGCGTCGACGAGCCCGCGCCGACCGAGGCGCTGCGCGCCGTCGACCCCGAGGGTTTCCGAAAGCTCACGCGAATGCCTGGGTTCCTGATTGTTCGAGCGCGCGCCACGCCTCGGTGAGATTCGCTTCACGAACGGCCTCAGGGACTCGCTTTTCGCCGGCCGGATCGAATTTGTTCATTTGACTTAGTCGTTCGATCAACTTAGAAGAAGGTGGTGGCGACGTCGACGACCCAAACGCCGTCCCGCGGCGATGCGACACGCGAGGCGCTCGTCGCAGCGGCGATCGCCGCCTTCAGCCGCGACGGGTTCAACGCCGCGAGCACGCGCGCGATCGCCGAGGCGGCGGGAGTCCCTCAGGCGCTCATCGGCTACCACTTTCGCGGCAAGGAGGGGCTGTACCTCGCCGTGTTCGAGCACATCGCGGGCGAGCTGGAGCGGCGCGTCGGCCCGGTCGGCGACGCGGTCGAGGCGGCGTTCGCGGACGACGCGCGGGGCCCGGCGCGCGAGCGGCACCTCGAGCTGCTCCTGCGGATCGCAGACACGGTGACCCTCGTCCTGTCGCGCGAAGAGTCGACGCCGTGGGCGCAGCTCATCTTGCGCGAGCAGCAAGATCCGACGCGCGCGTTCGAGATCCTCTACTCGCGCGTCTTCCGTCGGATGGCGGACCTCCTGACGCGTCTCGTGGCCAGCGTTCGCGGAGGAGGCACCGAGATGGAGGTGCGTCTCGCGGTCGTGGCGATCATGGGTCAGATCGTCGTGCTCCGCGCGTCGCGCGC
>JAYVXB010000375.1:0-5440 GCA_043785585.1 Deltaproteobacteria bacterium | reverse complement strand
GGTGGTCGTGCCGCCGTCCTGTGTCGACGCGGGCGATTGCGACACCGCGCCGGAGCTGCACGCGGCGGTGAGGGCGAAGAGCGAGGCGATGGTGAAGCTACGAAGCTCGAGTGCGCGCATGGGAGTTCTCCTTGGCCGCGCGCACTAGAACTTGTTTCGATTTCGGCGTCTCGCCCAAAAATGGGTGCGAGTCGCGTTAGAGACGAACCGCCGGTGCGCGCCAACCGCGAATTCCGCCAGCGCTTCAGATCTGCATCACTTGGGCGCTTCCGTTCGCGGCTCTTCGGTCTGCTCGAGCGCGGTGAGCACCGCGTTCGGATCGACCGCTTCCTGCATGATGTCCGCGACCGGATCGACACGATCTCTCACGGTAGGCAGATCGCGGCGGAGCTCTTCGAGCAGCGCGACGAGCTTCGCCACCTTTTGCTCGGCGAGAAGATTCACGAGCAGGTCGAGGTGCGCGCGTTGCTCGGCGTGCCGCGTCTGTCGGTTCTGCGTCGTGAGCACCATCGTCGCGACGACGAGCGCCGCCAGTCCGACCACGCCTTGCAACCAGGAGAAGGGCGGCGGATCGAACGCGCGCATTCCCAGCGACGGTGCGACGAGATTGGCGACGACCCACGTGGCAACGACCGCGAGCACGACGTAGATGGAGCGCGGCTGACCGACCAGCGTCGTGACGTTCTCGATGCGACGCTGGTGGACGCTGACGCTGTCCTCGGTGCGCGCGCGCAGCCCGGCGAGGGTCTCGACGCTCTGCGCGACGTGCTCGTTGGCGTCCGTCATGATCGATGCGATTCGTCAGCCCTATGGTCGCCGGCGGCTCGGCGCTTCCTACTCCCGTCCCCAATCTTTGCTCCCGGCTGTGTCTTCATGCCCCAGCGAGGTCCAAGACTCGTGCCATTCGCCGCGGAGGGGCCCGAGCGCTTCGTGTCGTGTCGGCCAGACGCTTCTTCGGAAGCCGTCGCAACGGAACCGAGGGCGTGGCACGCTGCCTCGCTGTGTCAGAAGCGCACGTGGTGGTCGCAACCACACGGAGCAAATTCTTCGATGTTCCTTGCACGACTGCCATTCGCGCCAAGACTCGATCGGCGAGGCAAGTTGGCCACAGCATTGCAGTGCGACCGTCGGCTCGCGAGCTGATTCGTCCGGACGACGCAGAGCTCGGAGCCTCCAGCGGAAGAATGGTATCGGCGAATGAACGCACACCCGCTCCTTCCCTCGGCGTCATCGCCGCGCGCCATTCCTGGTGCTGAATGACCGCTCTTACCCCCCACGTCAAAATTCTGCTCGTCGATGACGTCGACGAGAACTTAGAGGTCCTGAAGGCGCTCCTCGCTCGCGATGGGCTCGAGCTCTTGACCGCCACGTCGGGACGCGAGGCGCTCGACCTCTTGGACGTTCACGACGTCGGGCTGGCCCTGCTCGACGTTCAGATGCCGGTGATGGACGGGTTCGAGCTCGCGGAGATCATGCGGGGAACCGAGCGGACGCGCTGCGTGCCGATCATCTTCTTGACGGCGGGCTCGCGCGACCACCGGCGCATGTTCCGCGGCTACGAGGTCGGCGCCGTCGACTTTCTCTTCAAGCCGCTCGATCCCGTGCTCCTTCGGCACAAGGTGACGACGTTCGTCGAGCTCCATCGGCAGACGCTCGAGCGCGAACGTCTCGCGAACGAGCTTCGCGAGACGCTGCGTCTCAACGAGACGTTCGTCGCGGCCGTGAGCCACGATCTGCGATCGCCGCTCTCCGCGTTGGTCGTCGGCGCCAAGCTCCTCGACCTCCAAATCACCGACCCCAGCGCGAAGCGCACGGTCGCGCGCATGCGCTCGAGCGTGGATCGCATGGTCGGGATGCTCGACCAGCTCTACGATCTCGCGCGCGCCCGCGTCGGCGATGGGATCGTCATCGAGCCGCGCGAGATGAACTTTCGCACGCTCGCCGACAAAGTGATCGACGAGGTGCGCCTCGGCTATCCCGAGCGGTCGGTGGCGGTGGACTACGAGGGCTCGATGACGGGCGTTTGGGACGAACAGCGGCTCGGACAAGTCGTGGCGAACGTCGTCGGCAACGCGCTACGCCATGGCTCGCGCGACACGGACGTGAGCTTTCGCGTGAGTGACGCGTCCGGGCCGCTCGTCGTCGAGGTGGAGAACGGCGGCGTGATTCCCGAGGACGTGCGGCCCCACTTGTTCGATCCGTTTCGCGGCGGCACCACGTCGGGGCGCGAAGGGCTCGGCCTCGGCCTCTACATCGTTCGGCAGCTCGTGCTCGCGCACGGCGGCACGATCGACGTCGCTTCGTCCAAGGAGCAAGGCACGAAGTTTCGCATCGAGTTGCCGCGGGAGAGCCGGGGGGTCGCGTGACGCCGCTCGCGCTCGCCGACCTTCTCCGGGCTCGACGCGACGACATCGTCGCGCGCTTCGTCAGCGAGATACAGCGCAAGGAGCTCTCGCCACCGGGAGTCTCGCGCTCCAAGCTCGTCGATCACGTCCCGATGTTTCTCGACGAGATGGCCGCCGAGATCGCGCGCGTGCACGAGGTTCGCATGAGTCACGAGGCGCTCGACACGAGCGCGACGGCTCGACTTCACGGCGAGCAGCGGTGGGAGCTTGGCTACGATCTCGAAGGGCTGATCCGCGAGCACGGGATCCTTCGCCACTGCATCCTTCAGGCGGTCAAGGACGCGCGCGGCGAGCTCTCCATCGACGAGGTCGACGTCCTCTCGAAGTGCTTGAGCGTCGGCGTCGCCGAGGCGGCCACGGAGTACGTCAAGTACCGCGATCGGCAGCTCGACGAGCAAAAAGAGAGCCTGGAGTTTCTCGCGGAAGCGGGCGTGTTGCTGTCCTCGTCGTCGTTGGATCACCGGTCGACGCTCAGCCGGCTCACCGCGCTCCTCGTCCCTCGACTCGCCGACTGGTGCGCGGTCCACCTCGATGGAGACTCGGCCGACGACATGCCGATCGCGCACGTCGATCCCGCGAAGGTCAGCGTCCTCCGCGACATCTACCGGTACTTTCCGTTGCCGAGCGACGCGACGGTGGGTCACGCGCAGGTCGTGCGAACCGGAAAGCCCGAGTACGTCCCGGAGGTGGAACCGGGCTTTTTCGAGCGGGCGGCGCAAGGTCCGGCGCACTTGGCGCTCTTGCGCGCCGTCAACGTCGGGTCTTGGATCGTCGTGCCCCTTCGCGTCCAAGGGAACACGATCGGTGCGCTCACGCTCGCGTACAGCGATTCGGGTCGCCGCTACAGCCCGCACGATCTCGTCCTCGCGGAAGAGATCGCGCGTCGAGCCGCCGTCGCCATCGACAACGCGAGGCTGTACGCGCTCTCTCAGACCGAGCGAACGCGCGTCGAAACCGCGACGAGGGCGAAAGACGAGTTCGTCGCGATGATCTCGCACGAGCTGCGCACGCCCTTGAACGCGATCCTCGGGTGGCTGCGCCTGATGCGCGGAGGCAAGATGCCCGACGCGAAGCGAGAGCATGCGCTTGCCGTCATCGAGCGCAACGCGCATGCGCAGAGCCAGCTCGTGGGCGATCTCCTCGACATCAGCCGCGCGGTCACCGGAAAGCTCCACATCAACCCGTCGCGCGTCGACCTCAGCAGCATCGTCGATTCGGCGATCGAAGGCGCGCGGCCGGCCATCGACGCCAAGCGAATCCAGCTCGAGGTCGATGTCGATCGCGAATCACCCCTCGTTCACGGCGACGTCGACCGACTCCAGCAGGTCATCGGAAACATCCTCGCGAACGCCGTGAAGTTCACGCCGAAGGCCGGGAAGATTCGCGTTCGGTTGCAACGAGTCGACTCGGACTTCGAGCTGACGGTGCAGGACAACGGCGAAGGCATTTCGGAGAGCTTCCTCCCGCACGTCTTCGAGAGCTTTCGGCAGTCCGACGGCAGCTCGTCACGGTCGCACGGCGGCCTCGGCATCGGGCTCTCGATCGCCAAGCACATCGTCGAGCTGCACGGCGGATCCGTTCGAGCCGAGAGCGAGGGATTGGGGCGCGGCGCGACGTTCGCGGTTCGTTTGCCGATCAGCCCGATCGCCGCGACGGCGTCGGACGCGCCGCGCGCCGTCGGAACGAAAGAGGACTCCGCCGACTCCATGCTCCCCGCCGCGCTGAGGGGGATGCGGATCCTCCTCGTCGAGGATGAGCCCGACGCGCGCGATCTCCTCGTGTACGTGCTCGAGACGTGCGGAATGGAGGTCGCGGTCGCGGGGAGCGTCGCCGATGCGATGACGACGCTCGAGAGTTACACGCCGCACGTCATCATCTCCGACATCGGGATGCCCAACGAAGACGGCTACTCCCTCATTCGCAGCGTTCGCACGCTGCCGTCCGAGGAGAAGCGGAGCATCCCGGCGATCGCGCTCACCGCCTTCGCTCGAAACGAGGACCGCGCGCGGGCCTTGGTCGCGGGGTTCAATCTGCACATGACGAAACCGGTCGAGCCCACGACGCTCGTGAGCGCCGTGCTCGATCTCACGCGCCACGTGCGCCTATGATCCGCTCGTTGACCTCGCGGCGGTCGAGCGCCGCAAATCCCGGGAGGCGAGCATGACGATTCCGACGGAGCCCATCGGCAGCATCCCGCGCCCGCGTTCGTTGATCGATGCCGTCGCCAAGAACGGTGGCAGCATCGAGGGCCCCGAGCTCGATCGTCTCTTCGACGACGCGATCCGCGACACGATCGCTCGCTTCGAAGAGACGGGCTCACCGGTCATCACGGACGGCGAGCAGCGCAAGTACCACAACTTCTGGGACTACTGCGTGCACGGGCTCCCGAACATGGCGCCCGACGGATTCAAGATCCCGTTCACGGCGGGTCACACCCGGAGGATGCCCCGGATGACCTTCGCGCCGTTTCGCTACAAGCTGCACGCCGATCGGTACCTCGAGAGCGCGAAGCGCTACGCGAAGGTGCCGCTGAAGCAAGCGGTGATCTCGCCCTCTGCGCTCAGCCTGCTCTATCCGGCCGAGGGAATCCCGGGGTACTCGCGCGAGACGTTCATCGACGATCTCCTCTTGGAGCACGTCGGCGAAGTGCGCCGCTGCCTCGAGATGGGCGCGCACGCGGTGCAGCTCGACTTCACCGAGGGTCGCCTCGCGATCAAAGTGGACCCGACCGGGACGCTCCTCGCGAGCTTCATCGATCTCAACAACGTCGCGCTTCTCCGGTTCTCGACGGAGGAGCGCAAGCGGATCGGCGTTCACACGTGCCCAGGTGCCGATCGCGATTCGACGCACAGCGCCGACGTCGACTACGCCGAGCTCTTGCCGAGCCTCTTGCAGCTCAACGTCACGAACTACTACGTCGCCGTCGCGGGCGAAAAGGATCGCAAGCGCGTCCTCAAGGTCCTTCGCGAGCACCTGAAGCCCGGGCAGCGGATCTTCGTCGGCGTCGTGTCGCCGATCGATCCGCACATCGAGAC
>JAYVXB010000374.1:0-16627 GCA_043785585.1 Deltaproteobacteria bacterium | reverse complement strand
GCTCGAGCTCCGCGATGTCGCGCACGCCCGCGAACGCCGTCTCCGAGACGACGAAAGGCGATGGGTTCCCGAAGCCATCGAACCAAACCGCGCGAAGTCCCGCGGGCTGATCGAGCACCTTGATCGTCTCGAGGACGAAGTAGACGACCGACTGCCGGACGACGCTCCCGACGACCTTCACGCCGATCGGCCAGCTCTCGATCGGAACCAGTTCGTCTTTCTCCGCGCCCGGCGTGACGATCCACGCGGCGCGCGCGACGTCGGCCGAGCCGATCACGACGACCCAGCGATCGCCGTATTTGCCCGACGCGGGGATCTTGATCGGCTCGCCGTGGAGCGGACCGCGCGCGCGGATGGCGTTGAGGAGATCGGGCGGCGGAGGCTCGGCGTCGGTGGCGTTGGTCGGCACGGGCGGCGTCGCGGACCCGCGCGCGGACGGAAGCGGGCGCGGCGGCGGCGACGACTGGCAAGCGACCGCGAGAAGCGCGGCGGAGAGAGCGAGCGAAAGGCGAGGAGCGCGGTGGAGCACGGCGCAACGGTTCTACCGCATGTCGGCGCGCCACGCGTCAGCTTGCGCTTCGAGCGTTTCCGCCGTACGCCGCTCGCAACACGATGGCATCCGGCCCGCAAAAATCGCCGCGCCCGCTGCTCGAGGCGATCCGATCCGGCGTCCTCGTCGTCGACGGCGCGATGGGCACGCAGCTCTACGAGCGCGGCGTCCTCTACAGCGCGTGCTTCGAGGAGCTCAACGCGTCGCGCCCCGAGCTCGTCCGCAAAGTCCACGAGGACTACATCCGCGCGGGCGCGCAGATCATCGAGACGAACACCTTTGGTGCGAACGCGCTTCGGCTCGAGAAGTACGGCCTTCCGTCGCGCGTGCGCGAGCTCAACCTCGCGGGCGTCCGCGTGGCGCGCGAAGCCGCGGCTGGCCAGGCGTACGTCGTCGGCGCGATCGGGCCGAGCGGATACTTCCTGGGCGAGGCGCACGACGCGAGCGAGCCGTCGTCGCTCACGCCCGGCGCGAAGCGCAGCGCGGACCTCGTCAAAGTTCGCGCGGCGTTCATCGAGCAAGCGCGCGCGCTCGTCGAAGGCGGCGTCGACGCGCTCGTCGTCGAGACGATTCGCCAGACGCCCGAGCTCCACGTCGCGGTCGAGGCCGCGGTCGAAGCCGCCGAGGGGCGCGTTCCCGTCATCGCGACCGTGTCGCTCGACGAGAGCGGGCGAATGGCGGAAGGCGCGAGCGCCGCGGAGGTCGCGCGTCTCGTGCGCGAGTGGGGCGCGGACGTCGTCGGGGTCAACTGCTCCGATGGTCCGATGCACGTGCTCGCGGCCGTCGAGCAGATGATCGGCGCCGGCCTCCCGGTGATGGCGTCCCCGAACGCCGGGCTCCCGCGACGCATCGACGAACGAATGGTCTACGTCTCGACGCCGGAGTACTTCGGCGTCTACGCGCGCCGCATGTTCCGCGTCGGCGTTCGCATGATCGGCGGTTGTTGCGGGACGACGCCCGAGCACATCAAGCGGATCGCCGCCGCCGCGCGCATGGCCGGCGCGAGCGAAGCGGGCGCCGAAGGCGATCTCGACGAAGGGCGCGTCGAAGGGAGCGGCGTAGTCCCGGCGATTTTTCCGGGCGCCACGCAACCCGTCGCGTTCGCGCAGCGCAGCAGCCTCGCCGCCAAGATCGGAAAGCGCTTCGTCGTCTCCGTCGAGGTCAATCCTCCGGTCGGCCTCGATCCGTCGAAGGCGATCGCCGCCGCGAAAATGCTTCGGGCAGGCGGCGTCGATGTCATCAACATCGCCGACGGCGCGCGCGCGCAAGCGCGAATGAGCAACGTCGCGATGGCGGTGCGCATCCAGCGCGAGTGCGGAATGGAGACCATCCTCCACGTGTGCGGTCGCGATCGAAACCTCCTCGCCACCCTCGCGCATTTGCTCGGCGCGCACGATCTCGGCGTGCGAAACCTCGTCGTCATCACCGGCGATCCGCCGAAGATGGGAGACTTCCCCGATGCGACGGCCGTCTACGACTTGGACTCGATCGGCATCCTCAAGCTCGCGCGTCGCTTGAACCACGGCATCGATCCCGGCGGCAAACCGCTCGGCGGCGTCACGAGCTTTCTCCTCGCGACGGGCGCGGAGCCGGCGGCGCTCAACTACCCGCGCGAGCTCACGCGACTCGCCGAGAAGAAGGTCGCGGGCGCCGAGCTCGTGATGACGCAGCCGGTGTACGATCCCGCGGTGCTCACGCGCTTCCTCGATGACGTCGAGCCGCTGGGCCTTCCGGTGCTCGTCGGCCTCTTGCCGCTCGCGAGCCACCGCAACGCCGAGTTTCTGCACAACGAAGTGCCGGGAATGCAGGTTCCGGAAGCCGTGCGCGAGCGAATGCGCAAAGCGGGGACGGGCGCGGGGGCGCGAAAAGAGGGCGTCGCGATCGCGCGCGAGATGCTCGCCGCGGTAAAATCGCGCGTCGCCGGCGCGTACATCATGCCGCCGTTCGAGCGCTACGAGCTCGCGCTCGAGGTCATCGACGGCTTCGTGGAGAAGGCACCGTGACGCGACCGCTTCGCGCTTCGCGCTTCGCTCGTCGTGTGGCGCTCTCGGCGCTCGTCGCGGCGATCGCCCTCGGCTGCAAGCGACCGTCGGCGACCTCGAACGACGACGCTTCGGTGGACGCAGGCATCGACGCGGAGATCGACGCGGGATCGGTGGTGTTGCCGGCGCGGTGCGTGCCGTCGCTCGGCGGCGCGACGCTCGGCGAGACACCGAGCGATATCGAGATCGGCGAGGCGATCCAAACGCCGAGCGGCTTCGCGATCGGCGTGCTTCGCAAGCTGAAGGGCGAGCTCGTCGGGAGCATCGCGCTCGTCGAGAGAGACGCGAAGACCGTCTCGTTCGTGGATCTCGGGCCGCCGCACGGCGACGCGCCGCCGCCGCGACCGATCGTCGTGGGCGCCGACGTCTTCGCCGCGTTCTTCGCGCGCGCCGCGCCGCCGCCGCCGGGGGCGAAACCGAAGGCGACGCGCGATCTCGTGCTCTATCGCCTCGCCGACGGAAAAGCGCAGGCGACCTCGACGATCCCCGAGCAGCGCGACGAGTCGCTCGCGTACGACGTCTCGCTCGGCGACAAAGGTGGCGTCGTCGCGTGGGACGAGGACGCGATCGGCAACGAGCGAGGGAACATCAAGATCGCGATCGTCGCCGCCGACACCAAGACGATCACCTCGACGCGGATCGCATCGCCGGACGGCAGCGACGCCGAGCTCCCGCGCCTCGTTCCACGTCGCGGCGGATGGTGGCTCGTGTGGGTCGCGAGCCGTCTCGAAGCGCCGGACGCCGGGCTCGATCCCGGACAAGAGATCGAACGTCCCGGAGAGAAGCGCCGATTCCGATGGCTCGAGCTCCTCGCGCTCGACGCTGCGGGCGCTGCCGTCGGCGCGGTCAAGCGGCTGACCGTGAACACGGGGCACGTCTCGATGTTCGATCTCGCTCCGCGCGCGGGCGCCTCTGTCCCTGAGGGCCTCGACGTCATCGCACGCGACGACGAGCAGGCGATCGACGGCGCTGGCGGCCGCATCGTTCGGATCACGGTCACGGGAGACAAAGTCGATCCGCCGATCGCGATCGTCAGCGAATCGGTCGGACGCGGCGCGCCGGACCTCCTCGATCCGATCGGCGGCGGTACCGCGTGGCTCGCGTTCTCCGACACGCACGATCACGTGCGCCTCGTCCCGCTCGACCTCACGCGCACCCCGACCGCGCCGCCGAGCGCCGAAGACGCGCTCGACAAGGCGCGCGTCCTCCTCGTCGCCGGCACTCCGTCCAAGACGGCGGGCCCGGACGGCGGAACGACGACGGACGTGCTGGCCGCATTTCCCGACGAAGCGCTCGGCCAAATCCGATTCGCGAGCTGTACCTGGTGGCCGGCGAGGTGAGCGAAACGGCGAAAACGGCGAAAAGTAATGCGCCGTAATACGCCTTCCTCCCTGTTCAATCGCCCGCGCTTCGACTACGTTGCGCGCCGTGTCCCCATCCGACCGGGCCCATAGCTCAATCGGTCAGAGCCCCCGGCTCATAACCGGGTTGTTCCTGGTTCGAACCCAGGTGGGCCCACACTCAGGTTTTTGTTTTGGGGCCCCGACCCCACCCTCTCGTTTTCGTTTTGGGGCCCCGACCCCAAAACGGCGCAACTACGAGTCACTTCGCGTGCATGATTTTCGGTCCGCGCTGCGCTATGTAACGGCTCGGGTTTCGGCCCCCGCCGAAGGAGTAAGCGATTGAGTATCCCGGATCAGATCCGCGCTTTGGAAAAGCTCGCAACGCTCGATGCAGAGCTGAAGACCCTGGAACAGCAGCTTTCGCAAGAGCGCGCGACGCTCGACGGCCTGAAGGCGAACATCAAGAAGCTCGACGAGAAGCTCGCGGTCGACCGCGCGCTCCTCGCCACCGCCGAGAAGACGCGCAACGAGCTCGTCACGGACGTCCGCAACATGAACCAGCAGCTCGAGCACTCGCGCGAGAAGCTCGGGCGTTCGCGGACGGAGCGTGAGGCGAACGCTGCGCAACGCGAGCTCGAAGAGCTCCGCAAGCTGATCCGCGACCGCGAAGAAGAGGTCGGAAAGCTCACCGCCGACTCCGACGCCGTCCGCCAACAGCTCGAGACGACGGAAGAGGAGCACAAGAAGCTCGCCGCCGAGCTCGCCGCGCGCGAGGACGACATCAGCTCGAAGGTCCGCGAGATCGATGGCGAGCGCGCCACGAAGCAGAGCGAGCGCGACGCATCGACGAAGGCGCTCCCCGCGCCGCTCTATCGTCGCTACGATCAGATCCGCTTGAAGAAGGGCGTCGGCATCGCGCAGACGACCGACGGTACGTGCAAGGTCTGCCACATCGCGCTCCCGCCGCAGCTCTTTCACCGCCTGCGCCGCGAGCCGGTGCTCGAGCAGTGCCCCTCGTGCTTCCGCATCATCTATTTCGTCGCACCCGCCGTGTCGACGTCCGTCAGCCCGTCCGGCAAGCCCTAGCATCGTGGTTCTCTTGCGCGGCTGGGCGCGGTAGCCTTCTCGTCGGAGAGAGATCCGAGTGAAGAGCTGCCCGAAGTGCCAGCGCGTGTTCCCGAACGATGCAGGCTTTTGTCCGGCGGACGGCACTGGGCTGGTTTTCACCAGCATGGTCCCCGTCGGAGTCAGCGACGACGCACGCATCGGCGCGCGCATCTGCAACCGCTACGAGCTTCGCCGCGTCGTCGCCGACGGCGGCATGGGGCGCGTCTACGAAGGCGTCGACAAGCAGACCGACACGCGGATCGCCGTCAAGGTGCTCCACGAAGACGTCGCGCGCGACGACGTGTCGCTCGAGCGCTTCAAGCGCGAATACGAAATCAGCGCGAAGCTCCCGCACGATCACATCGTCAAGGTCCTCGACTTCCAGCGCGATCCCGTCTCGCAAACGTGGATCTTGGTCATGGAGTTTCTCGAGGGCGAAGAGCTTCGCTACATCTTGAAGCGCGAGAAGACGCTGCCGGCCGACCGCGTGATCCGAATGCTCTCGCAGGTCGCGATCGGCCTCGACGCCGCGCACGGGATGCAGTTCATCCACCGCGATCTCAAGCCCGACAACCTCTTCTTGTGCGGCACCAAAGACGGCGACCACCTCAAGATCCTCGACTTCGGATCGGTCAAAGACAAGAACACGCAGGCGAAGAAGCTGACCGTGCTCGGCACGACGATCGGCTCGCCGTACTACATGGCGCCGGAGCAGGCGCAGGGGCTCGACACGCTCGACGCGCGCGCGGACGTGTTCGCGCTCGCGGCGGTGACGTACGAGTGCCTCACCGGCTCGGTGCCGTTCTCGGGGACGAACGGGCCGTCGATCCTCCTCGCGATCATGACCAAGGATCCGATCCCTCCGAGCATCAAGGGGAAGGATCTCGCCGAGCCGCCGCCGCCGACGCTCGACGACGTCATGGATCACGCGCTCGCGAAGAACATGAACATCCGCACGGCGACGGTCGGCGCGCTTGCCGATCTCGTCGGGCGCGCGTACGGGCTCACGGGCGATCACCTGCAGTGGGCGGTGACGCCGCAGGCCGAGCTTGCTGCGCTCGTCGCAGCGGCGCGTCCGCGCGTCATGATGCGAGCGCCGGCTGCGCTCGAAGCCGCGGCCGATCCCTTCGCGGCGCCACCGCCGATGCAAGGGGGCGGGGGATACGCCGCGCCTCCATCGCGCGAGGCGGCGATGGCGATGGATCAAGCGTTTCAGACGACACGCCAGGCTGGGATGGATGACGTCGCGCAGGGGGTGCCGGGCGCGGGCGGCAGCCGGCCGGGATGGCTCTTGCCGCTCGTCATCGGCGTCGCGGCGCTCGTCGTCGGCGGCGGCGTGACGCTGCTGGTGATGATGGCGCGGTAATCCTGCGTCGATCCGTGAGAGCGTGACCTCGTGAGTGGTGGGGTCGAGGTCGTCGAAGAGAAGAGCGCCGTGCTCCGACGCGAGCTCGGCCTCGTCGATCTCGTCCTCGCGCAGATCATCTTCATCGTCGGGAGCACATGGGTCGGCACGGCCGGAAAGCTCGGCGCGTCGCACCTTTTCATGTGGCTGCTCGCGTCGGTCTTCTTCTTCGTTCCGCTCGCCGTCGTCGTCATCTTCTTGAACAAATGGCGACCGCTCGAGGGTGGCCTCTACCAGTGGGCGAAGCTCGGCTTCGGCGAGATGACCGGCTTTCTCGTCGCGTGGAATCTCTGGGTCTACGCGATCGTGATCATGTCGGCGCTCGGGCTCGAGCTCGCGACGTTCTTGTCGTATGCGCTCGGAGCGGGCGGCGCGTGGATCGCGAAGAGCCACGTCTTCATCGCCCTCGCGACGATAGGCATCACGTTGCTGCTCGCCGTCTCGGCGGCGATCGGTCTGCGCGTCAGCAAGTGGATCCACAACGTCGGCGGCGCGCTTCGCATTCTCGTCTACGCGATGCTCGTCGCGCTCCCCGTCATTCGCATCGCGAGTGGCGCGCACGTCGAGCACTACTCGTTCGAGATCGCCGTGCCGACGGCGTCGCTCCTCAGCCTCAACATCTTGGGCAAGATGGGCTTCGGCGCGTTCAGCGGCTTCGAGTACGTCGCGATCTTCGCCGGCGAGTCCGCGAACCCTGCGCGTGCGATCGGACGCTCGGTCCTCATCGCGGCGCCGATCGTCGTTGCGATGTTCATCCTCGGCACGTCGTCGCTGACGGCGTTCGTTCGGCCGGAGGACATCGACCTCATCGCGCCGCTCCCGCAAGCGCTCGCGGCCGGCGCGCTGCCGACGGGCTTCACGCGGTGGCTCGCTCCCGTGGCCTCGATGGCGCTCGCCGTGAGCCTCGTGTCGTACGGGAGCGCCGCATTCACCGGGATCACGCGCCTCCCGATGGTCGCCGGATGGGACGGGCTCTTGCCGGCGTGGTTCACGCGCCTCCACCCGACCTGGCGAACGCCGACGAACTCGATCGTCTTCGTTGCGATCGTGACCGTGGTCGTCGGTCTCGCGGGGACCGCGGACGTTGGAGAGCAAGAGGCGTTTCAACTGATCGCGAGCGCCGCGCTGATCCTCTACGCGCTGACCTACTTGGCGATGTTCGCGCTGCCGATCCTCGCAGCGTCGCGGATGACGCCGCGCCCGCCGGTGTGGCTCCGCTTGCTCGCGGCGTGCGGCTTCGCGTCGACGTTGCTCTTCATCGTGCTCGCGATCTTTCCGATCGTCACCGTCGAGAGCGTCGCCGCGTTCACGGCGAAGATCACCGGCGTCGTCATCGCGGCGAACGTCATCGGCGTCCTTCTCTACGCGTCGTCGCGTCGCAGGGCCGCCGCGCGTTGATCAGCGGCGCTCGCGGCGCTTGAGCGCGAGGCGCTCGGCGGCGGTGAGTGGGCGCTCGGCCGGCGGTGGGGCGGCGCCCTTCGGCGGCGGCTTGCCGGGAGTCGGCGTCGGCACCGGCGGCGCGTTCCCGCGTTGCGGCGGACCGACGTTGCCGAGAATGCCCGGCCCTTGGTACGGCGAGGAAGCTCCGCCGCGCTGCTTGCGGGCGAGCAGCGCTTCGTTGAGACGCTGCTGCTCCGCCGCGGCGAGTCGCCGTTGCCGTGCGAGCTCCGAATCGGTCTCGACTTTGCGCGCTGCCGCCGCCTCGCGCCGAATGCGTCGTCGCTCCGCCGCTGCCGCGAGGACGTCGGGGACGCCGAGCTTGCGCGCGGCCACGGCGAAGAGCATCGCGATCGCCGCGACGAGCACGAGCGGCGCGCCCAGCGGCGTGTACGCGAACCGTTTCTTCGCGCGATCCTCGAAGAGCCCCGCGAGCGTGTCGCGCGTCTTGCCACCGGTCATCGCTGCGAGCCGCCCGAGGAGCGCGCGATCGCTCCCCGTCGGTCGCAGCTCTTCGCCCGCCGTGAGCGCCGCACCCGTCGTCCCGACCGCCTCGTTCGTCACCTCGTCCTTCGCGGTCGCGACGTACGTCCCCGGACGCGACAGCGGAATGTTCGCCGCGTAGCGCCCCGCGCCGACCGCTTCGAGCGGCACGTCGCGCGAGAAACCGTCTGGCCCCGCCACGTGCACCGTCAACCGCCGAAACGTCTGCGCGCGTCCGTCGTCACCGACGACGTCGGCGCGGATGTGCAGCTCGCCGCCCGATGCGTCGCTCTCGAGTCGCACGCGCGGATCGTCGGCCTTGCGCGCGGTGTCGCGCGCGAGCTGACCGAACATCCGCGCCGCGTCGCCCCACGCGAGCCAGCCTTGCCCCCAGCGATCCTTGTAGTCGCTCGTGAACGCCGCCGTGCGCCCGATGCCGACCGACCACGTCGCCAAGATCGGATCGCCCTCCGGCCCGCTGAGGAGAACCGTCGCGCGCGGCTTCGCGACCGTGACGACGTACCCCTTCAAGATCGGCGACGCGCCGAAGTCGACGGCCTTGGTCGGCGATCCGGACGCGTTCACCGTCACCTTGAAGTCGACTTCGTGAAGCGAGCTTCGCGCCGCGAGGATCGTCTCTTGCGTGAAGACCGCGGGCAGCTTGGTCGCGTCTTCGATCAAATAGAACCGCCCACCGCCGATCTTCGAGAGCACCTCGAGCTCCGGCGAATCGGAGCCGCGTCCGAGGGAGATCACGCTCGTCGTCATCCCGCGATCGAAGGCAGCCTTCACGAGCGCGCGGCATCCGGTGATCTGTTCCGCGTCCGAGCCGTCCGCGAAGAGCAGCATGTGCTTCAGGTTGACGGTCTCCCTTTCGAGCGCCGAGTAGCCCGCCTTGAGCGCGATGTCGGTGTAGATGCCGCCGCCGCTGACTTGAACGGCGCGGATGGTCGCGCCGATCTTCGTCGCGTCGGTGACGGGCTGCATCGGGATCGTCCAATGCACGGCGGTGTCGACGTGCTCGACACCGAGGCGATCGCCGGGACCGAGGAGCGACGCGCTACGCGCCGCTGCTTCGTTCGCGAGCGCGAGCTTCGTTTGTCCGCCGACGGTCGCGCCCATCGATCCGGAGAAATCGATCGCGATGACCTCGGCGAGCGACGCGCGGCGCTTGTCTTGCTTCAGGTCGAATGCGACCGGCGAGATCTCCTCGATCGTCGTACGCGCGTAGCCCCCTGGTCCCATCGAGCGATCGCCGCCCATCAGGATCAGCCCGCCGCCGAGATCGCGCGAGTAGCTCGCGAGCGCGTCGATCTGCAAAGGCGAGAGATCGCTCGCGCGGATGTCGCTGAGGACGACGAGATCGTAGCCCGCGAAGCCGCCGACGTCGTTCGGGACGCCGGTCGTCGAGACCTCGCGCACCTTGAAGCCGCTCGCGATCAACGCCTTCACCATCGGCGCGCCCTTCGCCGTGTCGCCCTCCATCACGAGCGCGAGCGACGGTCCGCGCACCTTGACGAACGCGCTGCCCGAGTTGTCTTCCGGCGCCGAGTCGGCGGCCGGATCGAGCGCGGTGATCTCGACGTCGTAGCGATGAAGCCCGGGCTCGCTCGCGATCTCGCGGAGGCGCAGGACGTCCTCGCCCTTCGCGATCGGGATCGGCTTGTCCGTCTTGTGAATCATCTGTCCGTCGCGAAAAACGCGGATCTCGACGTTCGTCGCGACGGCGCTCGACGTGACGACGCGCAGATCGATCGGCTCGCCCTCGTCGGCGCGCGGCGGCGCCCGGACGGTGACGATGCGCACGTCGGGCACCATCTTCTGATCGAGGATGACGACGTCGATCGGCACGTCGGCCGCGACCGCCGCGGCGCCCGCTGCGAGCGCGTCGCCGCGCGTCTGCACGCCGTCCGACAGGAGCACTATGCGGCTCGCGCTGTCGGGTGGTAGCTCGGCGATCGCGCGGCGCACGGCCGCTTCGAGATCCGTTCCGTCCCGACCGACCTCTACGCGCTGAGGCGGAGGCAGATCGGTCTTCGGTCGCGGAGGATCCTCCGTCGCGGCTTCGGCGCCGAACACGACGGTGCCGATGCGATCGTCGGTGCGCATGCTTCTCTCGGCGATGCGAAGCTCGGCGCGCATGCGCGCTTCGGCGCCAGGAACGAGATCGATCGAGCGCGAGCGATCGATCGCGACGATCACCGTGATGCGATCGAGCGGACGACCGAGCTCCGGCTCCGCGACCGCGAGCGTCGCCGCGAGCATCGCGAACGCAGAAAACGCGACGACGAGACCGCGCCGCAGTCGGCTCATTCGACCCGGAAGCTGCGACAGCCGCCAGCCCAAGAACACGCCGCCGGCGGCGCAGAGGACGAGCGCCTCCGGGTGATAGAAGCGGACGTACGTCTCGCGGAGGAGCCCCGCGTGGACGAGCCTCTCGTAGAGGAGCGGAGCCAGCGCGACGCCGATGACGGCGACACCGCTCGTGCGAAAGACGCCGCGCTTCCGACCGCGGATGGCGATCACGATCACGCCGGCGATGATCGCGAGCGCGACGAGCAAATAGAGGAGGCGCGCGAGGCTCGGCATCACGCGCCCCCCGACGTGGGAGAGCCCGCCGTCGCGCTCGCGATGACGGGCGCACGCGGCTTGCGTGTGAGCCACCAGACGTCGAACAAGATGACGAGCGCCGCGAGCAACGCGAGCCACGAGCCCCACTCGTTGTGCGCGTCGACGACCTTGCTCGCGTGAAGCGTCGCCGCGCCGCCGCCCGCGTTGGCGTCGACGAGCACGGGGCGCGCGCGTATGTCGCTCTCCTTTTCGCTCGTGAGGTTCGCGGAGACGAGCGCGCCGCCGACGTGCGGGACGGTCCACCGGAGCGCGTAGAGCCCCGCGCGCTCGAGCGGCGGAACGATCGCGAAGCCGAGCCGCGCGCCGATCGTCTGGCCGCCCGTCGGGAGCCCGGGCCCCTCGATCGTGATCGCCCCGGTCCCGGTCGGAACCGCCACGCGAAGCGGCTCGCCCGTGCGCGCGGGTCCTGCGACGCCTTGCGCGCGATGAAGCCGCGCGAGCTCGACGACGTTGCGGATGAACAAGACGAACGACGCCTTCAGCGGCCAGTTGCTGTCGGCGACGTCGAAGCCGACGATCGTGAGCATGCGTCCGGGGATCGAAGCGTCCGCGACGAGCGTCGTCGTCGGTGCGCGAATCAGCGAGGCGCCCGCGCCTTGCGCCTTCAGCTGCGCGCTCTTCGCGACCAGCACGCCGTCGAGCGTGAGAAAGCGTAACCGAGGATCGCCCGACTCCCACGACGTGACCTGCGGGTTGTCGATCGTCGCGCCGACATCGATCCCGAGGCAGCTCCCTGCCGGCGGGCCGATGACCATCGCGTCGTGACCCGGAAGCGGCTCTGGGCACGCGCCTTCGACGACGACGAATGCGTCCGGCTCGATGTTGACGGTCTGGAGTTGCTCGAGCGTGAGCTTTCGCAGATCGATCGTCGGATCCGCCTCGAGCGCGCGCTGCACCCACGAGTAGTCTGCGCTCGACGCGAGCGTCACCGGCATCTTGAGGCCGGTCGGGACGCGACCGTAGGCAACGTCATCGATGGCGAGCGCGTCGCCGGGCGAGAGCTGCACGACGATCCCTGCGCCGTGGTCGGTGGTCCTCGGCTCGAACGTCAGAACGACCGGTGACTTGTCGTTCGGCGGCACGAGGATGCGACGGGACGCGATCGGATCCGCAGGCGGCGTCTGCCCAGCCGACGTCGCGCCCGACTGGAGGCTGAGCGTGACGAAGACGTCGCGCGCCTTCGCGCCGTAGTTCTTCACCATCGCGAAGACCTGCACCTGCTCCTTCTTCGTCGACGGGTCGACGCCCGAGCGCACGTCGATGCGAACGATGCCGGCGTTCTCCGCGTCGTCGCCGACGGTGATCACTTGGAGATCGGCGCCCGCTGCCGAGAGCGGTGTCTCGTGGGCGAGCGCGCCGTCGGTGATGACGACGATCCGCTTCTTCCCGGGGAGCGACTTCAGACGATCCGCCGCGAGCGCCACCGCGCCGGAGAGATCGCCCTCGACATCGCGCACGGCGACCGACGCCGCCGCGGCTTTGAGGTGACGCTCGTCGCGCTCGAGCGGCGCAACGACGCGCGCCTCTTTCGCGCCCTCGATGACGAGCGCGTCGGCTCCCGGCGCGAGCGCCGACACCACGTCGATCGCCGCGCGCCGCGCGTCGGACATCCGCGTCGCCGGCGCTCCGTCCGGACCTTTCGCGCCGCCGCGAACCAGCGTCCCCATCGAGGCGCTCGTGTCGATCACGATCGCGACGTGGTCACCGGCGATCTTTCCACCACGCACGGCCGGACGCGAGAGCGCGATCGCGAGCGCGATGAGCGCGATGATCTGCAGGATCAACGGCAGCTCGGCGAGGAGCCGCTTGAAGGGCTGCTTCGCGAGAAGATCGCGCTGCGCCGCCTGCCAAAGCCACGTCGACGGGACGCGCATGCGCTGCCGACGGATCTTCAGGATGTACATGACGACGAGCGGAACGAGGCCCGTGAGGAGCCAGAGACCCTTTGGGTTGAGGAGCTCGAGTCCCATCGCAGCCCTGTCAGTCGACGGCGCGCGCCACGAAGCGGCGGATCGCGGCGAGGAGAGGCTCGGTCGTCGCGACGCGGATGTACGTCGCGCGGTGCTTGCGCGCGACGTTGCGCAGCGCGAGGAGAAGCGCGTTGAGGCGCGCCATGTAAGCTTCGATCGCGCGCGCGTCGACGGTCACTTCGACGATCGCGCCCGTCTCGGCGTCTTCGAGGGCGAGGTCGCCTTCGAAGGACGGCGCGAGCTCGTCGGGCGAGAGGACTTGCACCAGCGCGACGTCGTGGCCCGCCGCCGCCGCCCGCGTGATCGCGCCGTCGAAGGGTCCGGGGTCCAGGAAGTCGCTGAGGATGACGAGCATGCCGGGGCGATCCGAGCGGAGTGCGACGCCGTCGATCGCGCGCGTGAGATCCGTCCCGCCGAGCGGCGCGATCTCGTCGAGCTCGCGGAGCAGCTTCGCCAGCGATCCGCGTCCCCGCGTCGGCTCGCGCACGCGCGTCAATCCGTCGCCGGCCGCGATCACCTGCGCGCGCTCGGACGACGCGAGCGCCATGTAGCCGATCGCCGCCGCGAGCTTCTGCGCGACGAGCAGCTTCGACGGGCCAGGGGCCCCCGAGAGCGAAGCGAACGGGGATGAGACTGGGGCGTCGAGCGAACGGCTCGCGTCGACGACGAGCCGCACGATGACGTCTTCCTCCGCGCGAAACAGCTTGAAGACGGGCTCGCCCGTGCGCGCGAACGCGAGCCAATCGATGCGTCGTAGATCGTCCCCGGGCGCATACGATCGATGCTCGAGGAACTCGGCCGAGCTTCCGCGTCGCTTCGCCATGTGATCGCCGCCGTGGCCCGAGCGCGCGCGCACCTGCATGCGCCGACGCAGCGCCTCGAGCTCGCGCGCGAAGCCCGGATCGAGGAGCGTCGACGTCGTCATCCTGCGCCCACGGTCTGCGGAGCGTCCGGCGCAGGCGACGTGGCGGCGTACGCGGCCTGGAGCTCTTCGTCGCGGAGCGCTGCCTCGGCTTGCGCGACCGCCGCGTCGTGCTGCGCGACGACGACCGCGCACTTTCGCGTCGCCAACAACAGCAAGACGAGGCCGAGCAGTCCCCAGAAGAACGCGCAGATGACGCCCGCTTCGACGATCGGCAAATCGGTCTTCGTCGTCGACGTGCTGCCGATCCAGTCGAGCATGTAAAATACGTAGAACGGGCTCGGTGCTGCGACGATCCATCCCTCTTTTTGCGCGAGCACTCCGCCGATCGCCGCGACGATCCAAGGTCCTGCCGAGACGAGGAAGACGATCGCCGCCGCGATGAGCCTCGCGATCCACGCGCTGTTGCCGCGCGAGCGGAGCCACGCCGTGAGGCCCGTGAGGTAGACGAAGAAGCCCGCCGTATACATCGCGAAAAAGAAGAGCTGCTGGATGTACTCGTCGGTGCGTCCACCCGACACGCCGGAGAAATGGATCCGGGCGATCTCGACGAACGCCGTCGAGAAGACGCCGAGGAATCCGAACACCGTGACGAGGAACGAGCTCTTTCCGAGACCGGGGCCGAAGAACCGCCTGAAGACCCCGGCGCGCTCGCGATCCCAGTGGATGCGCACGCGACGCGACGGACCGGGCGGCTCGAACGCGAAGAGCATCGCGGAGAAGCCGAGGTGCACCGAGAAGAACATCATGCCGAAGATCCCGAGCGTGCGGCGCGTGTCGTCGTTCGGCGCGACGAGGCTCGGGATCGCGCTGACGATCGCGAGGAGCGGCGTGCAGAGCGCGAACCATCGCTTCAGGCCGGTCGAGCGATCGTCGGCGTCGCCCGTCAGGTTCGAGACGGTGACCTCGTAGAGGAACCACGCCGGGATCGCGACGAGCAGGAGAGGCAGCGCGATGAGGAAGACGACGTACTCGACGCCGAACTTGGCGCGCGAGAAGGCGAGGGGGAGCCATATCGGAACGCCCTCGGGGACCTCGCTCCACAGCTCGTGGATGCCGATCGAGCAGAGCGATCCGAAGATGCCGTAGAGGACCGGGCCGATGAGGATCGCGAGGACGAGCGTCACGACGATCGCCGCGCGGAGGCTCGTCATGAGCGAGCTCACCGCGAGACCGAACGCGATCGTGAGCGCTGCGAAGAGGAACAAGAAGAGGAACGCCGTGACGACGTCGACCGCGGTCACGCCGCCGAAGAGAAACGAGAGCGCGCCGACGGGAGCGAGCACGACGATGTAGAGCGCGATCGTCGTGTACGCGGCCATGAACTTTCCGCGCGCGATGTTCTTCGGCGTGAGGCCCGTTAGGAGCACCGCCTCCCACGTCTTGCCTTCGCGCTCCGACGCGATGCTGTTCGCGGCGACCGCGGGACCGACGAGTGTGACGACGAGGTACGCGAGCGAGAAGAAGACCTGGAAGAGGACGCTGCCGATCGTCGCGGGTGGCGAGCTGCTCGCCGACGCGAGACCGCCGATCGAGCACATGAGGAGCGAGATCGTCAGCGTGATCGCGAAGAGGATCCACGGCGTTCGCCCGAGGCGCGCCGACTGACGCATCTCGCGCATCCAGATCGCGTTCGGATCGCGAACGATCTTCTCGACCCAGCTCCGGGTCTGCGGCGCCGGCGTCATCGGCGGTGGAGGCGGGCCCGGCTGCGGCGGCGCGTGCGGCATCGGCTCTTGGGGCATCGGCGCGGTGGTCACTGCACCTCTCCCTTCGTCACTTCGAGGAAGATCCGTTCGAGCTCGTTGCGCTCCGGCTCGACGCCGACGACGGGGATGCCGCCCATGACCAGCGCGCGAACGATCGCCGCGACGAGCTGATCGTCGCCTCCGTACGAAACGACGACGCTTCCGCCTGCGCCGGGCGCGACCTTGAAGACGCCCGGAATTCCGCCGAGCACCGCGGCGACCGCTTCGCCCGGCGCGAGCACCTTCAGCTTCACGCTGCGTGTCGGCGGAGGCGCAGGCATCGCGGGGCCCGGTCGTTCGTACGACGCGCCGGGGAGATGGCCGGGCGGAGGACCGGGTGATTGCGCCTGCGCCTCGGCGTGCGCTGCCGCTTGCGCGGCTTGCGTCCCTTCGAGACGCCGCGCGATCTCGTGAATCGGGCCCGACACGACGAGCCGGCCGCGCTCGAGGATCGCGATCGACGTGCAGACGTCCGCGAGCTCCGTGAGGATGTGGCTCGAGAGAAACACCGTCTTGCCCATCGACTGGAGCTCGACGAGCAGATCGCGAATCTCGATTCGCGCGCGCGGATCGAGATCGCTCGCGGGCTCGTCGAGGATCAAGACCTTCGGGTCGTGGAGCAGCGTCCGCGCGAGCTGAAGGCGCTGCTTCATTCCCTTGCTCATCGTCGCGACGAGCTTCTCGCGCAGCTTCGTCAGATCGGTCAGCTCCATGACGGCGTCGACGACCGCGTAGGTCGTGCCCGCCGTCGGAACTTTGTAGGCGTCCGCGAAGAACTCGAGGTACTCGCGTACGGTCACGCGTTCGTACACGCCCGCATGATCCGGCATGTACCCAATGAGCTTTCGCACCTCGTGCGGATCGATCGTCACGTCCCATCCGTCGACCTCGACGCGACCGGCCATCGGTTCGAGGAGCGTCGCCAGGATACGAATCGTCGTCGTTTTTCCCGCGCCGTTCGGGCCGATGAAGCCGAAGATCTCGCCGTG
>JAYVXB010000373.1:0-5470 GCA_043785585.1 Deltaproteobacteria bacterium | reverse complement strand
AAGGACCCGCACATGGGGGTCAACCCGGACGAGGTCGTCGCGATCGGCGCGGCGGTGCAGGCGGGCGTTCTCAGCGGCGACGTGAAGGACATGGTTCTTCTCGACGTCACGCCGCTCTCGCTCGGCGTCGAGACGCTCGGCAGCGTCATGACAGTGATGATCCCGCGCAACACGACGATCCCGACGCAGAAGAAAGAGGTCTTCTCGACGGCGACCGATTCGCAGCCGTCGGTCGAGGTGCACGTCCTCCAGGGCGAGCGCACCGAGGCGCGTTACAACCGCTCGCTCGGCAAGTTCCATCTCGAAGGGATCATGCCGGCGCCGCGCGGCGTGCCCAAGGTCGAAGTCACGTTCGACATCGACGCGAACGGCATCCTCAGCGTGCATGCGAAGGACACGGCGACGGGCAAAGATCAGAAGATCACCGTCACCGCCAACTCGGGCATCACCGAGGCGGACATCCAGCGCATGGTGAAAGAGGCGTCCGAGCACGAGGCCGAGGACAAGGAGCGCCGCGAGCAGATCGAGCGCCGGAACAAGCTCGACAACCTCTGCTACACGCTCGAAAAGACCATCGGCGAGAACAAAGAGAAGATCCCCGCGGCCGACGTCACGCTGCTCGAAGGCCTCATCAAAGAAGGACGCGAGGCCGTCGAGAAGCAGGACGACGAGGCGGTCAAGAGCGTCAGCGAGCGCCTCGAGAAGGAAGCGCACCGCATGGCGAGCGTCATGTACCAAGGCGGCGCGGGCCCCGCAGGACCGAACGGCGGCCCCCCCGGCGGCGGCATCGACGGGGAAGGACCTCCTCCGGCCGGTGGCGCAGACGGGAAGAAGAAGGACGGCGGCGTGATCGACGCCGAGTTCGAAGAGACCAGCCAGTAAGGTCCTTTCGGGCAAGACGAGACGCGCGGTGCGCTCACCAGGTGAGGCCCGCGCGTTTCGCGTTCCATGCGTGACGCTTGCTCCGTTCGCCCGCGGCGGTTAGGTTCCGAGCGTTCGCGCCACTAGCTCAGCTGGATAGAGCGACGGCCTCCGGAGCCGTAGGTCAGAGGTTCGAATCCTCTGTGGCGCGCCGGAAAGAACGAGCGAAACCGGGTGTTTTCCTTCGGGAAGCGCCCGGTTTCGGTTTGCCTCGCACACGCCTGAATAGCCCCGAAAACGGCTGCACTCGTGGGGGAGGTCGTGGGGCAAGTCGTGGGGGAGGACCGATCGAGCCACGCTACTCACGGGCGATCGGGGCGCCTCGACACCAGCGGCTGCTGTCGGGTCGGGAGCTGATGCGGTTGGACGCACACGCTCCCTGCGCGAGCATGGACAACGAACGTCACGGACCACACTATGCCTGCGATGAAGTTCCCTCCCGTCGCGGTTCTCGCCATCGTTTTCGCCGTGGGCTGCGCGACTATGCAGACCGCGAAGCTCTCGCGGGCCGACGCCGAGGAGATCGCGCTCACCCGCGCGCCCGGCGGCACGGTGAAGGAGAGCGAGCTAGGCGAGCTTGAGAAGGAGCACGGCAAGCTCGTCTGGTCCTTCGACATCGCGACGCCCGGCACGAACGACATCACGGAGGTGCAGGTCGACGCGGTCACCGGCGAGGTCGTCTCGGTCGAAAAGGAGACGCCCGCACGGCCGCAGATGGAGAGGGAAAGTGATCACCGTGAACCGGGGGGTCACGACCATGCGAAGCGCGGAGCCCTGCCTTCGCAACGACTCGGAATCCGCTCCATTGATCCCACGCGACTATCGCGCCGGCCGCGGTCGATCGGCCGCGGAAACATCTGTTCATCTCCACTCGCGATCGCCAACGCCGTTCGGCCTCGCCACCGGTCTTACCTGACTGCGGGCCACGGAACGCTCGTATTGCGATATCCCCCCGAATCGGTGATGGCATCATCCAAATTCCCAGCCGCGATTGCGGGAACTCCTTTCGCCCAGAGAGCTTGCAGCGCCTGGGACACCACGCGGGCCGCCGCCAGCCGATCACGAATCTCCACTTCGACACGCCACGAAAAGAATATGAAACCGTCGGGGAACTCGGTCGCTCGCGTCACATCAGCGTCGTCGTTCTTCCGAACGGAAATGTCGACACCTTCGCCACGTATCTCAGTGCCAAACGCCTCCGCATCCACGGCGCCGCCAACAGCTTGCGCCAGAACGAAGCCAAGCTCGCGACTTGAGAGTGTCGTTTCAACATAGAGCGTGCACCATTCATGTTCGACCATCGTCACTCGAGCTCGGCACGCACGGTTGCGAGAGCCGTTTGCGCCGCAACATCGCCTACCAACACCGCGACCGCAGGACGCTCACGCTCTGATCGTCGCGGTTCAGGACTGCGAGATCGGGGCGTCCGTCCCCGTCCAGATCGGCGGAGTCGATGTTGTACGGCGCTGCTCCGGTCGGGTATTCGAGGAAGGGCGCCAGCGCACCTCCCGTGTTCAAGAACACGCGAACGGCCTTGATGGAGTACCCGGGCGTCGCGAGGTCCGGCCGGCCGTCGCCATTGAAGTCGCCTACCGCGAGCCGCGACGTTCCGTTCGACGGCGACGGGTAGCTCGCGAGCGGCTGGAACGTGCCATTGCCCGCCGAGAGCAGAAGCCCGACGGCGTCCGACAACAGGGTGACCGTGATGTCGAGCTGCCGATCGCCGTTCATGTCGACGACGCGTACGTCGCCCGGCGTGCCCGGCAACGTGATCACGGGACCGGCCACGAAGCTGAAGGCGCCGCGGTTGACGAGGATCACGACCGAGTCGGGCGCGATGCCGGGCGATACTCGCACTGACACCGCCAAATCGGGCAAACCGTCGCCCGAGAGATCTCCGATCGCGACCATGCTCGCGTATCCGTCGATCGGGTAGTCCGCAGCGCGCGTGAGGGTTCCTCCGTGGTTCGCGAAGACGCGCACGTAGCTGCGGTACGTCTCGACCGCGACGACGTCGGGTTGTCCGTCGCCGTCGAGATCGCCGATCGCCAGGCCTTCGGCCATGCTGCCGACCGCGACGTTGGCGAGCGAGAACGAACCGCCTTGGTTGAGCGCGACGATGACGCCGCCGTACGCCTGGCCGCTCGACGAAGGCTGGATCGTCGTGAGAATGTCGAGCATCCCGTTCCCGTCGAGATCGCCGACGGCGACCTGCCTCGACTGCCAGCCGGTGTAGATGGAGAAGGCCGGCGCGAACGTCGCGCCGCCTTTGTTGTAGAGGACCTCGAGCGTGTTCGTTCCTCCCGCGACGACATCGACGTGTCCGTCGCCGTCGATGTCGCCCGTGGCCACTCCCTGAAGCGCGCCCGACACGTCGTGGAAGAACGTCGGCGCGGGGAAGTTCCCGGTGCCCGCGCCGAAGCGCAGCGCCGTTCCGTCTGCGTCGGCGGTCGCGAGATCGACGAAGCCGTCGCCGTCGAAGTCGGCGGCTGTGACCGAAGCACCGGCGGCGCCGAGCGGCGGGACGAATAGAGGTGCCGCGAACGTGCCGTTCCCCGCGTTGAGCAGGACGCCGAAGTCACCGGTCCACTGTGAAGCGCTGAAGTTGTTGGCGGTGAGAACGTCGAGCCGCCCGTCGGCGTTCACGTCGGCGAGCGTCAGGCTGGTCGGGTTGTACGTGCTCGCGTAATTCACGGGCGCCGCGAACGAGCCGCCTCCGGTGTTGAGGAGCACGCCGACGGTGCCGTTCAGGTAGTTCGCGACCGCGATGTCCTGGCGTGAGTCGCCGTCCAGATCGCCCATGGCAATGCCGTACGGCTCCGGCGTCACGAGCGCGTAGCTCGCGGGGCTTCCGAACGTCGCACCGCCCTGGTTCAAGAACACCAGGACCGTGCCGGTCTGGAACTCCGCTACCGCGACATCGGCGAGACCGTCGCCGTTCGCGTCGCCCGCGGCGACGTACCGCGGGCACTTGCCGGTGAGGACGAACGTCGGAGCCGCAAACGTGCCGCTCCCCGCGTTGCGGAGGATCGCGAAGCGCGACGTCGCGCAGTCGGCCGCGACGATGTCGATGCGCCCGTCGCCGTCGAAGTCTCCCGTCGCGACCGCGGTCGGCCCGCCGCCGATCTCGTAGTCGACGTGAGGCGCGAAGCTTCCGCCGCCTGCGTTGCGAAGCACGCTGACCGCGCCGCGCGTCGTGCCGACGACGAGGTCCGTCGCGCCGTCGGCGTTCACGTCGCGCGCGACGACGGAGAGCCCGCCGCCCGCGGTAGGTACGTACACCGGCGCCGCGAAGCCGCCTCCCCTGTTCATGCGCAGCTCGAGCGCGTCGCCCGCTTCCGCTGTGACGAGGTCGGGGTGGCCATCTCCGTCGAGATCCGAGGCGATGACCGTCGCGAGCGGCGATCCGCTCGCGATCCGGTCGTAGTCGAAGCCGACGTGGAGGTCGCTGCGCACGACGAACGAGCCTTGCCGCTGGAGCACCGTGCTCACGCCGTTCGCCGATCCCGTGACGAAGTCGACGTGACCGTCGCCGTCGAGATCGCCGGCGGCGATCGCCACGGGCTGGTCGGCGAGCACCTCGTAGGTCGGGGCGAACGCGCCGCCGCCGATTCCGCGCAGCACGTTGATCGTCCCCGGAGCTTTGCCGGCCGTGACGACGTCGAGCTTCCCGTCGGCGTCGACGTCGGTCACAAGGAGCTCCGTCGAATTGGCGAGCCTTCCGATGCCGTACGTCGCGCCGCCGGAGAGCGTGCCGTTGCCCTGGTTGAAGAAGGCCATGAAGATGCTTGTCTGAGTGACGTTCTCGCTCGTCGTGACGACGACGTCCTTGTCGCCGTCGCCGTCGATGTCCGCGACGGCGATCGCGCTCGGCGAGTTGGGGATCGAATACGCGATGTCGGGTCCGAACGTCCGCCCGCCGGTGTTCATCATGATGCGGACCTTCTTGTCCGAATAGCTCGCGAGCACGAGGTCGGGCAGCCCGTCGCCGTCGAGATCCGCGGCACGGACCTGCTGTACGTCGCTGAACGGCCGCGTGACAGTCGTCGGGAACGCGCCGGTGCCGTCGTTGAAATCGACGTAGACGTTGTTGTTCGCGCGCACGATGTCGACGGCGCCGTCGCGGTCGAAGTCGGCGGCGTCGACGTCTTGCCCCATGATCGAGCTCGACAGGGCGCGCCTCGTGAACGACCCCGACCCGTTGTTGATGTAGACGCTCGCGCCAAGCGTCGTCACTCCGTAGATGTCGAGGTTCGTGTCTCCGTTCAGGTCCGCAATCGCCACGCGGTACGGCGTCCCCAGGAGCGGCGCGCCGGGCGTGAACGATCCGTCCCCGTTCCCGAAGAGCACGCGGCTCGCGTCGCCGAACACGAGGTCGGGGTTCCCGTCGCGGTTGAAGTCGGCGATCTTCAGCGAAGCGGGCGTCGGCATCGGGTACGGCATGATCGACGGCCCCGGAAGACCGAGCGTCATGCACACGGCGCCGACGCAGACACCGCCGGTGCACGTCCCGCTCGCGCAGTCGCTCGGCGCGCCGCAGCCGTCGCCG
>JAYVXB010000372.1:0-5474 GCA_043785585.1 Deltaproteobacteria bacterium | reverse complement strand
ACCTCATCACGACGGCGTCGAGCGCCGCAGGCACATCGGGTCGCTGGAGGCGCGCGGGCGTCGGCGCATCGTTGGCGATGGCGACGCACAGCGCCGATGGCGTCGGCGCGTCGAACGGAGACGCCCCCGACAGGAGCTGGTAGAGAACGACGCCGAACGACCAGATATCGGTCCTGAGGTCCACGTCCTTCGCCGCACGGATCTGCTCCGGCGACATGAAGAGCGGCGAGCCGAGCGTCGCCTCCGTGGCGGTGAGCACCCCCGCTCCGTCGGGCGTGGTCAGCTTCGAGATGCCGAAGTCCAACACCTTGACGATGGGCGATCCGTCGGGCCGCGTGGCGAGAAAGATGTTCGCCGGTTTGATGTCGCGGTGAATGATGCCGAGCGCGTGCGCCTCTGCGACCGCTTCGCACGCCTGGAGCACGTACGACACGACGTCGCCGATCGGCGCGCGGCCGCCGAGCTGAACGAAGCGCCCGAGATCGCTTCCGCTCAGGTATTCCATGACCATGAACGGATCGCCGTCGGGGAGGCGGCCGACGTCGAACACGCGCACGACGTGCTCGCTCTGCATCTTTGCGGAGACGCGCGCTTCTCGCAGAAAGCGTGCGATGACATCGGCGTTGCGAGGAGCGTCGACGCGGAGGAGCTTGATCGCGACGCGCTGACCGAGCTCGACGTGGCGCGCGCCGAGGACGATGCCCATGCCGCCGCGACCGACGATCCGCTCGACTTCGTATTTGCCTGCGATGAGCTCGCCGACGCGCGGGATGCCCTCGGGCCAAGCGCCGTCCGCGAGCCCGGTTTCCACGACTACGACACCACGCGCTCGACGCAGGGCAAGTCGGCGATCGCAGGGTGAGCGTGGCGGTGGCGAGGCATGTGTGGCTCTTCGTACGGTCAGGGGCGTTGGACGCTTAAGGGGCACGCGCGAGTCTTCGTTCGTGGGTTGGCGACGCTACCGTCCACAGAAAACGGCCGCGCACACCGGCGAGCGCGATGTCGATCCGCGCGGAGATCGATGCCCGCCGCCTCGACACGATGGCGCAACGGCTCGCGCTCGTCGTCAAAGACTCTTGCGTGTCGCCGCTATTCTACAAAGTCCTTCGCGATCGACCGAACCGTCTCCGCCGTGAACGGTTTCAAGATGTGAACGTTCTCGGACTGCTCCAGAAACTCCTTGGCGCGCGGCGTGAACGCCCCACCGGTCATGAACACCACTCGTCGAGCCTGCTCCGGATTTGCCTTCAGCAGTTGATCAAAAAAATCCATGCCGGACATGTTGGGCATCATCAGGTCGCAGAAGATCGCGTCGAAGCCACCGACGGCCGCAATTGCCTCGATGGCCTTTTGCCCACTGCTGACTATGGTGACGTCGTGAAACTTCCGGAGTATGCGTTCGAGCGATTCCCCGACGGCTATCTCGTCGTCGACGACAAGCAAGTTCCCTCGTCTGGATGGGACGTGGTCGGGCCGGGGCGCAGGTATCGGAATGGTGCGCGACTTGGCCGCAGGGATGGCAACTCGAAACACGGTCCCTTCGCCGGGGTTACTCTCGACCGTGATCTCACCGCCAAGTGTCGTAATGATGGTTTGCGAGATCGCCAACCCTAACCCCATGCCCGCACCGACCCGTTTCGTGGTGAAGAACGGGTCGAATATACGCTTCAGAACCTCGGGGGGAATGCCAGCCCCCGTGTCACGTACTTCGGCGACGGCACGCCCTGATCCGTCCGTATACGTGATGAGGCGGATCTCGTGGTGTTCGGCTTGCCCGTCTGGAATGGCCTGGGCAGCGTTGACGAGCAAGTTCGTAAATACCTGCGCCAGTTGGCCCTCGTTCGCGTCGACGTACGGAGTGGTCCCGTACTCCTTGACCAATTTGGCATGATGTCGAATCGCATTTAAAGTCATCTTGGCCGCAGCGTCGAGGACGTTTGGAAGGTCGAGCAGTTGTCGGGAGTTTCCTTCGACCTTCGTGAAGTTTCTCAAGTCGACCACGATGCGACGAATGCGATCGGCAGCGTCGTTCGCGTCCACGAGCGCTTCGTTCACTTCCGTCGCGCGACGAATGGCATCGAGGACGATGGCATCCTCAGGGGGCAAGGCGTGTAGGGTCCCAAGTCTCTGGGCGAGCACTTCGACAGCGTCGATAGCAAACGCGAGGTTTCCCATGACGGCCGCCAGTGGGTTGTTGATCTCGTGCCCCATGCCCGCGACCATCGTACCGAGCGATGCAAGGCGTTCGGACTGAGCGAGGCGCCGCTCCAGCTTCTTCCGTTCCGTCACGTCGCGGAACACGACGACGCCACCGAGCACGGTCCCCTTCTCGTCGGTAATCGGAGCGGCGCTGTCGTCGACAGCGACCTGCCCTCCACTGCGCACGACGAGCTCCGTCTCTGCAGGCAACTGCACCGCGAAGCTCTGCTGCAACGCAAGTCGAATGGGGCTCTGTACGGGCTTGCCCTCGGGATCGACGAGGCGGAAAACATCGCCGAGTGAACGCCCGATGGCTTCTCCGTTTTGCCATCCCGTAAGTGTCTCGGCCGCGGCGTTCATGAACGTGATCGACTCTTTCGGATCCGTCGCGATGACTGCATCGCCGATGGATCGAAGCGTCGTCGCGAACCAACGCTCGCGCTCCGCGAGGTGCGACTCGAGCTGATGTTTGTGAAGCGCCACTTCGATCGCGGTTCTCAGCTCGCGGTCACTGAACGGCTTCAGCAGGTATCCCGAGGGAGCGGTCTCCATCGCGCGCGCCAGCGTCGCATCGTCCGAATGCGACGTCAGGTAGACGATCGGAACCTCGTGCTCGAGGCGAATCAACTTCGCCGCGTCGATCCCATCCATCGCCCCTTGGAGCTTGATGTCCATCAGAACCAGCCGAGGCCGCGTGGCGGCGACCGCCTCGAGCGCTTCGTGCCCAGTCGCCACGGGCGGCGGCACGTCGTAGCCCAGGCGAATCAATGTTCGCTGGATGTCGTCGGCGATGAGGGCTTCGTCCTCGACCACCAAGATGAGCGCCCCGCTCACGAATCGCTCCCTGGCTGCCGCGGGAATCGCAACGACCAGCGCGTCCCGAGGGCGCTCGTCATCTCGATTTCTGCCCGGAGTTGGCGCGCGAGGCTCCGGACGAGCTGCGTTCCTAGCGTGCGGGATCTCGCGAGCTCGAAGTCGGCGGGCAATCCGACGCCGTTGTCGCTTACAGAAAGCGTGACTTGCGTTTCGTCGGCGGTCATCTCGACCTTTATCTCTGGAGGCGTTGCAGTCCGCGCCGGAAAGGCGTGCTTCAGCGCATTCGTCACGAGCTCGTTCAGAATCAGACCGCAGGGAACTGCCACGTCTACCGGCAACGATACACCGAGAGCATCGATTGACACGCGCGCTGGAGCCACGGCGCCGTGCGTGCGGAGCAATGTCTGCAAGAGGCTCTCGCCGTACTCGGCCATGCCGACGCTGCCGAGGTTCTTCGATTGATAGAGCTTCTCGTGGAGGAGCGCGATCGCGTGAACACGGTCTTGGCTGTCCTGAAATACCCCGCGGGCCGCAGGATCGCTTATGCGGTCGCCGTGTAGTTTGAGCAGGCTGGAAATGACCTGAAGGTTGTTCTTCACCCGATGGTGGATCTCCTTGAGGAGCACCTCCTTTTCCGCGAGCGAGGCCTTCAGAGCCTCCTGCGCTTCACGAAGCGGAGTCACGTCGCGAGCGGCCGCGAACGTCGCGCCGTGGATCGGCGATCGCACGGCCCGCCACTGGAGGACTCGATAGCCTCCATCTCTGCACAAGTAGCGATTCTCGAACGAAAGCGACGATCCCATCTCGGTGAGCCGCTCGCCCTCGGCATTCGTTGCCTGCTGATCGTCCGGATGAACGAGGTGACGTACGGGCATTGCCGCCAACTCTTCGAGAGTCCAGCCGAGGGTCACTTCCCACGCCGGATTGATCTGCCGAAACATGCCGTCGAGTCCGACGACGCAGAGCATGTCAGGCGACATCGTGAAGAAATTGTCTCGCTCGGCCTCGAGTCGTTTTTGCTCCGTGATATCTTCCGTGACGACGACCCAGACCTCCTGGTAGTCGGGGCGGCGCAGCGACGTCGACGTCGCGCGGCACCGGATGAGTCTGCCGTCTTTGCGGATGTTCGTGATCTCTTCAATCGCCACGCCCGCGTCCCGAATCTGTAGAGCAGTGAGCTCGACGGCGTCGGCCGCCGAGGCGTCCGGATTCTCCGGGCGTAGGACGCTCGCGTGCTTCCCCTCGAGCTCTCCGTCCTCGTAACCGAGCATCCGCACGAACTTTGGATTGGCATAGAGAATGACTCGGTCGGATGCGCGCACCAGGCAAACACCCTCGCTGATGCTAGCGACGACGGCGGCGTGCAGGTCCCGCTCCTCGTCCATTTTCCGACGTTCCGTGACGTTCGTACTGGTCACGGCGATGCCGTTGTTCAGCGGGACGACGCGGATGTGCATCCACGCGCTCCGAGCGTCCTCGTCCTCGACCTCGACGACCTCGTCGTACCCCTGGGCGGTTTCGATCACGCGGACCAGGCGACCAAAGAGTCCCGAGGAGCGGGCGTGCGGGGCCAATGCAGACTGACGTTTGCCCAAGAGATCGTCGCGCCTACGCCGGAATCGGATAGCGGCAGCATCATTGCAATCTACCAATTGCAAGTCTCGTATGTCGCCGCTCTCGTCCCTCACCGCCTCCATGATGTAAAAGGCGTCTTTCATCCCATTGGCTGCCGCGCGAAACCTCGCTTCGTTGGCAATGACCGCTTGCTGCGACGCAGCGAGCTCGCGCGTTCGCTGCGCGAAGCGCTCCTCGAGATCTTTCTGCGCCTCCAAAAGCGCGTCTTTGGCGCGTCGCTGATCGTCGATGTCGGTGCAGGTTCCGAACCACTTGACGATCGCACCCGCGGAGTCGCGCAGCGGGAGGGCGCGGCCGAGATGCCAGCGGTACGCGCCGTCCGACGCGCGCTTGAATCGGTACTCGACCTCGTAGAGATTGCCGGTCCGCACTGCGGTCGTCCATCGGTCGACACAGTTCTCCAGGTCGTCGGGGTGAAGCACCGGCTGCCAGCCCCACCCCTTCGTTTGTTCGAGGGTCATGCCCGTGTACTGGAACCAACGCTCGTTGTAGTAGTCGAGGCCACCGTCCGGATTGGCCGTCCAAACGATTTGGGGAATGGCCTCTGCCAACAGTTTCAGTTGTTCTTCGCGACCTCGAGCTTCGGTTCTCCGTCTCTCTTCGGTGATGTCCTGCGCCAGCATGAGACCCGAGAAGATGTGCTCGCGCTCGTCGCGAACGGGCACGAGCTGAACACGGTAGAAACGACCCGCTCGTTCGACTTCGGTATCCGTCGTCGTGCCCGTGAACACCTCCGCGTAGTTGTCGAGAAGGCTGGGCGTCGCAACCTCGGCGACGGGACGGCCTTCAACCTGCGCGGGCGTGAAGCCGGCAGTCGCGAGACC
>JAYVXB010000371.1:0-5485 GCA_043785585.1 Deltaproteobacteria bacterium | reverse complement strand
GCGCGCCCGCGGAGCACGCCGCGACGGTCGATCCGCAAGGTTGGCCCGGCGCGCCGAACGCGACGCAGGTCTTCGTGGCTGTGTCGCACCGCGCGCCGCGCGCTTCGTCGCAGAGGTAGACGCGCGCCGGCGCCGCTTGCCCGCGGAATCCGAACCACGAGTAGCTCGCGGACCGCATGCCCAGGTCGCCGATGCACGGCGCGTCGCCGACCGCGCCGGGCACTTCCGCGACGCACGTTCCCGACGATGCGACGCCGCCGTCCGTGCCGCCGACGCCGCCGTCGGTACCTGCTGCGTCGACGGCGTGGCAGTCGATCTCCACCGCGTCGCGCGGCCGGGCGCAATCGTTCGGCGACGCGCAGCTCTCGCCGGGTTGCGCGCGGCCGGGCGGATCCAGCGCCGTCACGCGCGCGCACGCGTCGCGCACGGCGTAGCCGCCGAGGCCGGCACAGAAGTCGTCGCGCGCGCTCGCCGCCTTCATCGCGGCGATGCATTGGATCGCGCCGTCGCGATCGAAGGCATTTCGGTTGCCCTCGCCGGTCAGGAGCGCGTCGCACGACACCCTCCTCGGGTGGATCTCGGCCTCCGCGCAGCACGGCGCGATGATCCCGCAGTACGCGCGCGCGAACCCGCCCGGCGTGTCGACGCTCGGATCGATCGTGCCGGTGCTGCTGCATGCCGCGACCAGCGCCGCGAAGGCCGCCACAGTCCACGTTTTCGTCGCGCGTCGTTTCATGTGGCCCGGAGAGACGACGCACCCTAGCCGCGAATTCACGCGACGCACGTCGCTCAAGCAGGTGACACCTCGACGACGGATGACACGAGCTCGTCTCCGGACGACGCGACCACGTCTGCGGACGACACGACCGGGTCTGCGGACGACACGACCGGGTCTGCGGACGACGCGACCACGTCCGGCGACCACCCGACCACGTCCGCGGACCGCCGCGTAAGCACCATTTTAGCTGCGGCCTCGTCTTTTCACCGACCCACCCAACAAAATCGAAAATCGACACCCACGGAACGTAAATCGCCCCCTCTCGTCAGCTCCTATCCATATGAGCAACGACGGCGACGACCTCCCGATCCCACGCGCGCAGCTCGCGGCGGCGCTTTCGTTCGTCGAGCACGCGTCCGCCGCGCTCGCAGGCGCGCCGGTGCTCGACGCGGCGGCGCGCAAGCGCGCGGTGAAGCCTCGCGTCGGCGGGCAGATGGCGGTGCCCGCGATCGCGGCGCTGGTCGCCCGCTACGATCTGCCGCCGTGCGTCTCGCGCACCGACGCGGTGGCGCTCGTCGCGTACGCCGCGTCGCTGCGCGAGCTCCTTCGTCCGGTCGCGCTCCTCGAGCAGCGGATCAAGGACGAGGTGCTTCGCGCGGAGGGCGAGGCGTGGAAGATGACGACGCAGGCCTTCGGCGTGCTCGAGGAGCTCGCGCCCGCCGTCCCGGAGCTCGCGAGCGATCTCGCCGAGGTCGAGCCGTGGTTTCGTCGCGCGCGGAGGTAGCTGTTGCGATGCCTCCAACGGCACCGAACGGCGCGTTCTCATCACGCAAGAGTCGGCCGTCGACGTGGCGGCAGGGACACGAACGGTGACGGTGAGCGCGGCCTCCGACCTAGGACGTGACGCCACGACGCACGCGCGACAGTCGTCGTTGCATCGAGTCGGCCAAGAGCCCGGTGACGTAGGACATCGCGGGCAGCGGATCGTCCGTCGACGCGACCGGGCCGGTCGCACCCCAGACAGACCCCAACCACTCGCCGAACGAAATTTCGCGCTTCTTGTAGAGTCGAAAGAAGTTGGCGACGTCGTGGTAGAGGTCGACGCACGTCTCGTCGTCGCGGTAGCGCGTGATCGGCGCGCTGTCGCGACCGAGCGCGTCGTCGTACGCGAGTCGGCAGATGTTGGCGCCGCAGGTCGCCGCGAACTCGACGTGCTTCCACGCGCGCGCGTTCACCTCGATCACCTTCAGTCGGCCGTCGCGCGGATCGAGCTTGAGCTCGGCGCTCAGCATGCCGCGTACCGGCTTCAGTGCGACGATGATCCGGTCGACCGCCGCGCGCGCGGCGATGGCGCGGGCCGACTCGAGCGGAATGCTACGCAGACAGCTGCTGTTCGCGAAGTCCGAGTGCATGCGCAGGCGCTGCCGCGCAAAGCTCGTCAGCGTCCTCCCTTTCCGATCGACGAACGTGTCGATGTAGTAGTGATTCGTCGGCGGACCCGGGATGTAGTCCTGGAGCACGACCTTGAGCCCCGTCGGCTCGATCGCGGAGAAACGCGCGATGGCGTCCGCGCGCGACGCGACACGAAACGCCTTCACCGCGAAACGCGCCGAGAACGCCTGCGAGTCGCGTGGCTTCAAGAAGGCATTCGCGAACGCCGAGTCGGGCAGCGCCTCGAGGTCGGAGCGCACGTCGATGGCCGCGGTGCTCGGATGATCGATGCCGTGCCCGATCATCAACGCGGCGAACTTCAACTTGTCTGCGAGAAGGTCGAGATTCTCCGCCGACGCGACGCTCGCCGGAAAACGCAGGGCGAGCGCAGGGTCGAGGCCCGCGACCGTCCGCACCCACGAGTCGGAGCACGGGACGAGCACCATCCGCGCGACATCGATCCGCTCGAGCGCCGCCGCGAGATCGCCCGGACCCGAGAACTCCGTGAGCCCGGTCGGCACGAGACGCGCCCATCGCGAGCGCATGGCGAAGTCGAGGCGATCGGCCGCGTAGTAGACGGGAATGTTCTCGCGGCCGAGACTGCGGATGACGCCGAGGGCGGTCACGCCAGAGCCGAGAACGAGTGCAGGGGGAGAGCCGCCTATTGGCGACGGGCGAAGCGTGAGTCGCATGATACCTCGCCCCCGCAGCCGAGTCGCAATCGAGAAGGCTTCTTGGTAACAGGGAACGCGAGCAAAGGCCACCGAGGCTGTCTCGCCGCGACGCGCGGCGGCGTAGACGTTCAGATCGCCTTTTCGCGCCCCGCCCAATACGGGTCGCGGAGCTTTCGCTTGTAGAGTTTGCCGTTCGGATCGCGCGGGAGCGCGTCGACGAAGTCGATCGTCTTCGGGCACTTGAACGCGGCGAGCCGCTCCTTGCAGAATGCACCGATCTCCGCACGCAGCGCGGCATGGTCCCCTGCCCCCTCCGCCGCCTCGACGACCGCCTTCACCTCTTCGCCCCAATCGTCGTGCGGAATCCCGAACACCGCGACGTCGCGCACCTTCGGATGCGACCCGAGCACCGCCTCGATCTCCGCGGGATAGATGTTCACGCCGCCGGAGATGATCATGTCGCTCTTGCGATCGCACAGATAGAGAAAGCCCTCCTCGTCCAAGTACCCCGCGTCGCCAACCGTGAAGTACCCGTCCTTCCAGCTCGACTCGGTCTTCTTCTTGTCCTTGTGGTACTCGAACGAGTGCTCGCCCATGCGCATGTACACCGTGCCGACCTCGCGCGGCGCGCACTCGGTGCCGTCGTCCTTGGCGATGCGTAGCTTCGAGATCGGCCACGCGTTGCCGACGGTGCCCGGATGCGCGAGCCAGTCCTTCGGCGTCGCGAGCGTGCCGCCGCCTTCGCTCGCTGCGTAGTACTCGTAGATGCAGGGACCCCACCACGCGAGCATCGCTTGCTTGGTGTCGACGGGGCACGGCGCGGCGCTGTGGATCATGTGACGGAGCGACGAGAGATCCGCGCGCGCGCGAACGTCGGCCGGGAGCGCGAGCAGACGCTTGAACTGCGTCGGCACCATGTGGCTCGTCGTCACGCGATGCTTCGCGATGAGATCGAGCGTCGCCTCGGGCGTCCACTTGTCCATCAGGACGACCGTGTGGCCGAAATGAAGGTGGTTGGTGCAAAAGTTGAGGACGGCCGTGTGGTACATCGGCGAGACGACGAGGTGGACGCCATCGTCCTTTGGCGTGATCCCGAAGAGCATCAGGAACATCGCGTTCATCTCGGCGACGACCTCGGGCTCCACCGGCGGAAGCGCGCGACGCACCCCCTTCGGCTTCCCCGTCGTCCCCGACGTGTACGTCATCGCCGCGCCCGCGCGACGCTCGGTCGGCGCCGTCGTCGGTTGATCGGCTTTCAATTCGGAATACGGACGAAGCGCGGTGTCCTTCTTCGTCGAGAACGCGATGCTCTTCGGCATCGACTGCATCTCGATCGCCTGCGCCATCGCCGCTTCGGTGCGTTCGCTCGCGAAGACCGCCTTCGCCTCGCAGTCGCCGAGGATGTACGAGACCTCGTGCGCAGTCAGATGGCTGTTGATCGGCGTGATGTAGAAACCGGCCTGCGTCGCCGCGAGGTACACCTCGAGCATCGCGACCTCGTTCGTCAGCATCGCCGCGATCGCATCGCCTGCCTTCACGCCCATGGCGCGAAGCCCGTGCACGATCTGATTCGACGACGCGAGCAGCTCACCCGCCGTCACCGCGCGACCGCTCGGGTCGATCACCGCGACGTGGTTCGGGTCCTCGGTCGCGAGCTTCCAAAAGCCGTAGTTGGCCATGGCGATTCTCCTACTAGAACACGTTTCACTTTTCAATCCACGAACTGGATCGCGCAGCGCTTCGTCAACGGATGCGACTGGCACGCGAGCACGAGGCCGCGCTTCATCTCGACCTTCGTGAGCGCGTCGTTCGCGTCCATCTTCACTTGGCCCTCTTCGAGCTGCGCGACGCACGTGCCGCAGAAGCCCTCTTCGCACGAGTAGGGCGCGTCGAGCCCGGCATCGAGCGCCGCGCGCAGCAGCGTCTTTCCGGCGACGAACGGGATCGTGTGTTTCTTGCCGCGGAGCGTGACGTCGATCGTCTCGGGCGCCCCCGCGACCTCGGCCGCCGACGCGACGTGCTCTTTGGGTCGCTGGAGATCCGGGAGCGAGAGGAAGCGCTCGAAGTGGACGCGCTCCTCTTGGACGCCTGCCGCATGAAGCCCGAGCTCGAGTGTCTCCATGAACTCGGCCGGACCGCACACGTACGCTTCACCGTCTTCGAGCCCCGCGACGAGCGGCGACACGTCTCTCTCTTTGATGAAGCCGTCGCGATCGTCGAGGCGATGCGTGACGGTGAATCTGCCTTCGAAGCGGCGCAGAAGCTCCTCGATTTCGGCGTGGAAGATGATCGACCGCGCATCGCGATTCGCATAGAAGAGCCGCGCTCTGCGCTCCGTCGTGACCAGCGTCGTCTTGAGGAGCGAGATGATCGGCGTGATGCCGCTGCCGCCCGCGAAGAGGAGGAGCGGGCGCTCGGTGCCGGTGAGGAGGAAGCGACCTTCGGGCGGCAGCACGCGCATCACGTCGCCTTCGCGGATGCGATCGTTGATGAAGTTCGATCCGCGTCCGTACGCGACGCGCTTCACCGTCACCTTGTGCGCGTCGCCGTGCTGCGGCGAGCTGGCGAGCGAGTAGCAGCGACGAAGCGGACCTGTGTCGAGCGGCAGCTCGAACGTCAAGAACTGCCCGGAGCGGTACTTGAACGTCTCGGCGAGCGCCGG
>JAYVXB010000370.1:0-5486 GCA_043785585.1 Deltaproteobacteria bacterium | reverse complement strand
ATGCCCCGAGGGTTTCGCGCCCGTGCGCCTCGTCTTCGGCCGATCGCACGGTGCGCTCCGCCTTCTCGCGGCGCGCGTTTCTCGGATGCCGTCAGCTCAGGATGGGAGCGACGACCGCGGGCTTCACGGCGACGCCGTTGACCGGCGTCGTCGCGCTCGCGGCCGGCGTCACCACCGGCGAGCCGCTCGCGCGCTTCCCACGCTTGAACATCGGCCCCTTGCGCACGCCAGGGCTCTTCACCCCGTGCTTGCGTCGCAGAGCCTCGTCCGTCGTGAGAGCCCGCACGAGGTTCGAATAGCTCGCCCACATCCGGGCAAACTCTTCGCTCCGCGCGCCGAGCGCCGCCGAGGCTTGCACGAGCGCGGCTTTGGCCGACTGCACTTGGGTGCGCAGCGTGGAGAGCGCTTGCGCCTCCTTGGCCATCGTCGCGGGCGTGAAGCCGTTCGCCTTCAACTTCGAGGCGATCGGCGTATCGCGCATGGCGTCCTCGGCAAGCTGCGCCGAGGCCACCATCGACATACGAAATGCATTCTTCTGTTTCGACATTGTCATTCACCTCCTTTCTGCCGGTAGCTCCGGTCATTGAGGCTTTGTTTTCAGGGACGCGTTTTTGCGAAGCGGGCGTCGTTTTTCTTTCCGCGGGCGGACGATTTCTCGGAGCGGGTCGGCGAGCTCGGGGGCGAGCGGGACCAGCGCTGCGGGCGGGGGGATCGGCGCTGGGTGCGTTGGGGGGAAAGTTGGTCGGGGCGGGGGGAGAGCTGGTTCCGGCGGCGGCAAAGCTGACGGGGCGCGCGCGATCGATTGCGCAGCGGTCGTGATCGATCGCGCGGCGGGGTGATCGATTGCGCGGCGGGCACCAAACGATTGCGCGACCGCGGCGAGGGGATCTCAGCGCCGGTCAGACTACGAACTGATCGGGAACGAAGTGGACGCCGCAAAGGCGCTCCCGTTCGAGGGCGGCCTTGGCCTCCGCAGACACGAACAGAACGCGCGGGTACGGCGCGAGCCGAAGCAGAGGGGGGAGCGGTACATCCTTCAGAACAAGTTTCGCCAAGGCCAGCAGACGCTCCGGCTCGTCGTCGTCTCGTTCGTACTTCGAGCGCTCCCAATCGAAAGCGTCGGCGACGTGCGTCGTGAGATGCACTGCTACGTATCGGTCGTTGACGATGTCGAGACGGAGGCCGTGGTCGTCGCTACTCGTGCAGCGACGCGAGGAACGCCTCGAACGTATCGGCGATCAAGAAGACGTTGTCGTAGGTCGGCGACTCGCCTTCATCGGCCTCGAATTCGTGGCGCCAGAAGAAGACCTTGCCGGCGTTCGCGCCCTCGGCCCCGAGGAGGATCAAGTTATCGCCCGCATCGTGCGCAATCGGAAAGAGGTCCTCCGGGATTCGACCCCGGTATTCTTCGAGGTACCGTTCGATCGACTCGTCGAAGGAACCGACACCGAGGAACGCGTCGACTCCGCCCTCCGCGAGGCGCTTGCCGTCGTTGAACGCAAAGACGTCGCGGAGAGGGCGGCCGCCGTTGCGTTGAAGAAGGAATTCTCGAAATGCCGCGGGGACGCGTCTTCCGACGCGACGCTCGCACGCTGCGATCTCCTCTGTCGTCACCGCGGTGTTGGTCGTTCGCATCGCAGTCATTCCCATTCTCCTCGCGCATGCATGTCAATGAAGGCGCAGCCGCCCGTGTGGCCGATTCGCCGGTGAAGATCGGTCGGGACGAGTTGAAGCGTCACTCCGTCTTCGTGGTGGTGCCACGAGAACCCGGAGGGCCTCCCGCCACGTGGAAAGCCAGCAGCCTTGTCCGCGCGGCTGAAGTCGGAGTTATCGCCCTTGAGATTCGTTAACGTGATGGTCTTTCTCGCGTACGGCGCAAGGTCTGGGTGGCCACTCGCGTTGAATCGGACCCCCGCAGGATACTTCGTCGCGAGCGCAGGAGGGAGCGGGTACGACGTGAACGCGAGCTTCGAGTTCCTCACGGTCCTGCCGCCTACCTTTGGAATGGCGTCGTTGCCCCGATGCGGAAGCTGCCCTCGCGTGGGTCGGGTCGTCGAGTCGACATTCGGCGTGCCGCGTCTCTGCGCGTCGACGATCGTGCCTTTGCCGCCGCCCATGCCCTCCACCTGTTGCCCAGCGCGCGCGGCCGCGCGCATGCCGTCGAGCCCACCGCCGCGTATCATTTGGATCCCTCCGAGCGCTTGTCCGATGCCAGTGCCGCCGCCGCCCATCGCGTCGACGTACTGGGCCACGACGTAATCGGAGTAGGCCTGCGCGTTGGGGACGACTTGCCCGTCGAGCCCCATCGCCGGCTTCGAATCCACCTCCACGTTGGCCGCGCGCGCGCGTCGGGCGAGCAACGTGTTGCGCCGTGCGACGAGCGTCTCGACGTCGTCGCCGGGTCGGCATGTCTTGTCCCCGAGCGCGCCGAGCTCTCCATAGAGTCGTCGCTTGATCTCCGCGCGACCCTCGGCTGTCGTGACCCAAGCCGCGATGGCGCGTTGCGCGAGCGCGTTCAGATCGGCCAGGTACTGCTGGCGTGCTGCGTGAAACATGGGAGGGAGTTGCTTTGCCTGCGGGCTCGCGAGGAACGCACGCTCGTCGGTGATTCGCTGCATGAGCTCCGTGCCCGAACGAATCCGATCGAGAGGCACCATCGTCGGTGCAGTCGGCTGCGTAGACGGAGGGGTGAGCAGGACGCCGCTGCGCACCGCGAGCAGCGTCGCGATCCCGATCCCCTTGCCGGGAAGCACGAGCTGCGGTTCCTCGGGCGGCTTCTGCTTCGTGACGGCGTATGCGCGAGCTTCGCGACGCGCTTTGATTGCGCCGAGCTGGTTTTGGATCGAGTGCCACTCCGTGTTCGTGAGCGGGTGCGCATGATCGACGAGGCGCGCGCGGAGTTGCTTCTCGCGCGCGTCGTCGATGTCTTGCTCGGAGAATGTCTCGCCGGTGCCGACGTACGTGCTGTTGCTTCCGATCGGTTCGAGTCCGCCGTCCGCCATTTGGTCCTCGCCTTCTCCTCCTTTTCATCGGAGCGGAGAGAGAACGAGTTGCGGGGATTCGGACTACGGCGCGAGATTCGCGCGTTCACGAGTCACGGAACCGACAACGTCTGAGCGGCTATCCCCGCGGGTCCCGCCATTCCCGCCGCTCCCGACGTTCCGGTACCGAGCGCGTTCGTACCGCCGGCACCGCCAGCGCCCGCGGCTCCTGCCGCGCCGAGAGTTCCGGGGGCGATCGTCGTCGACGTCAACGTTGGCGCCGTCATCGAGTAGAGGACGCCGACTGACACGCCGCCGGCGCCACCACCGCCGCCGCCAGCGCCGCCGCCGTTTCCGCCGTAGCCGCCAGCACACGCGACGCTGGCGCGTGCGCCGCCCGCTTGTGCTGTTTGACCTGCGCCGCCGTCACCACCCTTGCCGCCATTCCCCACGGTCACGACGCAGCTGTCGAGCGTGATTGAGCTGTGGAACGACAGCACGGCGATGCTCGAACCGCCGCCCGTTCCGCCGACTCCAGCGCCACCACCACAGCCTCCAGCCCCTCCCCCTCCGCCACCGGCCGACGGTCCGGTAGTTCCTCCACCACCTCCGCCTCCTTGAGCAGGCTTGCCATTCGTCCCCGCGCCGCCGCCGAACGTATGCCATCCGTTCGCATCGAGCGCTCCGGTACCGCTCGCCGCGCTACCAGCACTTCCGCCCGCGCCGTTCGCACCCGAATGCGCGTTAGTCAAACACGAGCCCACGCCACCAAGGCCGGCCGCGCCGTCGTTGGGAGGCGCGCCCGTAGCCGCGGGGTTGGAGCTACCGACAACGCCATTGCTGTTCGGGCCGACGACGCCGTCTCCGGCGTTGCCGCCGGACGAACTCGTCTGGTCTGTGCAGGTGATCGTCGCTCCTCGTCCGCCAGTCGTCCCGACCGGTGCCACACCATCCGGCGCCGTCGCTCCCGCATAATTCGATCCCGTCCCCGCCGCAGTCGCATCGTTCCCATTGCCGGACTTAATCGTCACTCGCCGAAGCACGACCCCCCCGGAACTCTTCGCAAACCTCGCAACGCTCGACTCTCCCGCGCCGCCTGCGTTCTTCGCCTCGAACGAGAAGTCCTCGAAGAGAATCCCCGTCGCGAGCGAATCTATGGCCGTGGCGTATCCCGTCATCGACGGCGCAACCTTCGGCTTCTTGTTTACGTCATAAGTCCATGCCGTGCAGTCGAGTCCACCGTAGACCTTCACGCCGTCGACACTCGCGCCGATGACGAGTTTCTCGTCATACGTTCCCTTCGCAAACGTACAAACGCTTCCCGCTCGACTTCGCCAAAGCGATTCCCGCTTTGCACCGTATTGAGCGGCGCCGCCTTCGTCCCCGCCGCGCCACTGGCCCCGCCGGGCGAAACGAACACCCCGAACATGTCCGCGATCACGCAAGCATTGTCCTTCGGCGTCCAATTCGGATCACAGAAAAACCCATCGAATCCATCCGACCGATCCGCGATCGAATCCCCCGGCGCATCCCCCGCGCCGCCGTCTGCCGAATCCCGCGCAGCATCCCCGCCGCCGTTCGCATCCCCGCCGCCCTCACCCGTCGCGTCGCCCTCGCCCGCGCTGTCGCTCGCCGATCCGTCCGGCGCGCAGGTCGCCGTATCCGTGCACGTCCCGCTGAGGTTATCCCCGCAGCCGTACAGAAGCGCGCCCAATAACGCCACGCTCCCAAGGACTCCACTCGTCACGACAGTGCTTCGCATGAGACGCCTCCCGAATGGCTAAGTCGTAATCACAATCAACGAACTAAAAGTGTCCCGATACCGAGACGCCCGCACTATCTCGCCCAACGGCCGGCACGACGCGCACTCCGCTTTTCGCGGGGGCGGCCTTCGGCCAAAACACGAATGCCGCAATTGCCCCCACCGCGAGCACGCCACCACCGACGTAGAGAATCTTCGATGTCGTCGACTCGGACTTCGAAGAGTCGACCGCGCTCTGGATGTCGCCGCACGCTTGGCTCGTCGAGTTGAAACACCCCGACGATCCCTGCTGCGCGCGCAACGTCGTCGCCTTGTCCGAGTCGCTCGACGAGGCCGCACCGAACGCGATACCGCCGCCGATCGCCGCGACCGCCCCAACCCCCAACGCGATCACCACCACGTTCCGCGTCGTCCAAAACGTCCCGCCCGTCGTCGCATCCACGCCCGCATCCGGAGGCGCATCCCCAACGCCACCCGTCGCGCTCGTCGGCGCAGCCCCTGCCGCGCTCGCCGACGTCGCGGGCGCGCCGCTCGGCACCGCCGCCACGTTCGTCGGCGCAGTCCCCGCCGTCCCCGCGCTCGGCGCCGTCCCCGCCGTCGCGACGAAGCTCACGCGCACCGTCTTCCCCGCCTCGACGCTGACGTCCTGATCGTACGTCCCGTCCGTCCCGCGCGCGGTCACGTGATGCTTCCCCGGCTCGACATCCACCGGATCCGCCAGCGGCGCCGTCCCCGCCACGTAC
>JAYVXB010000369.1:0-16698 GCA_043785585.1 Deltaproteobacteria bacterium | reverse complement strand
CTGCTCGACGAGGACGATCGTCACGCCGGCGGAAGCGATCGCGCGGATCGCCGCGAAGATTTGCTGCACGAGACGCGGCGCGATCCCGAGCGACGGCTCGTCGAGGAGGAGCAGCGTCGGCCTCGCCATCAGCGCGCGCCCGATCGCGAGCATCTGCTGTTCGCCGCCGGAGAGCGTGCCCGCGCGCTGCGACGCGCGCTCGGCGAGGCGCGGGAAGAGCTCCGCCACGTCCGCGATCGTCTCGCGCATCGCGCGTGCGTCGCGATGTGCGTAGGCGCCGATCTCGAGGTTCTCGCGCAGCGAGAGATCGTGGAAGATCGCGCGGCCCTCCGGCACGAGCGACACGCCGAGCGCGACGAGATCCTCGGGCGCGTCACGAGCGACGTCACGCCCCGCGAAGCGAATCGTCCCAGCCGCGAGCGGAACGAGGCGCGCGATGCTCCGCAGCGTCGTCGTCTTCCCCGCGCCGTTCGCGCCGAGGAGCGCGACGATCTCGCCGCGCGCGACGCGCAGGCTCACCGAGCGCACCGCCTCGATTCCCCCGTACCGCACGCGCACGCGATCGACCTCGAGGAGCGGAGCGTCGCCGCGATCGATCGCCGCGCGCGTCGGATGCGCCGTGCGGATCACGGCTCTTCTCCCAAGTACGCCGCGACGACCTTCGGGTGCGCGCGAATCGCCGCGGGCGTTCCCCGCGCGATCGTCTCGCCGTGATCGAGAACGTGCAGCTCTTCGCAGACGTCCATGACGAGGCGCATGTTGTGCTCGACGAGGAGGACCGCGAGATCGAACTCGTCGCGCAGCCAACGGATCTGCGTCGCGAGCGCGACCGCCTCCGCGGAGTTCATTCCCGCGGCCGGCTCGTCGAGCAAGAGCAGCTTCGGCGACGGGATCAGCGCGCGCGCGATCTCGAGGCGGCGCTGGCTCCCGTACGGCAGCGACGTCGCGGGCGCGTCGGCGGACTTCGCGAGATCGAAGCGGTCGAGGAGCTCGTCGGCGCGTTTGCGCATCGCGGCTTCGTCGGCGTAGTGCGCGTGGAGGCGCAGCAGCGCGGAGCCGAGGTGTGCGGTCTTCTGCATCTCGCACGCGACCAGCAGATTCTCGCGCACGGTGAGCTGACCGAAGAGGCGAACGTTCTGGAACGTGCGTCCGATGCCGGCGGCGGCGATCCGCGCGGGAGAAAGGCGCGTGAGATCGTGCGGGCCGAAGCGGAGCGTCCCGGCGTCGGGTGCGTAGACGCCCGTGACGAGGTTGAAGACGGTCGTCTTGCCTGCGCCGTTCGGTCCGATGAGCCCGAAGATGGCGCGATCGGGGACCGTGAAGCCGACGTCGGCGACCGCGCGCAGACCGCCGAAGCTCTTCGACACGCCGCGGAGCTCGAGCTTCACGTCGCGCCTCGTGCAGCCCCGCGCCGCGCGAAGAGCTCGCGCTCGCCGAGCAGCCCTTCGGGACGGAGCACCATCAGCGCGACGACGACGATCGCGTAGACGATCATGCGAAGCGCGTTGAGATCCAGCGTGAGCTCGATCGGTCCCCAGTGGTGCGGCCCGCGCAGCGCTTGAACCGCGGGCGCGCTCTGCGCGAGCTCGATCGCTTTGATGCTCAGCGTGACGAACACCGCGCCGAGGATCGATCCCGTCACGCTGCCGGAGCCGCCGAGGATCACCATCGTGATCGCGTCGAACGACAACAAGAAGCCGAAGCCGTCCGGTTGCTGCACCGGCGCTCCGTCGCGCATTAGCGCGAGCAGCGCGCCAGCGACGCCGCCGCCGATCGCCGCGATCACGAACGACGTCACTTTGTAGCGCGTCGGATCGATCCCGACGGACGCGGCGGCGATCTCGTCCTCGCGAAGAGCGCGCAGCGCGCGGCCCCAGCTCGAGAACTTGAGGCGCCACGCGAGCACGCATCCGACGACGGCGACGCCGACGATCCAGAACGGCCCTGCGTAGAGCGGCACGCCTTGTCCGTCGACGCCGGCGTAACCGTTCGAGCCGCCGAGGCGCGCGATCGAGAACGCGCCCGACGTCGCGCCGCTCGGCGCCGATGCGATCGTGAGTCGGAAGATCTCCGCGAAGCCGAGCGTCACGATCGCCAGGTAGTCGCCGCGCAAGCGAAGGCTCGGCAGACCGAGGAGAAGCCCCGCGACGCCCGCGATCGCAGCCGCCGCGAGGATCGCGGGTGGGACCACGAGGAACGATCGAAGCAGCGTCGGATCGCCGCCGCCCATTCGCGCGTGCAGATGCGACGCGACGATCGCCGCGGTGTACGCGCCGACTCCGACGAACCCCGCGTGACCGATCGAGAACTGCCCGGCCATCCCGTTGATGACGTTGAGCGATACGGCGACGAGCGCGTTGCACGCGGTGAGCATCAGGAGCTGCCGCACCGAGCCGTCCGGGACGAGCTTGGCGAGCCCGACGTCGAGCGCCAGCGCGATCACCGCGACGGCGAGCGCCACCGCGAGCGCGCGGGATCGATTCGGCGATGTGGCCCCCATGGACCGTCTAGCGTCGGTGATCGCTACACACGCCGTCGAGCGCCTTCTTCGCGAGCTCCCAAGCGTGCCCGCCTTGGCGCACCTCGCACGTCGCTTCGCAGAACGACGACACGACGTGCGCGGTCTTTTCGCCGAGGCCGCGATGCTTGATGCGATCGGCGACCGACTCCATCAGCTCGCTGCATCGCGTCGGCTCGGCGGAGTTGTCGAAGCATGCGTGCGCGGTGCGTTCCATCGCTTCGCAGAGGAGCGCGGTCGGCGCCACGCAGTCGCCGTCGGCGGTCATCGCGTTCGCGCAGATGCGCGCGATGTCGTCGATCGCGTCGTCGATCGAGCGCGGGGAGGGTGGCGGCGTCGTCGTCGTCGGCTCGTCAGGCGTCGTTCGCGGCGTCGTCGTGATCGGCGGAAGCGGCGGCGGCGAGCACGCGACGAACGCGAGGCCAAGGAGGGCCAGGTGGCCCGGGAGGCCCAGGAGAAGAGAGAGCGCGCGTCGCGCCGCGGTCACTTGACGACGCGGAGGTACGGCGGAAGCTCGCGCTTCGGCTTGGCGGACGGCGAGCGAGGACTTTGCGGCGCGCGAGGTGCGCGCGGCGCGGCATCTTCCGCGTCGGGCGAGGGGAGCGCACGCGGGGCGGGCGAGGGGAGCGGCGTCACGACGGGCGCCGACGGACGCGCGGGCGGAACGACGGCGACCGGAGCGCGTGAGGTCTTCGGCGTCGTCTTCGCGTTGGCGCTCGTGCTCGTGTCGGACGTGGCCTTCTTGCGCGAGCGTTTCGGCTTCGTGGTCGCGGCTGGCGGCGGCGGCACTTCGCGGAGCGGCGTGCGCTTCGGCGGAGGCTGTTTGAGCGCGGGCTCGATGGCTGCGCCCGGCGCTTTCGCCGCCGACTGCTGCGCGACCTCGGGCGGCATGTCGTCGGGCCAGACCATCCCGCGCATGTCGTCGCCGACCATCGCGAAGACGCTCGTCCAAGGAACGGAGCAATGGAATGGCGCGCGGTTGAAGCTCAGCGTGCAGCTCATCCCCTCGTCGTCGAGGCGCAGATCCGGAATCGGCACCGGCATGTTGAGGCCGATCTGCAACACGAGCTGCGCCTGCTTCTTGAACCACGCCGGCACGACGACGCCGTCGACGCGCGGATCGAGATGCAGGTGAACGCTCGATCGCTCCAGCAGTGCGAGCGCGACCTCTTTCTTCGGCGGGAGCGGTTGCTGCGACGGCATCTCTCTCTTCTCGTGCTTCTCGTAAAGGCGAGCCTTAGCGCGGGGGGGTAGCCCGTGCAAAGCAGGATCTCACCCCGCATGGTACTACGCTCCGATGCTCGGTGGGCGCCGGACGATTCTCCACACGCCGCCGCTGCCGCTTGTCGTCCCCGCCGACGTCTTCGACGCCCCCGCCGCGGACGGCACGGGCGGCGGCTTCGGCTGGTGCGCGAGCGACGAGATCGAGTGGCGTTGCGCCGAGGAACGATGGGACATCGCGACGCCGATCGACGGCGCGGATCCCGCGCGCATGGTCTTCGTGATGAAGGAGGCGTTGGAGTTTCTGCCGCGCGAGCTCGCGTGCTTGCATGCGTTCGGGCTGGGGCTGACAGGCGAGTGGGCGCTCGCGCCGTACGCGATCGACGACGCGACGGACGAGCTCTTCGCGCGTCGCGTTCGGCCGCGCGACGTCTTCTGGCTCGCGGCCGACAACCTCAACGCGCTCTACTGGGGCCTTCACGACTGGGCGCACTTTCACAACCACGGCCCGTTCGAGCAACGCGCGTACAACGAGCTCCAGTGCGACGCCGCAGCGCTCGCGTGGATCGCGCGAAGCCGCGACGCGATCGGTCTCGACGACGCGCGATGGAGGCGCCTCGTCGACGAAGTCATGGCGCTCGCGGCGAAGCGATTCGAAGTCGAAGGGCTCGCGTGGGAGGACGAGCGTGACGCCGCGCTTCGCGCGATCGGCTGAGTCGCACACGGCGCCCGCGGATGCTACCCTCGCGTCATGGCGGACAAACCGAAGAACGACGCTCGCAAGCAGAGCCTCTACTTCCCCGAGACGATGCTGTCGGAGATCTCCGAGGAGGCCTCGCGGCTCGAGCGGTCGCTGTCCTGGGTCGTGCAGCGCGCGTGGAAGCTCTCGCGCCAAGAGATGAAGAAGCTCCCCGGCGTGAACGATCCGGGCAAGCAGGCGAAGACCGAAGAGTAGTAGAGGAGGAGAAGTAGCGAAGTAGAGAGGAGGAGTCAGGCGCGCCGCTGCGCGCGCGTCGATCATCGAAGAAAGGATTTCCCCATCAAGGGGGCGATTGGCTTCGACGGAGACAACGAACACATTGCTGCGTACCGTGGCCCGCTGGCCCACGTAAAAACCCGCGGAACCCCTAATTGCGAACGATAACGCAATTGCCCTCGCTGCCTAAACAGCAGATCTGAGAGCCGTACAAAGGAGAGGCCTGCCAGCACCTCCCGGCGTGCGTAACCAAGCTGGCTAGTCGACTCGCGGGCCACCGGCGGGAAGGCGAAATCAAACAGGGGGCTAGCCGCGAGGAGCACCCGCCGACAGGCGCGACTCGGGGCGATATAAAATGTCGGATACGTACGTAGACGCGTGTGGCGCGGAGTTTTCGGACCCGGGTTCGATTCCCGGCGCCTCCACCATTTTCATCGAGAAATCGTGGGATCAAGAATTTGGTCTCCACGATATCTCCAATATTGGGCCAGACGCGCGTCGCGAGGAGCGAATCTCGCATGACGGGGCACAACGCACGCTGGTTGGAGGTAACGCGCCCGATGCTCGAGGCGTTCTTCCACGCGAAGTATTTCCTGGCGATGGCTTGCCGGTACGGCCGCGAGCTCGACGAGCCCCCGCAGGTGCTTCCGAGCGGATGGGCGTCGTTGCTCTATCTCTACGGGCTTCGATGAAGGCAGAGGGAACGGGCCGCGATCTGTACTCGACGTTGGAGTGGTACAAAACGTAGGTACATATAAATATATACCTATGAAAAGAAACAGCGTCGCCAGCTCCTCCTCGATGCCGTTTCGTCGCGGCGCCCTGCGCCCGCGTGATCTCCCTGGCGTCTCGCGTGTCGCGCTCGCGCGCCTCGTCGACGGTGGTCAGCTCGAGCGCGTCGGCCGCGGCCTCTACGTTCCGACCGGCGCCAAGCTAACCGAGCACCACTCGCTCGTCGAAGCAACGAAGCGTGTCCCGGCAGGCGTGGTGTGCCTGCTCTCCGCTCTCCGCTTCCACGGCCTGACGACGCAGAACCCGCACGAGGTATGGCTCGCCATCGACGTGAAGGCGCGAAAGCCGACGACGGACTGGCCACCGCTCCGCATCGTGCGCTTCTCGGGCAAGGCGCTCACGTACGGAGTCGACGAGCGCACGATCGAGGGCGTCGACGTCCGCATCACGTCGAAGGAGAAGACGGTCGCGGATTGCTTCAAGTACCGAAACAAGATTGGGATCGACGTAGCGCTCGAAGCGCTTCGGGATTATCTCCGCTCGAAGCGACGCTCCGTGGATGCGCTCATGATGGCGGCGGAAGCGTCGCGCGTGACGAACGTGATGCGCCCCTACCTCGAAGCTCTCGCATGACGAAGTCGAAACCAACGAACATGGCGGCGTCGGTCCGCGCGCGCCTTCTGAATATCTCGAAAGAGAGCGGCGACGAGCTCTCGTACACGCTGACGCGCTACTGCCTCGAGCGCCTGCTCGCGCGTCTCGAACGGTCGTCGCATCGTGACGCTTTCATCCTGACGGGAGCGATGCTCTTCCGCGTCTGGTCGCCGCAACTGCATCGGCCGACGAAGGATCTCGATCTGCTCGGCACCGGCGCGCCCGACCTCGCGCGGCTCGTCGGGCTCTTCGGCGATATATGCGCGGTCGCCATCGATGACGACGGCGTGATCTTCGACCCGACGAGCGTCCGCGCTGCGCGGATCAAGGAGGACGCCGAATACGAAGGCGTGCGTGTCAACGTCACCGCTCACATCGGTAGCGCGAGGCTCGAGCTGCAGATCGACGTCGGCTTTGGCGACGCCGTCACGCCGGCGGCGACGGAGGTGGAGTTCCGACGCTCCTCGGGATGCCGCCACCGAAGCTGCGCGCCTACCCGAAGGAGATCGTGGTCGCTGAGAAACTGCGGGCGATGGTCCATCTCGCCATCGCGAACAGCCGGATGAAGGACTTCTTCGACGTCTGGTTCCTCTCGCAGACGTTCGCGTTCGATGGGCCGGTGCTGAGCGCTGCGATTCGCGCGACGTTCGATCGACGAGCAACAGCCATCCCGTCGGAGATGCCAACGGCGCTGACACCGTCGTTCTCCACGGACGCGACGAAAGCGACCCAGTGGAAGGCGTTCATGAAGAGAGGGCGCCTCGCGTCGGTCGAGATGACGCTCCCGAACGTCGTCGACACCATCGCGCCGTTCCTCTGGCCACCACTCGATGCAGCGCGTGAGCATCGCGAGCTCAACGCGCGGTGGCCGGCGAAGGGACGAGCGTGGACCCAGTAAGGACGCCGCACGCGGTCCCGTCTCCAAAGCCGCCTCCGAGAACTCGGTCGATCCGATTCAGGCATGTTTTTTCGCTGTCCCGTGAGGGACACGACGATCGGATCGAGCCCGGCGAGGCGGTGCGCCAAGAGATCGCCCTGGAGGGCAGCGTCGTGATCGACCTCGATCGCAACGGACGAATTCTCGGTTTCGAGATCCTGAACGCGGAGTCCCTTCTTCGGACCGAGACGCTCGGCGGAGCGGTCCAACACTGAAACTGGGCGGAGGCGCCTCGCGTCGTTCGACGCGAGCAGCGACGCCGGCAATGGCGGGAAGACCTGGCCGAAGCCTTCCCGGAGGTTTTCCGCTTCGCGGATGTAGCTCTCGGTCGTCGAGAACGAGCGACGTGACGCCTCCGAGACTACTATTCTCTCCGCGCGGGCCATGTCAAAGCGCAGGGCACGGGATTCCTACCCGGCGAGCAAGGCGAGGAGAGCGAGGGGAGGCGCAAGCACCGGAAATCGAAGCTCCAACCAGCGCCTCGAGGCCTGAGAACGTCGCACGTCGCGGCAGTGATGGGTGGCGCCCCGACGCACGACCTCGAAACGCGCCCTCAGCTGCCGAGGTGGCCGAGGAACTCGGACGACGGCATCGGCTTCGAGAACATCGGGAAGTCGTACTTGATGGCGTTCTGGTGCTCTTCGATGGACGTCCCCGCGAGGCAGTCGACGAGCGTCACGACCTCGAAGCCGTGCTCGTACGCAGTGCGCATCGTCGACTCGACGCAGCAGTTCGTGAGGAAGCCGCCGAGGGCGACGGTGCGGATCCCCTTGCTACGCAGAATGAAATCGATGTTGGTCCGAGGGCGACATCCTCATCGGGGGCAAGCGCGGTCCGGATACCTTCGCCAGCACGCGTGAGCACGAGACCATCCTCTCGGCCGTCGAGCGCGGTCACGGCAACCGCGCGTCGGAGCTCGTCACGACGCACATCCGGGGATTTTACGCGAAGCGATCCAAACGGAGCGCGCCGTGACCAGCTGGACGAGCGCCCTCGCAGCGGCGCTCGGCGACGGCGTTGTCGAGACCGATCCGGACATCGTCGCGGCCTACTCACGCGATCAAGCGCCGCTCGCACCCGCGGGGATCGCCGCCGCGCTCGTCCGCGGACGCTCCATCGAGCACGTCGTGGCCGCGCTCCGCTTCGCGAACGAGCGCCGCATCCCCGTCGTGGCGCGCTCGGCAGGCACCGGCCTGGCCGGCGGCGCCAACGCGATCGACGGATCCATCATCCTCTCCGTCGCCGCGCTCGACCGCATCCTCCGCATCGACGCCGTCACGCGAACCGCAGTCGTGAAGGCCGGCGTGCTCAACGGAACGCTCGCCGCCGAGGTCGCGGCGCAAGGGCTCTACTACGCGCCCGACCCGGCGAGTCGCGACATCTCCACCATCGGTGGCAACATCGCCACCAACGCAGGCGGCGCCTGCTGCCTGAAATACGGCGTAACGGGAGATCACGTGGCGGCGCTGAGGGTGGTGACCGCCGACGGCACGCTCATTCGCACCGGCGGGCTCACGGCAAAGAACGTCGCCGGCCTGGATCTCACGCGCCTCTCGTCGGATCCGAAGGCACGCTCGGCGTCATCGTCGAAGCCACGGTGCGCTTGCTGCGCGCGCCGCCTCCGCCGGCCACGCTCGTCGCGTTCTTCGACATCTTTCATGCGGCAGGCGACGCGATCGTCGCCGTCGAACGAGTGGCCGCTCCGTCGCTCCTCGAGCTGATGGATCGAACGACGATGACCGCCGTCGAGCAGCTCACGCACATGGGCCTCGATACCTCCGCCGCCGCGGTCGTCCTCCTGCAGAGCGACGCCGTCGACGCGGGCGCGGTCGTTTCCCAATGCGAGACCACGTTCCGAGCGCACGGCGCGCGCGACACCATGAGCACCGACGATCCGGCGGAGGGCAAGCTCCTCCTCGCCGCGCGACGCATGGCGCTTCCGGCGCTCGAACGACTCGGCACCACGCTGCTCGACGACGTCGCCGTCCCCAAGCCGGCCCTCGCCGCGATGATGGACCGCATCGCGCACATCGCCGAGCGACGCGAGCTCGTCATCGGTACGTTCGGCCACGCGGGCGACGGAAACCTGCACCCCACCGTCGTGTTCGACGGCGCCGACGAGGCCTCGCGCGCGCGTGCGTTGGCCGCGTTCGACGACATCGTGCGCACCGCCCTGGAGCTCGGAAAAACGATCACCGGCGAACATGGAGTCGGCTCGCTCAAGTTGCGCTACATGACCGCCATGGTCGGCGAGCACGAGCAAGCGCTCATGCGCCGTATCAAAGCCAGCTTCGACCCGAATGGCATTCTCAATCCGGGCAAAGCGTTTTGACGAGCTCCGCAAATTCCGCATCGACACCGCGAGGCCAACGGGTGCATCGTAATCCGCTCCAAGCGGCACGCCAACGAAGGATGCATGCAAGACGACGTACTCACCATCGGGCGCGACGAGCTTCGCGACAAGCTGACGCGCCACGACGATTTCAAGCTCGTGATGTCGCTCACCGAGTGGGCTTTTCAACAGAAGCACATCCGCGGATCGATCCACTTCAATACGCCAGAGGACATGCTACGCGCGCTCCGCAAAGACGAGGAGATCGTCGTCTACTGCTCGAACGTCGCCTGCAAGGGCAGCATCACCGCGTACCATCTGCTCGTCGACAACGGCTACACGCGCGTGCGTCGCTACGCCGATGGGCTGTCCGACTGGGAGGCCGCGGGACTGCCGCTCGAAGGCAACTGGATCAAGGCGTCGTCAAAGGAGACGTCGACATCGTGAGCAGCGCCGGGCGCACGAGGGAGACTCTCCTCTTCTTATACGCCGGGCACAGGCTCGCTCGCGTGCATCGCGTCGCTCGAGTGGCTCGGCAGGTGCCCGCGATCCGCGTCGACGGACGAACGCTCGTCGAGTCGATCGTGCGGTTCGCTTCGCGCTCACCGCCGAGCGGAGCGTCGACGCCGACCGAGCGGGGTCGTCGTGCGTCGGACATGCGGCGCTCGCAGAGATGCCGTCGTCATGGGGATGAGCGTGAGCCGATCCGTGCCCCGGTCGTCCGCTCGGACTCGTCACCGCCATGATTCACGCCTACCCCCACGACCTCGCTGCCTTCCTTTTCGAACGTTGGTTCTCGTGCAACACGGCGCGAGCGCAAGGGGCGAGCGCGCTTCCCATCGGGCTCGAAGCGCTCGAGAGCATTCTCTCGATCGCCTACCAAGCGACGCTCCTGCGCGAGGAGGAGCGCCCGACGACGTTCCGTCTGGTCCTCAGCGAGCCGTCGGACTTCGACGTGGATGGCGGTCCGCCGACCGGGTTTCATCGTCTCGTCTTTGCCGAGGCGCTCCGCCTGGGCGAGCACGAGCTTCGGCGGCTGGCTCCGGCCGCGAAGTACCATCGTGCGTTGATCGGGGTCTCGATCGATTCGACACGCGGGCCGATCATCTGGGGGATGCTTCAGTCCGGCGCACAATGGCTCCGCGCTTCGCACGGCGGTCGCCCCACGCATGCGTCGCCGCCGCCGAACGCCATCGTCGTGCGCGCCATGGGCCCAGGGAGGCTGGCCGTTGCGCGGGGTGACGAAACGCTCGGCGAGCTCTATGCAGGTCAGATCGCTCATCAGGCGATCGACGTCTTCGAATCCAAGTGGCTTCCAGCGCGTTTCGCCGATGCGCGTGGAGAGCTCTTCGCTCTTCATGAAGAGGCGCGCTCTCGCTCGCCGTTGCCGTGGGGGAGACTCGACCCGCAACTGCCGAGTCTGCTCTCGCAGCATGTCGTCAGGCGCCTGATCGCAACGATGCGAAGCGCGCACCACGGTGGGACGATCGTCTTTCTCCCACCGGAGAGCGCCGACGAGCTCATCGCCGACTCCGGAGTGATTCATCTCAAGCACGCATTCCGTGACGACGAACCGCGGCGCCGGTTCCGCACGCTGATCCTCCGCGTGATGAACGCCGTCGCCGCAGCCGCCGCGACGCCGTCGGAGATCGTTGGATTTGCGAGCTACCAGACGAGCACGAGCCGCGAGATCGAAGAGATCGACGAAGCCATCTTCGAGCTCAGCCAGTTGATCGCCGCCCTCGCCGATGTCGACGGCGCCGTCGTCTTGACCAAGCGATTCGAGATTCTCGGATTCGGTGCCGAGTTCGGCGGAGCGTTCGGCGCGGAGACGGTCGATCGCGCGCTTGACCTCGAAGGGGAGCAACGTGAGCCCGAGCGCATCGATCGCGTCGGAACGCGGCACCGCTCCGCGTATCGTCTCTGTGAGCGCGCACACGAGGCCGTGTCGATCGTGATCTCGCAGGACGGCAACGTGCGCGTCGTGGCGTGGATGGTCGGACGCGTCGTGTGCTTTGACCACGTGGACAGCGCGACTCTCGGGGAATGAAGCTCGGGTCTGGTCGCAGCTCTGCGCTCGACTCGGAGGCCGTCACACCGGCAGCGACCTCACCATCGGCAGATCCCGAACGCGCTTGCCGGTGAGCGCGAAGAGCGCGTTCGCGAGCGCAGGTGCAACGGGCGGAACACCCGGCTCGCCAATGCCTCCCGGCGGTCCGTCGCTCTTCACCACTTCGACGTGCACTCCGCGCGGCGCCTCCGCGATCCGCATCAGTCGGAAGTCGCGGAAGTTCGACTGCTCGGTCGCGCCGCTCTTCATCGAGATCTCGCCGTACAGCGCGTGCGAGAGCCCAAAGAGCACCGCGCCTTCGAGCTGCGATCGCACGCGCTCGAGGTTCACGATCGTGCCGGCATCGGCCACGATCCAAGCCTCGTCGACCGCGATCTTTTCGCCCTTGCCCTTCACCACCGAGACGACGACGGCCACATAAGTCAGGAAGCTGCGGTGCACGGCGAGGCCGAGCGACCGCCCGGTTTGCTTGCGGTCGCTCCACTTGGATAGATCGGTCACGCGGTCGAGGACGCGATGATGGCGTGCCGTGTCGACGGGATGCTCGTCGAGCGATTGCCCGTAATTGGGCAGCTTCGCCACGCCCAGATCCGCTGTCTTCCAAATGCGCGCGGGGCCGATGATCTCGCGCTGCATGACGAGTGGGTCGACGCCCTTCGCGTGCGCAAGCTCGTCGATGAAGCTCTGGATCGCGAACGCGTGGTAGATGTTCGCGACCGAACGCAGCCAGCCGATGCGCGTGTGCGCGATCGCCTCGCAGCCCTCCGCGCGCACGTTCGGCACCGACAGCGGCGTATCGAGCACGCCCTGCTGGAGCTCGCCGTCGCTCGGCGCCTTCGCGTCCGTGAACGTCGAGCTGATCGTCGGGAATGCGATCCGGTGGTGCCACGCGACGACCTTGCCGGCGTCGTCGAGCGCGGCGACGAGCCGTTGCGCGCTGACGGAGTGGTAGTAGTCGTGCTGGATATCGTCTTCGCGCGTCCATTGGAGACGCACCGGCGCGCCCATCTCTTTCGACACGAGCGCGGCCTCGACGACATAGTCGGGCTTCGACTTGCGACCGAAGCCGCCGCCGAGGAGCGTCACGTGGATCGTGACTTTGCTCTCGTCGATGCCGAGCGCCTTCGCGACCTCGATCTTCGCTGCTTGCGGGTTCTGCGTGGAGGCCCACACCTCGCAGCCGTTCGCGTCGACACGCGCGATCGCGACCGGCGGCTCCATCGTGGCGTGCGCGAGGTGAGGCGCGTAGTAGAACGCCTCGACGCGCTTCGTCGCAGTGACAAGCGCGGCGTCCGCGTCGCCGATGTTCCTCGCGGTCTTGCCCGGCGACTTCAGCGCCGACATGAGCTCCTCGCGGTACGCGCGTGAATCGTATGTCGCGTTCGGGCCATGATCCCACGTGACGTCGAGCGCCGCGCGACCTCGCATCGCGGCCCACGTGTCGTCCGCGACGACCGCGATTCCGCCGACGGGCTTGAAGCCGAAAGGCTTCTTCGCCTCGGGGAGCACGATGACCCGCTTCACACCCTTCACCGCGAGAGCCTTCGCCGGATCATGACGGAGGACCTTGCCGCCGACCACCGGCGGTCGCAGGACGGTCGCCGTCAGCATGCCCGGAAGCTTCACGTCCGCACCGAAGACCGCGCGGCCGGTGACGATGTCCGGCGCGTCGAGGAGCGGCAGCTCCGTGCCGAGGTGCTTCAGCTCGGACAACGGGCGGAGCTTGATGTCCTCTTTCTTCGGAGTCGGCTGCGCGCCCGCCTCGTCGGCGAGCTCGCCGAAGCGGAGCGTTCGCTTCGTCGGATCGTGGAACACCGCATTGTCGTGCGCCGTGCAGGATGTGGTCGGAACCTTCCAACGCTTCGCGGCGGTCGCGATCAGCATCATGCGCGCCGCGGCGCCGACGCGACGGAGATCCTCGAACATCCCGCGGACGCTGTGCGAGCCGTCAGTGTTCTGATCGCCGTACGCCTTGTCGCCGTCGCCTTGCACGATCTTGACGCGCGCCATGTCGGCGCCCATCTCGTCCGCGACGAGCACGGGCAGCGAGCTGCGGACGCCCTGGCCCATCTCGGAGCGCGCGCACACGATCGTGACGACGTCGTCGGCGCCGACGTGCACGAAGACGTTCGGCTTTAGCCCCGCGCCTTTCGCGGCGGCCTTGGCGGCGGTGTTCGGATCCGACGGCTTGATGTCCTTCGTCGGAATCTTGCGGTCATCGGCCAGCGCGTCACCGTCGAACGCGCCGAGCGCGAAGCCACCGGCGGTGACACCGAGCCCCGCGAGGAACGAACGACGCAGGACGCGAATGGACGGACGGCTCATCGCTCGTCCCCCGGCACGCCCGCGGCCTTCTTGATGGCCGCGCGGATCCGGATGTACGTCGCGCACCGGCAGATGTTGCCGCCCATCGATTCGTCGATCTCCTGATCGGTGGGCTTCGGTCGCTTCGCGAGGAGCGCGGCCGCGGTCATGATCTGCCCCGCCTGGCAGAAGCCGCACTGCGGAACGCCGAGCTCGACCCACGCCTTTTGGAGTGGGTGACTGCCGTCGGGCGAGAGTCCTTCGATGGTGGTCACGGATTTTCCGTCGGCGCGGCGCACCGGCGTGACGCACGCGCGGACGACCTGGCCGTCGATGTGGATCGAGCACGCGCCGCACAGCGCCTGCCCGCATCCGTACTTGGTGCCGGTGAGGCCGAGGATGTCGCGCAGCGCCCAGAGGAGCGGCATCTCCGGATCGACGTCGAGCGTGTGCTCGGTTCCGTTCACGCGCAGTCGGCTGCTCATCGCTTCGACTCCTCGCGCGGACACGCCGCGCCGCTCTCGACCCACGCCGCCATGAGCGCACCGAACTGCTGCTGCGTCCCCGGCGCGGGCGCGCGACCGTGGCCCGGAGCCCAACCCCAGGCGACGAGCTCGTCGTGCGTGCTGTGCTCGACGATGTGCGCGAGGTCCTTGTTGCCGTTGCGCTGGCGATCCTTGAGCTGCTCGCAGAGCGCGTGCGGCGTGCGGTCCATCCAAGCCATCACAAGCGGCGCGAGCGCCCACTTCGGCGCGCCGGGGACGCGCGCGAGCTCGACGTTTCGGTCCTGGTGGCACGACGTGCACTCGAGACCCGGCGCGCCTTGATCGGCGGGCCCGCGAACGACCGGCGGATCGTGCGCGCGCCCATCGTCGCCCTGCGCGGGCGTGTCGCCCGCGGGGTGGCAGTTGCGGCAACGCGGATGGAACATCACGCGCGTTGCTTCGAGGAAGAGCGCGCGCGATCGCTCGTCGCGATCCGCGATGCCGCGGAAATCGTCGGGCGCGCGAAGCTCGTTCGCGGCTACGGCACGGAGAGCGATCGGCGTCGCGGGGAGCGGCGCGCCACCGGCGCAGCCTGCGTCGGGGGCGGCGAGGACGGCGGCGAGTAGCGCGGTGACGAGACCGGACGAGCGGAGCGGGGCACGCATCGACTTCCGTTTCTAGCGCACGTCCGGCGCGCTGAGGAGACGACATATCCGGCACAGCTCAACGCCAGTGGCGCGACGCGACGACGGCGACAGCCCGACAACGGGGAGATAGTACGCTCCCACAATGCGCGTCACGCTCATCGGTCACGCCTGCGTCTTCGTCGAAGCCGAGGGGACGCGGTGTCTCATGGATCCCGTCTTCGGCGATCCCTTCGAGGAAGGGGCCGTAACGACGTGCCCGCGGCGAGAAGTCGACGCGAGCAAGATGCCTCGGCCCGACGTCGTCATCTTGTCGCACGCGCACCTCGACCACTTCGACATCCCGACCTTGGCGACCTTGCCTCGCGACGTCGACCTCCTCTGTGCGAAGGACAAGGTGATCCTCTAGGTCGACACCGTCATCGCGCCGGCGACCGTCACGAGCACGCTCGCGCAGTGCGGGACGATCTGATCTGAGGATGCTCGAGCCGTCGATCGACACGCGGATCGCGAACTCGGGCGATGTCTTCGAGATCGCGGGAGGCGAGATCGAGCATCGCTCGCAGGCGTCGCCGTTCGCGCGCCTGGTCGAAGAGGACACGTACCGCCTCCGCTACGATCCGACCGCGACCGTTCCGCCGCTCGTGGACGTGAACCCCGACGGGCACACGCGCGAACGGCTCGAGCGCGACGTCGAAGCGTGCACGCGCGCCTTTGGCGAGCTCGTCGCGAACAAAACCGATGACGACGTGCTGCGCGATTACCGCGCGCGTCGACTTCTCCGCGACCGAGCCCCGGCTCTCGCGCGCAGGCGCGACGAAGGACACCGCGACGGTCGTTCATCGGATCGCCGCGTCCGCCGTCGTCTCGTGGCTCGCGCGCGACAAGAGCTACTTCTACCTCCGCGCGTTCTCGCGGCGATCTTCCGCGCTCTACGCCTTGAGCGGCGCGGGCACGTCGGCGCGCGTCGAGCCGATGGTGCTCCCGGATCTGTTCGAGCGCTTCTTGCGTCGGCATGTGAAGGGCGCGGAGCTTGCGCAGAAGACGTGGCTCGATCGGCAGCTCGCGCCGTATCGGAATGCGCGTTGAGTCGAGGCGAGCGCGTCGGATCCCGACGCCGGTGAGGTAGCGCATGACTTACACCTTCCGCGCGACCGATCCCGCCGGATGCTTGTACCAACCCGGGTCCTCGTAGCTCGTGATGCCCTCGCGCACCTTGACCACGGTGAACATCCCGCCCATCTCGATCGGCCCGAACGGTCCGGTCCCCGACATCATCGGCAACGTATTCTTCGGTCGCCCCATGTCCATCATTCCGCCCATCCCCGCCTGACCCATTGGCATGTAGCCCGGGAGCATCTGGCGAACTTTCGCCTCGATGTCACCTTGCTTTACGCCGATCATGTTGGGGACGTCGTGGCCCATCGCGTTCATCGTGTGATGCGATTTGTGGCAATGGAAGATCCAATCACCCGGCACGTCGGCGACCCATTCGATGTCGCGCGTGGAACCGACCGGCACGTCGACCGTCGTCTCGGGCCAGCGCCCGCCGGCAGGGATGCGTCCACCGTCCGTCGCCGTGACGTGGAATTGATAGCCATGAAGATGAATCGGATGGTTGTCCATGCTGAGGTTGCCGAAGCGCACGCGGACGCGCTCACCCTTCTTCACGACGAGCGGCGCAGTTCCCGGCCACACGCGGCTGTTGAACGTGAAGATGTTGAAGTCGGTCATCACCACAGGATTCGGCCGCGACGTACCGGTGGGCGCGACGCGCGACATCGAGTGGGTCGCCGACGTTCCGGGCGATTGGATTTTCCATTG
>JAYVXB010000368.1:0-16699 GCA_043785585.1 Deltaproteobacteria bacterium | reverse complement strand
TCAAGAGCACACCTGTGGCGGTACGGTCGCCGTGCGTGAGCATCATCGGGTTGATGACGAACGGCGCGATCCCGACGACGCCCTTCACGTGCTCGACCTTCTTCATGATGTCGCGGTACTCGCGAAAATCGATCGAGTACTTGAGCACGAGAACGTGCGCGTTCACGCCGAGCACCTTCTCGCGAAACTGCTCCTGAAAACCGCCCGTTACGCTCATCACGATCGCGAGCGCAGCGACCCCGAGCGTGACGCCGCCGATGGCGAGCGCCGTGCTTATCGAGATCATGTTGCGCTTCTTCGACGAGAGGTATCGGCGCGCGAGTGTGAGGGGGTATCCCATCGTGAGTGAGTGTTCTTTCGGCCTCGTAGCACAACCTGGAGATTTGCCGCAGCAGCGTGCCGTTCTATAACCTAAGAGCGGCGTATTTATTGCTGCGTTCGCTTCGAGGAATTCATGACCGACGACCAACGTCCGCTCCCGCCGCGCCCGAACGCCGTTACGGCGATCGCGCCGCCGTCGTCGGTCGGTTCGCCCCCCGCTTCGGCCCCCGCGAGTGACGTGCAGGGAACGACGAACCCGCCATTCGGCGGAGTTCAGGTGGACTTCGGTGCGTCCAGCGCGACGCCGCCTCCGTCGAAGATCGATCCGTACCTCGGTCGAACGATCGATGGGCGCTACATCGTCGACAGCGTGCTCGGCGAAGGCGGCATGGGCATCGTTTACCGCGGGCGCCACAAGGTCATCGACAAGAAGGTCGCGATCAAAGTCCTCCGCGGCGAGATGGCTCGCGACGCCGAGGTCACCGAGCGGTTTCTCCAAGAAGCGCGCGCTGCGTCCGCGATCGGAAATCCGCACATCATCGACATCTCCGACTTCGGACAATTGCCCGATGGCTCGACGTACTTCGTCATGGAGTACCTCGAAGGCAAGAGCCTCGGCGCGGTGCTCGAAGAATCGCGCCCGCTACCTGTCCCGCGCCTCTGTCACGTCGCGAAGCAGATCGCCGAAGCGCTCGCCGCTGCGCATGCCGCGAACATCATCCATCGCGATTTGAAGCCCGACAACATCATGATGGTGAATCGCGGCACGCAGAAAGACTTCGTGAAGATCCTCGACTTCGGAATCGCGAAGGTCGGGAGCGCGGGTTCGAAGATGACGAAGGCGGGGAGCGTCTTCGGAACGCCGCACTACATGTCGCCCGAGCAAGCGGCGGGCGCGGTCGTCGATCTCCGAACGGACATCTATGCGCTCGGCGTCATTCTCTACGAGATGGCATCGGGGAAGGTGCCGTTCGACGCCGACAACTTCATGGGGATCCTCACGCAGCACATGTACAAGTCGCCCGTGCCGATTCGCGCGCTCGTGCCCGCGGTCGACGTGCCGCCGGGGCTCGACGCGATCATCCTCAAGTCGCTGACGAAGAAGCCCGAAGGGCGCTACGCGACGATGAACGAGCTGATCCTCGATCTCGAGAAGCTCGAGAAGGGGCTCTTGCCGGACGCGGTGCAAGAGATGATGGCGCGGTCGGGTGGGTTCAACGTGCCGGCCGATTATTTCCGGTCGGCCATGCCGGCACCGGTGCCCGCTTCGCCGATGAGCATCCCGCATCGCAGTCGGTTGCCGCTCTATGCAGCGATCGGCGTGGTCGCGACCGTCATCGGCGTGGCGGCGATCGTCCTCGTCGCGAAGAGCGGGCCAGGCAACGCGCAGACGAACGTGCCGAGCGCGTCGCAGATCGCGCCACCGCCGCCGACGAGCGCCGCAACGGCATCGCCGACGAAGCCCGTCGTGATGAAGTCGACTGCGCTCGTCGCGACGCCGCTCAACGCCACGATCAAGCGCGGCGATCAGACGCTGAAAAACCCGGCCGCGATCGAAGTGCCGGAAGGCACGACCGTCGATCTCGTCGTGAGCCTCGCGGGCTACACCGAGCAGACCATCACGCTCACCGCAGGCGAATCGAAGTCGATCACGATGCAGAAGACCGCCGCTCCGCTTCCCACGGGCAAGCTCCCGACGGGCGTGAAGCCGCCGACGACGCCGACCGCGCCGCAACCGCCGCCGACCGGGAAGCCGCCCGCGCCGAAATGCGATCCGGACGATCCGTTCTGCAAGCACTGACGCGAGGTCCTTCGCGGCGGCGCCGTTCGGGATGAGCGCACGCTTTGGCGTGCGTTCACTTCGCGAACGTCGTTCCGTTCCACGAGTACTTCACGCGCGCGATGCCGCCCCACGGGAGGAGCAGCGGCTCGACTCCGCCCGAGCCCGGCTGCTCTTGCTTCCAAGGATAGCTCTGCTGCGTCCAACCCGTCGCGCGCCCCGGCTGCGCGTCCACGTCGAAGCCCTTCCCACCGGGAATGAACTGCACGAGACCTTGGATGCGCTTGCCGGCTTGCTCGCGCCCCGTCTCGATGGCGAACGTGCGGACGATCGCGTCGGGCCTCACTTGATAGAGGAGGAGCAAGTCGAACTCGACCGGATCGCTCGACGACGAGTCGGTTTTTCGCGACCCGGCGCGCACCACGAGATCCGCGGTGCCCGAGCCGGTGAGATCGCGCGCGCCCATGTCGCGGAGCTCCATGTCTGCGATCGTGACGTACGTGTAACTCGTGCCGCCCTTGAACCCCGGACCGAAGACGACGATGTCGTGACCGATGAGGACGACGCGCTCGGGGCGCGAGTCGCCGTGGACGTTGACCTGGAGGTCGACCTTCGGCTTCGTATCGGCCGAGACGCCCCGATCTTTTTTGTAGAGATCGAAGAGCTGGTGCGCGAGATCACCGGCAGGTTTCACGGGCGGGGTCGGCGGTTCCTTCGGTCGAATCGCTGGAGGCGCGTTCGACGGAGCGGGTCCCGTCGGCGTCTGCGCGACCTCGCTCGTCTTCGTGAACTTGGCGCCCTCGAACTTGAACTTCTGCGACTTGACCGCGCCCCACGGCAAGAGGAGCGGCTCGATGTCGGTCGCGATGTTCTCGCGGTACGTCGTCGCGTCCCAGCCGGTCGCCGGCTCGACGCCGACGTCGATCTCGCGTGCGCCGGCGTGCACCGAATTGACGACGCGGTTGCTCCCGTTCGAAATCGCGATCTCATGCGCGAACGTCGTCGACGGCTCGGCGGCCGCGCTGAGCGCGCTCAGCACCTCGAACCACTCGCGCGAGGTCCCGCCTTCCGTGAAGCGGCGGCGCAGGAGCAGATCCGCCTTGCCGCGACCCGTGACGTCGCGGAGCTCGAGCCCGGTGAGCTCGCCGCCGAGATCCTTGAAGAAGAATTTCGATCCGCCGAGGTAACCAGGGCCACACACGACGAGGTACTTGCCGAAGACCGCGACGCGCTCCTTCATCGCGTCGCCGGCGACGTCCGCGATGCGATCGAGCTTTGGCGCTTGGTCGGCGAGGTTCTTGGGGACGAGGAGCTGCTCGATCATCGCCTGCTCGGACTCTGTCGGGAGCGGCGGAAGCGACGCGGGCGAGCTCGTGTCGCCGGATCCGGACGCGAGGATCGCGGCGATCGTTCCCGGCGCCGAGGCCTTCGTGTAGCGCACGACGCCGCGCAGCCCGACGCGCACGAGGCGCGCTTCGGGGAACGCGCTCCACGGGAGCACGGCTTCGAAGGACCATCCGCCTTGAACGGGCGCCTCGACGATTTTGGATTCGGCGACCGCGGCGCCGCTTCGTCCGCCGGATCGATACCGGACGGAGCCCGCGGATTGCCCGGGGACGCCGATGTAGAGGCCGATTTCGTATGCGACCGGCGTTCCGTTCGGCGTCGGGAACGCGAGCACGAGCGACGCGTGATCTTCGGCGTCGCCAAACTGCGCCGTTCGCACGAGCTTGTCGGAGTCGCCGATCTCTCCGGCGATCCAAATCTTCGATTCGTCGTACTGAACGACGATCGAGACGCTCGCGCTCGTGGTCCCCTTGATGACCTGCTTGAGCGGAAGCCGCGCCGGCCACTCTTGGAGGACGCCGTCGAGCTTCACCGGCTTCTCTTTGTCGACGAGCTCGAGCCGCAAGCCGCCCGGGACCGCCGCCGGTGACGTGTCGCCCGAATTGAACGGCCCGACACCGCCTTGTCCCGCGATGTAGTCGCCTAGCCCCTTGTCGCCGTCCTTCGCGTCGTTCGCGCTGGAGGCATCCTTCGATGGCGCACCTCCGCACGCCGCTGCGAAGCACAGCAGCGCGAGCGCGAACGACGAACGCGACACACGACGAATCATCGCCTCTTTCTACATCAGCGCTTGGCCCGCCGCGACATCGGCCCGAGCCCCGCTCCGACGAGCCCGCTCCGCTGCAGAATCTTGAGGAGCTCGATCGCCGGGATGATGGCGAAGGACAGGAGCAGCATCACGAGCCACTGGTACCCCGTCATCGCGAACGTTTGGAACACCGGACGCAGCCCCGGCACGAGCACGGCGACGAGGTGGATCGCCGCGCTCAGCACGACGGCGAGGACGAGCGGCTTCGACACGAGGGGCTTCAGCACTGCGATGGACGCGGTGGCGGAGCGGCAGTTGAACGCGTGAAACAGCGGGCTGAGCGCGAGCAGCGAGAACGCGATGGCTCGGGCGTGCTTCGACACGAGCGCGTCCTCGCTCCATGGCCAGAGGTAGCAAGCCATTCCCGCGCCACCCATCAAGAGACCGACGACGAGAATCCCCAGGTACTCGCGCGCGCCGAGCAAGCCGGCGCTCGGCTTGCGCGGCGGCTCCATCATCTGCGTCGGATCCGGCGGATCGATTCCGAGCGCGAGCGCGGGCAGGCCGTTCGTCACGAGGTTGATCCAGAGGATCATCAGCGGCGTGAGCGGCCGGAGATCGTTCATGAACGACGCCGTGAAGACGGCGACGAGGAGCCCGGCGTTCGACGACAACAGGAAGAAGATGAACTTCTGGATGTTGCGGTAGATCGCGCGCCCTTCGCGGACGGCGTCGACGATCGTCGCGAAGTTGTCGTCGGCGAGGACCATGTCGGCCGCTTCGCGCGCGACATCCGTGCCGTCTTTGCCCATCGCGACGCCGATGTGCGCTTCGCGTAGCGCGGGCGCATCGTTCACGCCGTCGCCGGTCATCGCGACCACGTGCCCGTGCGCCTTGAACGCGCGCACGATGCGAAGTTTTTGCTCGGCGGTCACACGCGCGAAGACGCGCACGCTCTCGATGCGCGACGAGAACTCTTCGTCCGACAGTCGTTCGAGCTCGGTGCCCGTCAGCGCGATCGCCCCTTCGTCCCAGAGGCCGAGCTCTCGCGCGATCGCGACCGCCGTGAGCTTGTGATCGCCGGTGATCATGACCGCGCGCACCGACGCGTCGGCGCAGGCGCGAATCGCCTCTTTCACCCCCTTGCGCGGAGGGTCGATCATCCCGACGAGGCCGAGGAACGTGAGATGCGTCTCGAGCTCGCCGCTCGGCCGCTCCGTCGCGTTGGCCTCTCCCGCATGCTCGTGGATCTCGCGTCGCGCGACGGCGAGCACCCGCAGCGCTTCACCGCTCATCCGCTCGGCCTCTGCGAGGATCGCCGCGCGCGAGGCGTCGTCGAGCGGCTCGTTGCCATGATCGGTCGCGTAGCTCGTGCAGAGCGGCAAGAGGATGTCGGCGCTCCCTTTGCTGTGGACGACCTCGCGACCGTATTGGTCGAGCGTCAACACCGTCATGCGCTTTCGATCGCTGTCGAACGGCAGCTCGCGCACGACCTTGTGCGACGACGTAACCGATTCGCGCGCTACGCCGCCCTTCGACGAGAGCGTGAGGAGCGCGCCCTCCGTCGGATCGCCGATCACCTTCCACACGCCTTCGGTGCGCTGCAGCGTCGCGTTGTTGCAGAGTGCAATCGTGGCGAGCAGATGCTTCAGCGCGCTCGCGGTCGCGAGGTCGGCCGGCGTGCCGTCGGGCGCCTTGATCTCGCCCTCCGGAGCGTAGCCGACGCCGCTGACGTCGTACGAGACGCCGGCCGCGTAGACCTCGCGCACGGTCATCTCGTTTTGCGTCAGCGTGCCCGTCTTGTCGGTGCAGATGACGGTCGCCGATCCGAGCGTCTCGACGGCGGCGAGCTTGCGGATGATGGCTCCGCGCTTGGCCATGCGCTGCATGCCGAGCGCGAGCGTGATCGTGGTGATGGCGGGGAGCCCCTCGGGGATCGCGGCGACGGCGAGGCTGACCGCTTCGAGCAAGAGCTCGTGCCAGCTGCGGTCGCCTTTGACCATCCCGCGCGCGAAGAGCAGCACGCTGAGCGCGAGGCACGCCCAGAGGATCCGCTTGCCGAAATGCGCGAGGCGATCTTCGAGCGGCGTCGTCCGATCGCGCGACTGGCTGATGAGCGCGCTCAACTTGCCGAGCTCGGTGCCGCCGCCGGTCGCCGAGACGATCGCGCGGCCCTTCCCGCGCACGACGCTCGTGCCGACGAAGAGCATGTTGGTGCGATCGCCCATCGGCGCGTCGTCGTCGACGGCAGCCGCCGCGTCCTTGCCCGCGGGCATCGACTCGCCCGTGAGCGCCGCTTCTTCGGCGGCGAGGTTGATCGTCTGCAAGAGGCGCGCGTCTGCCGGCACGGCGTCGCCCGCTTCGATCTCGAGCAGATCGCCGACGACGAGCTCGGTCGCGGCGACGACCATCACCTGATCGCCGCGACGCACGCGCGCGTTCGGCACCTGCATCTTCTGCAGCGCCTCGAGCGCCGCCTCCGCGCGGACCTCCTGGTAGTAACCGAGCACCGCGTTGAGCGCGACGATGAGGAGGATCGCCGTCGCGTCGCCGTAGCGCTCGAGCATCGTTACGTTCACGCGGCTCGCGCCGTCGATGATCGCGATGACCGCCGCAACGAGCAGCGTGAGCACGATCGGATTCGTGAACTGCGCGAAGAACTGCTTGAGTCGGTTCGGTCCTTTTGGCTTCGGCAGCTCGTTGGGTCCGTCGCGCGCGAGACGACGCGCGGCTTCTTCGACCGTCAGGCCGTTCGATGTGTCGGCCTCGAGCCGCGCGATGCACGCGTCCGGCGTCTCGGCGTGCACACGCGGCCCGCGCGAGCGACTCGCGTCAGCCGATGCGGTGATGTCGACAGTCGGCTCGGGCACGTCTCAGCGTCCGGCTTTCCGCTTCTCCTCCGCCTGCTGCTCTGCCTCGAGCTCTTCGAGCGCTGCGGCGAGCTCGTCGTTCTCGCTACGCGCTGCGGGTGGTGTCGCTGCGGGCGCTTCGACGCGCGCTTGCACCGGCGCGGCCGGCGCCCTCTCGAGCTCTGCCGGCGCGAGCCCCATCTTGCGTTTGAGCGCCATCAAGTCCTCGTCCGCGCTGTGTGTCCGTTCGAGCTTCGAGAACTGCGACGCGAGCTGGTCGCCGCTGTACTCCTCCGCGAGCTCGCTCTGCGCCTCGGCCTCGGCCTCCATTTGATCGATCTTCGCGCCCATCCGATCGAACGTCTCGAACGCGCTCTGATCGCGAAGGCCGTGCATCGTCTCTTGGATCGACTTCTGCGCCTCGGCGCGCTTCTTTCGCGCAACGAGGACGTTCTTCTTGCGTTTGGCCTCTTCGATCTTGTCGTTGAGCGCTCGGAGCGCCCGCTTCAGTTGCTCGACCGCGGCCTTCTGCTTCTGCCACTGATCCTGAAACGTCTTGGCGAGCTCGTCGTGCTCTCGCTTTCGATTCAGCGCTTCCTTCGCGAGCTCTTCGTTGCCCGCGCGGAGCGCCATCATTGCGCGCCGCTCCCACTCCGAAGCGTTCGACGCTTCTTGCTCGGCCTGCTTCGCCAGCCGCTTCTCGTCGGCGATCGTCGTCGCGACCTGCTTCTTCGCCTCGACGAGCTGGTTGTTCATGTCGAGCACGACCTGGTTCAGCATCTTCTCGGGGTCTTCCGAGCGGCTGATGAGATCGTTCAAGTTCGATTTGATGAGCTGCGCGATACGAGCAAAAATACCCATGATCTCTCTTCCTCAAACAGGGCAGGCGGGGGCAGAACGTGTGGCGGGCCTCGAACGCGCGGCGTCTATCCGCTCTTCTTGTTCAACCCTGCGAGCATGGGGACTTGTTGTGCGAGCGCCATGTCGATCTCGTCGAGCGTCGCCTGCAGCTCGTTGAAGTCGAGGTTCTCGAGCTCGAGAGCCGCGGAGAGAACGATGACGTCGTCCTCCAGGCCGTAGCTGCAATGGACGAGCGACCGTGCGTTCAGCTCGAGGAGCCTGCGGAAGATCGCGGCGTGGTCGGGTCCGGGCGCGTCGCCGATGTGGACGCGCACGACGACGAGCGGTGGATCGACGCGCAGTGCGACGGGTGGCATGTTGTCGTTCGCGCGAACGAGGAACGTACCTGGGCGATCGTCGACGCTGGTGAAGCGGCGATTTAGCCGTAGCAAATAAGCTTCGACGTCCTTCTCAGTTCGCATGGGGACCGGCCCTCCCGTCGAGCCGCTGGGGGAGCGTAACCATCCCTGCCGAGGGACTCAATGGGGGGATCGCGGTCGTGGAGCCGTGCTACAATCGGCCTCGGACATGGCAGGCGACCCTGGATCCCTCGTAGGCTCTGTCATCGGAGGGGTCTACAAGATCCGCCGGCTCATCGGCAGCGGAGGGATGGGCGAGGTTTACGCGGCCGAGGGCAAACGCCGCGAGCGCGTCGCCATCAAGGTCCTCCACGATCGCGCCGCGCAGGATCCCGATCTCGTCGCGCGCTTCCAGCGCGAGGCCGCCATCGCTGCGCAGGTGAAGTCGCCGTACGTCGCCGGCATTCTCGGCGCCGGAAAAGATCGCAACGGGCGGCTGTGGATCGCGTTCGAGCTGCTCCAGGGCGAAGGCCTCGACGAGCGCATCCGTCGCGAACAGTACCTGTCGTTCGCCGACGTCGGACCGATCGTCGACGACGCGCTCCAAGGCCTCGAGGCCGCGCACAAAGCCGGCGTCATCCACCGCGACATCAAGCCGGCGAACCTCTTCATCGAGAAGCGCCGCCTCACCGCGCGCGAGATCGCCAACGACGAACAGGAAGAGAGGACGCGCATCCTCGACTTCGGCGTGTCGAAGATGCGCACGCGGCAAGGGCGCAAGAGCGAGCCGTCGCTCACGGCGTTCGACGCCACGCTCGGCAGCTTCGCGTACATGGCGCCGGAGCAGGTGCGCGGCTCGGCGCGCGTCGACGAGCGCGCGGATCTCTATGCGCTCGGCGCGGTCGCGTTTCGATCGCTCTCGGGACGCTTGCCGTTCGAAGGACAGAACGCGCTCACGCTCATCGCGCTCAAGCTCGATCGCGAGCCGCCGTCGCTCACGTCGACGACGGGAGACGAGTGGCCCGCCGCCATCGAGCGGTTCCTCGAGAAGATGATGGCGCGCGATCGTGAGCGCCGCTTCGCGCAGGCGAGCGAGGCGATTGCGGCGTGGCGAAAGGTCTGTCGCGTGATGGGGAACTCGCCGCGCAAGCCTCCGTCGACGCTGCGCGTGCGCGAAGAGAAGACGGACGTGACCGGCGGCACGTTCACCAGCATCTCGAGCGTCTCGAGCGCCGGCAGGTAGCACGGAGCCGATACGAAGTTGACGGAGGGTAGGCGCTCGCGGTCACGGAGCCCCGAGAAACCCCGTTGATCGCGCCTTGCACGACGCTTGCAACGTCCTACCCTCCGGACGATCCCATGCGCAAACTTGCTTCTGTTTTCCTCGCGCTCTCCACCATTCCTTTGGCGATCTGGTCGTGTGGCGGCGACAGCGTCACCGACGTGCCGGCGGATGCCGCGGTTCCCGACGCGAGCGACGCCCGGGCCGACAGCCCGATCACCCCGCCGGTCGACGCGTCGACGCGTCACTGCACGCTCGACAACGGAAGCGATCCGGTCGCGCTCTGCATCCAGAAAGTGATCCTCAAGAACGAGCGCCGGGCCGCGTTCGTCAAGGCGCTCGGCGTCGCCGCAAGCTGGGACTCGAAGACGTTCGTGCCCGACACCAACGGCGGCATGCCACTTCACGACGTGCACGACGACGTCGCGTTCGCCGCGTCGATCTCCAGCTACGATCTCGCAGCGCGCCTCTACGGCGACACAGAGATCAACGCGGATCTCGACAACGTCCTCGTCACGATGGTGACGAACATCGAAATGCAGCTCGCCACGCCGCCCGCCGAGTACGGCGGCGACGTCTACCTTCAGCTCCGCAAGATCGCGGGTAACCTCCGCTACATCAACGAGAACGATCACGCGAAGAAGATCGACGCGATCGCGGAGCCCTACGGTCGCGCGATCTACACCACGTACTCGCAGGCCGTCGGCGCGGGCGACAGCGTGCTCGGGACGCCCGCGGGCGGCGGACAGGTCGCCTACACGACCGCCGACGTTGCGACGGGCGCGGTCGCGCTCCTCGACATGGCCGTGCGTCACGCGATCGACGACGCGGCCAACGCGACGCTGTGGGTAGACGGCGCAAAGCGCGCGCTCGATCACCTTTCGTCGCGCGCGCGCGATCCGGTGACGCATCTCTACTACCGGTCGCTCGTGACGAGCGGCGATCCCAATCACGACGCGCTCGCAGGCGCGATGCCGAACGACGCGCTCCTCTCCGACGTGCAGGCGACGGTGATGCTGGCGCTCATGCGCGCGAACGAGCTCGTGCTGGCGAACCCGACGGTGCTCGGCGCGTTCACGGGCTACGGCCTCGCGAGCAACGCCGATCAGCTCTTCCGCGCGATGAACACCGCCGGGCTCTGGGATTCGGCGGATCGCGGCTACCTCGAGGGGTACGTGCCGTCGACGTCGACGTTTCTCACGAACAAGCCGACACGCGCGAACGCGCTCATGTTCGGCGCAATCCACCGCAAGTTCATCGACGCCCCACCGTTCGATGCGGGATCGGCGACGATCGACGTCGTTCAGTTGAAGGCGCTTCGCTCGCTCTTCATTCAGCAGCAGCCGGACAACTCGAGCCTGCTCAGCGTCGTGTTCGATCAGACGTCGTACTTCCGCGCCTCGTCGCGCGACTACCGGCTCGCTCAGCTGCCGCCGTCGGACGGAGGCACGTCCGACGCGGGCACCGAGCCGCGCGCCGCGAGCTACACCGCCGCCGCGACGGCGGCCGCGCTCGAAGGCTTGAGCGAGCAGCTGTACGGCGCGACGCACTGACCCTTCAGTTGCAGGGACCCGCGCCGCCGTCGTTCTTGATCACCGACGGAACGCCGGTGTGCGGGCAGTGTGTCGCCGAGAGCCCGCCGTCGTTCTGGTACGCAGCTTCGACGTGGTAGATGCGGCAGTTCATCGTGTTGCCGCTGATGTTCGCGATGTCGCCCGCGCTCTTCGTGTACGTGAGCGCGTCGCACGCGGTCACGCACGGCGCCTGCGCGGTGAACGCGATCGTCCCGCATTGTGCGATCTCGAGCGCGCACCACGACGCGCAGTGATCCGTTCCGCACGTGTCTCCGCCCGTCGGTCCCGCGGAGGGACACTCGCCGCTCGGGTTGCCTTGCGCCGCGACCGCGTGCGTCTGACGGCATGCGATGGTGTCCCCCGTCGTGTCGGGGAGCGTGCCGAGCGTCAAGCGCGCACACATCGCGAGGCAGGTCGGCTTGTCGATGTATTCGTCGTTCTGCCCGGTGCAATTGAGCTTCACGAGCGAGCAGTAGTTCTCGCAGGAGACGGGGAGCTGCGTGCTCGTGTCGCCGCCGGCATCGGCGGCCGCGTCCACGTGCGTCGTCGAGTCGCCTCCGGCCGAAGCGTCGCTCGCGCCACCGTCGCCCGCCGTGGGCCGCGCGCTATCGCTGCTGCACCCGACGATCCAAACGCCGCCGGCGAGCGCCGTCGCGACGATCAGAACGCTCCCGCACGCGCACACGCACTTGCCCAAACGAGCCGCTCGCCGCATCACGAACCTCCGCTCCCCCACCGTGCCCGTCCCGCGAAAAAGTGCAAGCGCGCTATTGAGTTGTAGGCCGGCCCCTCCGACATGATAGAAACCGTAATCGTGGATGCGACGATCGTCACCAAGGGGCGGTTCGAAGTCCGTGGTGGCACGCTCACGGTCGCGAAGGGGAAGGGGTCGAAGCCCAAGCTCGAGGTCGGCCCTGACACGGTCGTCGTCGGGCGAAACGACGCCTGCGACCTCGTCGTCGACGACCGAAAAGTATCTGCCGTCCACGTCGAGCTGATCGCCACGGAGCGCGGCGTTCGCGTCCGCGACCTCGGCTCGCGCAACGGCACCTTCATCAACGAGACGCGGATCACCGAGGTCTACCTAACGAAGGGGACCTTCCTCACGCTCGGCGACACGATGCTCGAGTTCGCGCCGACCGCGGCCGAGCGCGTCGATCTCCCCGATCTCCAGAACTTCGGGCCGCTCGTCGGCGCAAGCGCGGGGATGCAGACCGTCTTCGAACGATTGAAGAAGGCCGCGCCGACGGATCTCACCGTCCTCGTGACGGGCGAGACGGGCACGGGCAAAGAGCTCGTCGCCGCGGCGATTCACCAGGCCAGCTCGCGCGCGAACAAACCGTTCGTCGTCGTCGACTGCGGATCGATCCCGGCGTCGCTCGCCGAGAGCGCGCTCTTCGGTCACGAGCGTGGCTCGTTCACGGGCGCCGTCGACAAGCGAATCTCGCCCTTCATCGAGGCCGACGGCGGGACGATCTTCCTGGACGAGCTCGGCGAATTGCCGACCGACGTGCAGCCAAAGCTCCTGCGCGCGCTCGCCGAGCAGCGCGTGAAGAGCGTCGGCGCGAACGCGTACCGCTCGGTGAACGTGCGCGTCATCGCTGCGACGCGCCGCGATCTCGTGCGCGAGGTGAACGCCGGCACGTTCCGAAGCGACTTGTACTTTCGCGTCGCGCAGCTCCGCATCGAGCTGCCGTCGCTCCGCCAACGCCTCGAGGACATCCCGGCGCTCGTCCGCCGCATGATGGACGATCTCGGCGACAAGAACGCCTACAGCCGCATCATGAACGACTCGCTCGAGCGGCTCATGCGCCACGACTGGCCGGGCAACGTTCGCGAGCTCCGCAACGTCATCGCCGTCGCGCTCGCGTTCTCCAAAGAAGGGCCGATCGATCTCGCGCAGCACCTCGCGCCGCTCTCGAGCGCGTCCGAGTCGACGCCGACGCGCGGCCGCACGTTCCAAGACGCGAAGCGCGAAGTGCTCGCCCGCTTCGAGCGCGAATATTTCACGGCGCTCTACGCCGAGTGCAGCGGCAACGTCAGCGAGATCGGCCGTCGCGCGGCGATGGAGCGCGCGCACGTGCGTGGCTATTTGCGACGTCACGGCATCGGCGATCAGGGCAAGCTCGGCGAGAAGTAGACGTCGCTCGTGCGTGCGGTTGCGGACGCTCGCCGATGCCTTAGGTTGAGCGTGTAGTGCCCACCTCGCAACATCCGCCACCCCGCCTGCGTCCGCTCACGTTCCTACCGATCGTGGTCAGCGGCGTTTGCGCGGTGCTGGTCGCGCAGATGGCGTGGAAGGATCCGCGGTACCTCTTTCCGCTCGCGCTCATCCTCATCATGACGCTCATGCCGGCGTTTCTCGCGCGCTGGCGCATGCGACGTCTCCTCATGTCGGGCGACGTGAAGCGCGTGCTCGGGACGTGGGAAGGGACGATCCAGCGCGTGACGCACCGGGAGACGATCGCGCCGCTCATGGCGGCGACGGCGTACGCGTCGTACGGATGGGTCGAAGCGGCGCGCAATGCGCTCACGCGCGCGGTGAAGGGGCCGGCTTGGGACGCGGCGCTCGAGCAGCGGCTCTTCGTCGAGACGCTCCTCGATACGTTCGAAGGCGAGCGCGACGCGGCGAGGGAAAAGGCAGAAGCGCTTGCGCTCATGCCGATACCCGACGCGGGGTGGCTCGCTCGAAAGCGCATCACCCTCTTGCGTCGCGGGCTCGCCGCGCTCGTGCGTGCGTTCGCGCACGCCAGCCTCGACGACGACACGCGCGTCCTGCGAAAGGCGGCCGGCGCGTCGCCGCTCGTTCATTGGGCGATGCGCTACGCCGCCGCGATCGTCGCCGTCGACCACGGAAAATCGCGCGAGGCCGCCGAGCTCCTCGAAGGAGCGCCCGAGTGGCCGAAAGAGAGCGCGTTCCGCATTTACCACGACGAGCTCCGCGCGCGCGCCGAGGCGGTCGGATAGCGGCGTTCGTCTCCGATTCTTGATACCGTCGTCCTTATATGACGGTCGCTTCATCGGTCGCTCCGCCCACACGCCCCCGCGTTCTCTACGTCGACGACGAGGAGGACGTCCGCGAGGTCTTCGAGGCCGTTTTTCAGGCCGATTTCGACGTCACGCTCGCCCCGGGGGGCGCCGAGGCGCTTGCGCTCATGGAGCACGAGCGCTTCGACGTCCTCGTTAGCGACATGCGGATGGATCCGATGCGCGGCTCCGAGCTCCTCGCGAAGGCGTACGAATCGCATCGCGATACGCAGCGCATCTTGCTCACCGGATACACCGATCACGACGATCTCGCCGCGGCGGTGAACCTCGGCCACGTCTTCGCGTACGTCCAAAAGCCATGGGACGCGGAGCAGCTCAAGCTGACGATCGAGCGCGCGGCGGATCAGCGCCGCCTCGAAATCGAGAACCGACGCCTCGTCGAAGAGCTGCAGCGCGCGAACGATCGACTGCGCGGTGATGTCGAGGTCGTCTCGCGCGCCGTCGTGCGGCCGAAGCTCGAGGTGCGTTCGCCGGCGATGGCGAAGGTGCTCGAGCAGGTCATCGCGGTCGCGGGCACCGAGGCGAGCGTGCTCCTCCACGGCGAGACAGGCGTCGGCAAGGAGCTCGTCGCGGCAGCGATTCACGAGCGCAGCGCGCGCAAGCGTGGACGCTTCGTCGCGCAGAACCTCGCGGCGCTCCCGCCCGAGCTCATGACGAGCGAGCTCTTCGGTCACGTGAAAGGCGCGTTCACCGGCGCGCAGCAGGCGCGGCGTGGGCTCTTCGAGCTCGCCGACGGCGGGACGCTCTTCCTCGACGAGATCGGCGAGGCCCCCGCAGCGCTTCAAGCGATGCTCCTTCGCGCGCTCGAGTCGCGCGAGATCTGGCCCGTCGGCGGGAGCGATCCGCGCCGCGTCGATCTTCGCATCATCGCCGCGACGAACCGCGATCTGCTCTCCGACGCGACCGCGGGGATCTTCCGACAGGATCTCTACTACCGACTCGCTGTCGCGCCGATCCACATCCCGCCGCTTCGAAAGCGACCCGAAGACGTGCGCGGGCTCGGCCAACCGATGCTCGAAGCGGCGTCGCGCAGGATGAACCGGGCGCTCCCGCGCATCAGCGCGAACGCGTGGCGCGCGCTCGAGGCGCACGACTGGCCGGGCAACGTGCGCGAGCTCGGGAACGTGATGGAGCGGCTCGTGATCTACCACGCGGGTCACGAGGTCGAGGTCGAGGAGCTCGGGCTTCCGGAGCGCGTGCCCGAGTCGCCGTCGTCGGTGATGCGGCTCGGCACGGGGCCGGAGAGTGGAGCGCTCGCGGCGACGGCGCCCGTCGGGCCTGCGCCCGCGGGCAAGATCATCCTCGATCTCCCGGAGACCGGCACGACGTTCGATGATCTCGAACGCGAGATCCTCGCGCAGGTCCTCGCGCGCGCGGAGGGGAATCAATCGCGCGCGGCGCGTTCGCTCGGGCTGAGCGAGAGCACGCTGCGGAGCCGCTTGAAGAGGCTCGGGCTGAAGAGCTGACGGCTGGCTCCTAGTTTTCGCGTGGTATGCTCGTCCCGATGGATGCCACGGGGGCTGCAGCGCGTCCGGGACGCCTCCTACGGCTCGCCAAGTACGACGTGCTCGAAGAGATCGGCCACGGCGGGATGGCGACGGTCTACCGCGCGCACGATCCGCGGCTCGGGCGCGACGTCGCGATCAAGGTGATCCATCCGCACCTTCGCGACTCGCCCGAGGTCGCGCATCGCTTCTCCGTCGAAGCGAAGGCGGTCGCCAAGCTCCATCATCCGAACATCGTCGAGGTGTTCGACGTGTCGGCGGAAGACGAGGACGAGCAGTACCTCGTCGTCGAGCTCCTCCGCGGCCTCACGTTGCGAAAGATGGTGCAGAAAAACGGCGCGCTCCCGCCCGAGGTCGCCGCGGCGCTCGCGGTCGATCTCTCGAACGCGCTCGCGCACGCGCACACCGCCGGCGTGATCCATCGCGACATCAAGCCGGAGAACGTCATCATCGAGCACCGGCGCGCGACCGACGGGAGCACCGGTTCGAGCTCGCCCGGCGAGCGCGTTGCGGTCAAGCTCACCGACTTCGGGATCGCGAAGCTCCTCGACGCGCAAGGCGTCACGTCGACCGGGCAAGTGCTGGGGAGCCCCGCGCACATGGCGCCGGAGCAGATCGAGGGGGGTGAGGTCGACGGGCGCGCCGACGTCTTCGGGATGGGCGTCCTCCTCTACGAGTGCATGGTTGGTCACCTGCCGTTCGAGGGGAACAACCCCGCGCAGGTCCTGCGGCGCGTGCTCGACGGCATCTATCCCTCGGCGGAGCGCGAGCAGCCGCCGGTGGGCAAGGTCTACAGCCAGATCCTCGATCGTGCGCTCGCGCGGCAAGCCGAGGATCGCTACGCGAGCGCCGAGGAGATGCGCGAGGCGCTCGCCGCCGAGCTCGCGCGCCTCGGCGTGGCCACCCCGCGCACCGAGCTCGAGACGTACTTCGACGATCCCGAGTCCTGGGTCTCCGAGCACGAGAAGCGCCTCATCGGCCGGCTCTGCGATCTCGGCAGCGAGGCGCGGAAGCGCGGCGACGCCGTGGCCGCAGCGTCCGACTAC
>JAYVXB010000367.1:0-5504 GCA_043785585.1 Deltaproteobacteria bacterium | reverse complement strand
ATCTTCATGAGCGCCCAAGCCCGTCGCGGGCCGATGACGCCGTCCGGGATGAGGACCTCGGCGTCGTTCGAGAACGTGACCATCGAGAAGTCGTCGTTGGGATCGAGCCGCTGAACGAGGGCCTCCGCGGCGTTGCGCGCGTTCTCCATCGCGGCGCCTTCCATCGAGCCGCTCACGTCGAGCACCAGGTGCACGGAGAGCTGTGCGCGCGCCGGCATCGCATCGGTCGACTGCATGCCGATGCGCACGTTCAAGAAGCCGCCGTTCGGTCCGACCGCGGCGCGTTCGGTGTCGACTTGGAATGCCATCGCGCCGTTCGCCGGCTTCGCGATCGGCGGCGCGTAGCGCGCGCCGAAGTCGCCCACGAGATCTTTGTTCGCCGCCGGGATCGCTCCGCGTGCGAGCGCTGCGTCGAACGCCGCGAGTGCGGCGCCACCCGGTCGGTACGTCGTCGCGTAGCGCGCGTTCGGGTCGAGGCGCGGCGCTGCCGGCCCGAGGTGCGGCGCCGCCGGCTCGAGGCGCGTCGCCGCCGGCCCGAGGCGCGGGGGTGCCGTGGCGGGGCCGTTGTACCCCGCGCCGTTCGACGCGGCCGGTGGAGGCGTCGGCATGCCCGGCGCTCCGCCCCACGCCCCGTTCTTGTCGCCGCCACCGCCGGAGATCTGCCCGATGATCCCGAACTGCTGCGCCTCTTTGAGGTCGGCCGGTTTCGACGGCGCGGCGGGGGCGTTCGGATCGCCCATCTTTCCGTCCTCGCCCTTCGCGCGCGTGCCCGTCGCCCCTTCCTTCTCTTCCTGCGACGCCGGCGCCTTCCGCTCCGACGCGCAGCCAACGCCGAGCACGCCCGCGCCGATCAGCGCACAAAGAAGCCCCCTGTGCCACGCGGTCGCGTGGCCCTTCATCTCGAGAATCATCCGAGCCTTCCTGTCTTGTCGCCGCCCCCGAGGAGGGCCGCTCGTCATGTGGAACGAATCACGCAGAGAAAGGATCTTCGCGGAGGGGTAAAAGTTCCCGACCGTCGTGCGATTCGGCTTAGACAAGAGACGCGCCATGCCCTCCGTCGCCACCGATTGCCTCGCCCGCGCGCGCGTCGCCGCCGAAGTCGTTGCGCCGCTCGCGTCGCGCATCGAAGCCGAACGCCGTCTCCCGCCCGAAGCGCTCCGCGCGCTCGTCGACGCCGGCGTGTTCAAGCTCTTCGTGCCGCGGCAGTACGGCGGCGGCGAAGCATCGATCACGACCGCGCTCGCCGTGTTCGAAGAGATCGCGCGCGCCGACGGCTCGACCGGGTGGTGCGGGATGATCGGCGCGACGTCGGGCCTCATGAGCGCCTTCGTCGACGACGACGTCGCTGGGGAAATCTATGCGCCGGCCGATGCGATCACGTGCGGCGTCTTCGCGCCGATGGGGCGCGCGACGCGCGTCGATGGTGGCTTTCGCGTGAGCGGGCGATGGCCGTTCGCGAGCGGGTGCGAGCACTCGTCGTGGCGCATGGGCGGGACGATCGTGGCAGGCGATCCACCACTATCCTCCGGCGCCCCCGACGTTCGGAGCATGATCTTTCCGGCGAGCGAAGCGCGCGTCATCGACACCTGGGACGTCAGCGGTCTCCGTGGCACCGGCAGCCACGACATCGAAGTGAAAGACGCCTTCGTCCCCGCGTCGCGCAGCTATTCGCTCATCACGGAGCGCGCGCGCCACGCCGCGCCGCTGTACGCGCTCCCGCTCTTCGGGACGATCGCGTCGGGGGTCGCCGCGGTCGCGATCGGAATCGCGCGCGGTGCGGTCGATGCGTTCGTCGATCTCGCGAAGGCGAAGCAACCTGTCGGCGCGAAGCGGAGCATCGCGCACCGCGAGCTCGTGCAGCTCCACGTCGCGCGCGCCGAGGGGAAGATCCGCGCCGCACGCGCTGGCCTTCGCGACGCGATCGACGAAGTGGAGGCCGAGGTCCGCGCGCACGGCGTCGCGTCGCTGACGACGCGCGCACATTTTCGGATCGCGTCGGTCCATGCCGCGAGCGAGGCGGCAGCGGCGGTCGATCTCGTGTACGAGGCGGGCGGCGGGACGTCGATCTACACGAAGAGCCCGCTCCAGCGACATTTTCGCGACGTGCACGTCGCGACGCAGCACGTGATGGTGAGCGCGACGACGGCGACCCTTGCCGGTCGCGTCCTCCTCGGCGTCGAGACCGACACCTCGACGCTGTGACGCGCTACATCGAGCCGACGAAGCCGCGCGGCGCGAGCCCACGCAAGTACGCGACGAGCCCCTTGGCCTCGGTGTCGTTCACCGCCCATTTGTGGCGCACCTGCGTGATCGGATTCCCTTCGACGAGCACGCCGGTCGTGATCACGCTGACGATGTCGCCGTCCGCCGCCGATGCCATCTGCGACGGCGAGTGATCGATCCCACCGTTCGAAGAGTGACACTGCACGCACGGCGGGCCCGACGACGCTGCGTTCATGTAGCGCTGCTCGCCCGTCGTCCACTCGTCGGGCGTGTACGCCGCGATCGTCAGCGTCGCGGACACCGTGCGGCCGTGCGCGCTTGCCGTGAGCGTCACCATCCCCGGCTTCTTCGCCGTCACGAGGAAGTACTTTCCGTTGTCCTGCGACGTGTCGACGAGCTGCGTCGGCGCGATCGCGACCATGCTCGGATCGGATGCAGCGAGCGTCGCGTCTGCCGATCCGTAGATCGCGACCGGTACGCGAAACGCGTGCACGCCGTCGAAGCCCGAGTGGGTCGCTCCCGGCATGATCTGCAGTTGAACCACCGGCTCGTTCTGCGGCGCGTCGGCTCCGGCATCCGCGGCGCCCGGCGACGCGCTCTGCGAGGGCGGCATGTCGACGGAGCGACCACCCGGATCCGAACATGCGATCGCGCCCGCCGATGCGAGCGCGCACGTGACCCGCACGAGCGCGCCGCGCATCACTTCGCCTCCGCTTCCGCTTCCGCGCGCGCCGACTTTCGACGTCGCAGCGCGACGAGCGCCGCCGCCGCGAGAACGATCGCCGCGCCGTTCGCGCCGCCCGACGTTCCCACCGCCTCGACCGAGCACGACGCGTTCGTGTCCGTCGGCGTGAAGCTGTGCCATCGCGGGTTCGAAGCTCCGCCATCGGTCGTGGCCGGCGGCGTCTGCCCCGGATCGCTCGTCCCCGCGTCGCCTCCACCTTGCGTCGGCGGCTGCGTCGGCGGCGGATCGCTTCCGCCGTCCGCGCGCGGTGGCGGGGTGCCTGCATCGGTCTGCGTCGGCGGCGTCGTCCCGAGCGGCTTGCACGTGCCCGTGACGACACCCGTCGCGATCCACGCGCACTCGACGATCGCCGCTTCGTCCGTCGTGAAGGTGAGATCCGTCGCCGCTGTGAGCGTCCCGCGCGCCGCGCCCGCGAAGTCCGTCGTCGACGTGAAGTAGTGGAACGCCGCGCGGTACCAGAGCTGCGCCGAGCGATCCCATCCGATGCCGCGTGGAACGACCGTGTGCGAGACGTCGTTCGTCCCGCCCATCGTCATCAGGTACATCGCGTTGTTGACGATCCCGGAGTTCGTGTGCACTCCGCCGTTGTCCTGCGTCGTGACGACGAGCTGGCTCATGTGCGCCGGCTGCATCCCGTTCGCCGGATGAATCATGTCGCGGAACGGATGATTCGTGAGCGATAGCCCCTCGCCGAGCTGCCAGTTCTTCACCGGATCCGGCTGCGCCGCGTGCTCGACGAACGTCCCGAAGATGTCCGATACCGCCTCGTTCAACGCGCCCGACTGCTTCGAGTACACGAGCCCCGACGTGTTCTGTGTCACGCCGTGCGTGAGCTCGTGACCGACGACGTCGAGCGACGCGGAGAACGCCCGAAACTGCGTCCCGTCGCCGTCGCCGTAGACCATCTGCGTGCCGTCCCAGAACGCATTGTCGTAGCGGCTCTGAAAGTGGACGCTCGCGACGATCGCTCCGTTGTTGCCGTCGATGCCGAGGCGCGCGTGGTGCGTCTTGTAATAGTCGTAGACGATGCCCGCGTAGTAGTGCGCGTCGACCGCGGCGCCCGCGCCCGTCACGCCGGTGTCCCACGACGACGACGTCGCCGACGCGAAGAGCGTGCCCGGCGTCGTCTGCGATTGCGCGCAGTCGTACGTCGAGATCCCGTTCGGCGTCCGCGAGCCGTCCACGAGCTGGTAGCCGCCGCCCGACGCCGCGATCTGCAAGGTCTTGGTGTCGCCCATCACACCAGTGCCGGTGCCGGTGACGGTCTCGATGTCGTCGTACTTCGAGAGCACCTCGCCCGACGTGGCGTCGATCGCGTACTCCATCTTCGCCGTCCACCATCCGCCGACGCGGAGCTGCACGCGGTACGCGAGGCGCGGCGCGCGCGCTCCGTCCGCGAAGACCATCGGCGTCGCGATCGGCGCGTGGCTCCACGTCATCGCGCTCGTCGGTATGTCGTTCGCGAGATCGCTGGTTGCGCGCGCGATGGCGGCGTCGGCATCGATCGCGGCGGTCGTCGTGATCGCGTCGAGCCCGGGCACCCACCGCGCGTCGATCGACGCGAGCGCGCCCGTCTTGTCGAAGTGCGCGTAGAGCTCGCCGCCCATCACCGGCACCCCGCGCACGACCTGTCGGAAGCGCGCGTGCGTCATGCCGAGCTCGTCACGCTCTTCGCGTGTCGACTCGATCTCGCTCGCCGGATCGATCATCCGGAAGACCTCTTTGTGCTTCGCGAGAAACGCGACGACCGTCTGCGAGGCCGTCACGCCGTCGGCGATGCGCACGTTCGACGCGGCCGACAAATGCTCCGGCGTCCCGAGCTGCGCGTGCATCACGACGGTCCACTTCGCGCCGGTCTCGCGCTCGAGCCGTTCGAGCGCCGCCGATGTCGACGCCGTCGCCGACGACGGCGCGCCGTCGCTGGCCGCATCCGTCACCGCGCAACCCGAGAGCAGCAAGAGAACCGCGAGCCTCGCCGAAGAGCGAGTCCACCGTTTCGGTAACGTCGACCGTGTGCGCATGTGGGTCGGGGTTGCGAGGTCCGTACCGTCGTCGCGTTGACCGCGCGTGCCGCAAGCCTGCAGCGCAGGTGGACGGCGCGATGTCCAGGTCCGCTCGTTTTGCAGGTTTTGTGGGGCTCCGCGGAAACTTGCAGATCGCAGGCGATCGGCGGACCTGGTGCGAGTGATCCAGGTGGCGCGCGGGCGGCGCGGTCGAGAGCGCTACAGCCATGACGTCACTTTGTACTGTGCATGCTTCGTACATGTGGGACCGATCGCACGTGAGACGCTCGCAGCGGATTGCACGTGTGATTCTTAAGTGTAGGTTCCTCCGCGCTCTTAAGAATCTCGAGGAGGATGCCATGACGATCGTTCGCAAGTTGTTCCTGGGCTCGGTGGGTATCGCGCTGGCCGTCGCGGCAGGCTGCGGCGGTTCGACGGATGGAGGTACTCCGGGTGTCGGCGTCGACGCCGGCGCCGGTAGCGATGCCAGCATGGCCGCGGACACGTCGATGACCGGGGACACCGGCACGCAG
>JAYVXB010000366.1:0-16769 GCA_043785585.1 Deltaproteobacteria bacterium | reverse complement strand
TCGCCGCAGCTACCCGCGCAGACCGCGACGCGCGTCGCGTCCGCGTCGAGGCGTCCTGCGACGATCTCGTGCACGTGGCCTCACGCGCGGGCGTCGATCTCTACCTCACGGGCGAGCTCCGCCATCACGACGCGCTTCGCGCCGCAGCCGCGGGGATGACCGTCGTGTGCGCGCTCCACTCGGTGAGCGAGCGCGCGACGTTGCCGCACCTGGCGCGTCGACTGATGGCCGACGCACCGGGGCTCGATGTCGTCGTCAGCGTCGCGGATAGAGATCCGTTTCGGATCGTTTGAACGGACGACGGCTACTCGTGTCGCGGCGGCATCGACCCCGCGACGGCATCGGCCTCGTCGATCGGAATGGCGTCTTCCCAATCGCCGTCCGGCACCGGCGGAGTCGACAAGCGCTGCGCGAGCTTCATCCGAAGTGGCGTCTTCGCTCCCGCGTCGATCTTGCCGCCGCCCATCAACTCGCGCACGTGCGTCAGCGTTCGCGCTCGCAGCGCCGTCACCGTTTGCTCGCGCCGCTCGAGCTCTGCGAGCGCTCCGTCGGCCTGCGCGATCGCGGCTTCGAGCGAACGAACCTTCGCCTCCGCCGCCGTCCCCGCGACCCGCGCTTCCTGCTCGCGTGAGCGAATTTCTTCGGCGCGTCGCTCGGCGTCGGCGAGCGCTTTGCGTGCGCCCGCGAGCTGCGTCTCGAGCGCCGTCGCCTCGGTCTCGCGCTCCGCCGTTGCCCTCGCCTCGGCCTGCTTCGCCTGCGCGAGCTGCGTCTCGAGAGTCACGATGCGCGCGCGGTCCGCGTCGAGCTCCGCGCGCTGCTTCTCGAGCTGCGCTTTGTCGCTCGCGGCGCGCTTGTCCGCCGCCGCCTTCTCCGTCAGCACGCGCTTCTCGGAAGCCGCGACGTGTGCCGCGGCGCGCTTCTCTGTCTCGACGATCTGCTTCTCGAGCGCCGCCTTCTCCGCGGCGTGCTGCTTCTCGACGTCGGCCAGGTTCTTCGCGGCGGCCGCCCTTTCTGCAGCGCTCCGCTTCTCCAGATCGGCGAGCTTGTTCTCGGCCGCCGTCAGCTCTTCGGTCACGAGCGACGCGGTTTCGTGTGCGTCGGCCGTGGCCTTCTCGCCCTCGGCTATCCCCTCTTCGGCGCGCTTGACGTCGGCATCGAGCGACGTGATCTTCGCCTCGAGCTCCGCGATGCGCGCGATTGCCGCGGCGCCCAACGCGACCCTCGCTTCGAGCGCGCGCGCCTGGTCTTCGAGCCGCGTCGCGTTCTCGATCGCGGCACGCGCCGCCTCGTCGCAGATCTGCGCACGGTTCACTGCCGTGGCCTCGCGCGCCTCCGCGTCGCGGGCACGCGTCGTCGCATCGCTCGCGCGTGACTCTGCGGCAGCAATCAACTCATCCGCTGCGCGATCCGACGACTGCTGCGCGCGCGCCTCGGCGAGCTCGTGATCGAACCGCGCGACCTCGGCGCGCAGCCTCGCCTCCTCTGCGCGCGACGCGTCGAGCTCCTGCGAGAAGTCGGTGACGCGCATCCCCGCGACGTGGGTCGCGTGCTCGAGCGTCGCTGCGTGACTCTCGGCCGCCTTCAACCGCGACTCGACCTCCGCGACGCGCACGAGCATCTCGCCCATCAACGCCGCTTCCTTCGCACGCTCACCACGCTCTCGTGCGAGCTCGGCTTCGAGCTCCGTCAGCTCGGGCACGAGCGAAGTCATCGCGCGAGGGTTGCTCTCCGTCGACTCGACGACCGCGACCTCGCGCACCGGTGGCGGCCTCGTGACGGCGTTGCGAGCGACCGTCGGCCCCACGGACGTGTGCTCTTCGCGCGGCGGCGGCTCGGAGTCGGAGCGCGGATCGCGTCGCGCAGGCATACGCGCACGCGACGTGGGACGTCGCGACGGCTTTTGGTTATCGGCCATCGATCCCCTGGAAGCGCACGGAATCAGTATCGCGCGAATCGCCATCGCCGCTTCGGGTTTTTTAGAATGGCTGGCCGAAGCTCACGTAGAGCCCCGCGCCTTCGGCGCTCGCGCCGTAGTCGACGCTGAGGATCGTCGCCTGGTTCCAGCCGATTCGCAGCGCGGCGCCCTGCCCGCGCTTCCATCCCGCGAAGCTCGTGTCGCGTACGTCGTCGAACACGCGCCCCATGTCGAGCAATGGCACGAGCATCAGATGGACGCGCTCTCTCCTCACGGTGAAGTCGTAGAACGTCCAGCGCACCTCGAAGCTCGTCAGCGCGGTGATTCGCCCGACGAATCGCTCCTGCCGGAATCCACGAATCGTCCTGAGCCCGCCGAGTCCCGTTTGATCTCCGTCCGTGAACGCGAGCGTCCCCATGTCGAAGAACGGCACGTCACCGAACGCGACCGAATACACCGCGCGCGCTGCGAGCACGAGGCGCGCGGGCGGCGTTCCGCTGATCGCGCTGAAGAAGACGCGCGGTGACGCCGTGATGCGACCGTAGTCGTACCGTGAGCCGATGATCTTCGTGGAGACCTCGCCGGTCACGTCTGCGAAGAGGCCCGATGTCGGGTCCGGCTCGAAGTCGCGCGTATCGTACGCGATGCCGAGCTTGAGCGTGTTGTTCCATCCATCCTGGCAGCCGATGGCGCGCGCCGCGACGCAGTCGCGTTGGAGGAGCGTCGGGGCCTCGGGCACGCGCGCGCCGTTTCCGGCGGTGACGTTCGCGCCGGTGTAGTCGCGGATCGTGACGTACGACAGACCGAGCCCGCCAAGGACGCGCACGACGCCGCCGAAGAGATCGCGCTCGATCGATGCGCGCGCGATCGGACGCGCGAGGCTGTACCGGTTGTAGCGAGCGAACGTGGCGCCGCCGGGCTGCACGCCGTTGGTCGATGTCTCGTAGTCGCTGATCTGCGAAAAGGATCCCGCCGCGCCGGGATACGCGAGCGGCTCGAGCGTCGATGCGCCGCGCCCGAAATAATTCGCCGACGTGTTCCGCTCGTAGACGAGCGCAGCGCGAACTCGGTACGGCGAGTGCCCGACGTAGACGCCGTCGTAGTCGAGCGCGTGGTACTGCGACCCATTCGTCATGACGAACGCTTGCGCGTACGTGCGGTGCAGGTACGGCGTGTACGCGAAGAGCGGATCGTCCTTTCGTCCGTTCCAGTAGTGGTAGACCCGCGCGCCGAAGCCGACGCCCGCATCGGGATCCGAATGGATCAGCGGTAGCCCGGTGAAGTAGCCCTCGTCGCGCTTTTCGGCGAGGTCGAGCGGACCCAAGCGACGCTTGGTCGTCGACAAGTCCGGCGTCGACTCGACCGGCGCCGGCGGATCGATCGTCGGTCCGCCCGTCGCGGTTGCCCTGGCACGCTGCCTCGGGACCGTGATGTCCGTCGGTGCTTGCCTCTGCGTGGTCGTCGGTGCAGGCGGCGTGGGTGGTGGTGGTCGCGCCGTCGTCTCGAGCGGAGGAGGCGGCGGAGGCGGGAGCGTCGGCTGCGCGAGCGCGGAGTGTTCGAGCGCGAACGCGAACGGCGTCATCGCTCCCGCGATGAACGCGAGCATCCGCACCGCTCGCCATCGCATGACGCTAAAGTAGCCGGATCCCGTCATGCGTAGATGTCTCGTCGCGATCACCATCGTCACCGCGCTCGGATGTGATCGCGCTCCGACGCCCGTCCCGACGCTCACGACTGCGACAACGCCCGCTGCTTCACCCACGGTCGGCTCTTCGCCCGCTCCCTCGCCCGCGCCTTCGCCCTCCTCCGAATCCCCCGACGCCCGCGCCGCTCGCGTTCATGGTTCCGCGATCGTCATCGACACCCACAACGACATCACCACGATCATCGCCGACACGGGCTTCGACATCGGCAAGCCGAACGGCAAGACGCACACGGACTTGCCGCGGATGCGCGCCGGCGGCATCACCGCCGAGTTCTTCTCGATCTACGTCGACAAGAGCTACGCCGAGAGGCCGACCGCGACGCGTGGCAGCGCCTCTCGACGCGCGCTCGATCTGATCGACGTGACGTACCGCCAGGTCGAACGCTACCCGAACGATCTCCTCCTCGCCGTTCGTGCCGACGAGATTCGCGCGGCCAAACGCGACGGCAAGATCGCGATCCTCATGGGCATCGAAGGAGGCCACGCGATCGAGAATTCGCTCGGCGCGCTCCGCGACTTCTACCGCCTGGGCGTCCGCTACATGACGCTCACGCACACGAACTCGAACGAGTGGGCCGACTCCGCGGGCACGTTCGGTCCGCCGCCGGTGCGGCATCACGGCCTCACGGCGTTCGGCCAAGACGTCGTGCGCGAGATGCAGCGCATCGGAATGCTCGTCGACGTCTCGCACGCATCCGATGAGACGTTCGCTGCGGTCCTCGCCATCGCCAAGGCGCCGATCATCGCCTCGCACTCGTCGTCGCGCGCGCTCTGCGACAGCCGGCGCAACCTCAGCGACGACATGCTCCGCGCGCTCGCGAAGAACGGCGGGGTCGCGATGGTCAACTTCTGGACGGCGTTCCTCGACCCTCGCGCCGCCGCCGCGTTCGCGAAGAACCAACCCGCGCCCGCCACGCCACTCTCGGTTCTCATCGATCATATCGATCACATGGCGAAGATCGCCGGACCCGATCACGTCGGCCTCGGCTCCGACTTCGACGGTGTCCCTGCGCTCCCCGAAGGGCTCGGCGGGATCGATGGGCTCCCGAAGATCACGCGCGCGCTCCTCGATCGCGGCTACTCCGAGATCGACGTAAAGGGGATCCTCGGTGAGAACTTCTTGCGCGTCTTCGATGCGGCGGAGGCGTACGCGCGATCGCAAGCGCGTTAGCTACTGGCAGCCGCACTCGCTCATGAACTCCGCCATCGTGGCGGCGTTCGTGTCGCAAGCGTTCGGCGCGTCGACGACCTGCGTCGACTGCTGACCGTTCGTGAAGCACGCGCAAACGCCCTGCGCGCCGTTGCAACCGAGCTGCACCTGATTGCCGTTGCTGTCGCGCGCGGTGCATCCGCAGTCGCCACCCTGACCGAAGGTTCCGCAGCGCGGGTTGCCGCAGCTGCCGAGCGGACCGTTTGGCGCAGTCGTACCCGTATCGTTCTGCGTTCCGGCGTCGCTCGACGGGCGCGGCGCCGCGGCGTCGTAGTCCGCGCCTCCGGGCGTCGGGCCCGCGTCGTAGTCGCTCGCAGGGGTGCCTCCTCCTCCGCTTCCTCCTCCCGCGCCGTTCCCGCTCCCGCCGCCGCCACCACTGCCACCTCCGCCGGTCGCTCCGCCAGTGCCGCCCGATCCGCGACCGTGTTGCGCGGTGGCGATCGGGCTTCCGGGATCGCCCCCGGAGCACGCGGTAACACCGACGACGAGGACGAACGGGAGCGTGAGCAGCGAAAGGTTGGCCATGGCGGTTGGAGAGGAGCAAACGCCGCGCCGTCCATGCACGCTGCAAAGTTAGGCAGGGCTGATCGCAAACGTCTTACAGGCAGGTATGATCGTGAATCGACGCCAAGGAGAAGGTGGATCGACGACAGCCTGCGGGTGGTCCGTGTGCGATCCAGACGCGGTCGACGCCGCCCGATCTTTCCGCGCCGTCTCGCCGCTCACTCTTGGCCGGCCGTGCAAAGTGCACGTATAAGCAGGGGTCGATGGACCGCCGCCGCTTCCTCGCGCTTCTCGCCGCCGCGGGCGTCGTCGCGAAGGCGAGCACGTCGCGTGGGGAGACGTCGCCGTACGAAGCGCTCGTCGCGGAGCAGATTCGACGACTCGGACATCCGGGCGTCGCGGGCGGGATCGTCGTCGGCGATCGCCTCGTCGCGTCGCGCGGCTGGGGGTATCGCCACAAGATGCGCGGCGGCGCCGTCGACCCGCGCACCGTGTTTCGGATCGCGTCGATCACGAAGGTGTTCGCTGGCCTCGCGCTCTTGCAGCTCCGTGACGAGGGGAAGCTGACGCTCGACGATCCGCTGACGAAGCATCTCCCGGAGGCGGCCGCGCTCGTCTATCCGAAGGGCGAGACGCCACCGATCACGCTGCGTCATTTGCTCACGCACACGTCGGGCTTGCCGCGCTCGGTTCCGAATGGTGTCAGCGAGGCGTCGCTCCTCGCGCACTTGAAGGGGCTCCGCCTCGAGAAGACGCCGGGCGAGCACACCGCGTACTCGAACCTCGCCGTCGGTCTCGTCGGGCCGCTCGTGCGACGCCTCAGCGGGATGCCCGCGCGCGACTACTTGCGTGCGCGCGTCTTCGGGCCGCTCGGCATGGACTCGGTCGCGTGGGAGCGGCGCGACGTCGATTCGAAGCGGATCGCCTGGGGTCACGAGAAGGTCAAAGAGGGGGAGAAAAAGGACGAGATCGAGCCCGTCGACACCGAGTGGCGTATGGGCGCCGCCGAGCTGTTCGGTGGCGCGTACGCGTCGGTCGAGGACATGGCGAAACTGGTCGCGCTCGAGCTGTCGGCGTGGGACACGACCGACGTCGAGTCGACGGTGTTGAAGCGCGCGTCGCTGCAAGAATCGCAGACGCAAGCGATCCGCGGTCAGCCGGAGACGCAGCGTTACGGCGTCTCGTGGTGGCTCGGCGACGATCCGCTCGGTCCGATGATTTGGCACAGTGGCGCGACCGACGAGTACAGCGCCTCGGTCGTGATGCTGCCGAAGAAGCGGATCGGCGCGATCATCCTCTCGAACTTCGCCGACGTCGCCACCGTCGAGATGGTCACGAAGCGCATGCTTCGTCGCGCAGCCGCCGTCGGCGCGTGACCGTCGGAGCCGCATCTCCCGATTGACGCACGCCATCTGATGATCCATCGTTCCATCCAGATGGACCGATGAATACGCTCGCCACCACTGCGAACCTGCTTCAGCTCTTCGGCGAGCCGACGCGCGTGCGGCTCATGGCGCTCCTCGCCGAGCGCGAGCTCACCGTGGCCGAGCTGACGACGATCACGGATCTGGGGCAGTCGACGGTCTCGACGCACCTCGCGAAGCTGCGCGACGCGGGAGTCTTGCGCGATCGGCGCGCCGGAGCATCGACGTTCTACACCGCGCAAAACGGCGCGATGCCGCTGGATGCGAAGCGGATCTGGGAGACCGTACGCGTAGGGCTGCGCGACAAGCAGCTCGAGGCCGACGGCGAACGATGCGACGCCGTGCTGCGTGCGCGAGCCAAGGAAGCGGCGTGGCCCGATCCGCTCGCCGGCGAGATGGAGCGTCACTATTCGCCCGGTCGCACGTGGGAGTCGCTCGCGCGCGGCGTCCTCGGGCTCGTCCGGCTCGGCGACGTGCTCGACGCGGGCTCGGGCGACGGCTCGATCGCGCAGCTCGTCTTGCCGCGCGCGAAGAGCGTCACGTGCCTCGACCGCAGCGAACGGATGATCGAGGCGGCGCGCTCACGTCTCCGCGGCGAACAAAAGGCGCGCTTCCAGATCGGCGACGTCGAAGAGCTCCCCTTCGAGAAGGCGTCGTTCGATCACGTCCTCCTCTTCAACGTCCTCGCGCACGTCACGTCGCCGTCCCGCGCGGTCGCCGAAGCCGCGCGCGTCCTTCGTCGCGACGGGACGCTCGCGATCGTCACGATCGGCGCGCACGATCACGCGGAGATGACGGCCGCGTACAACCACAAGCACGCCGGCTTCGCTCCGGCGCAGCTTCGCCGAATGATTCGCAAGGTGGGGCTCGACGTCGACGAGTGCGACGTCACCTCGCGCGAAAAACGCCCTCCGCACTTCAACGTAGTCACCGCGTTCGCAACCAAAGGCTGACCATGTCGAGCACCGAACAGACCCTCCGCGACATCCTCTCGCACCGCGTTCTCGTCGTCGACGGCGCGATGGGCACGATGATTCAGCGCTACAAGCTCGTCGAAGCCGACTACCGCGGCGAGCGCTTTCGTGCGCATCCGCGCGACGTCAAAGGCGACAACGATCTCCTGGTGCTGACCCGGCCGCAGGTCGTGTCCGAGGTCCACGATCAGTACTTGGCCGCGGGCGCCGACGTCATCGAGACGAACACGTTCAACGGGACGTCGATCGCGCAGGCCGACTACGCGATGGAGCCGATCGTCTACGAGCTGAACGTGACGGCGGCGAAGCTCGCGAAGGCGGCGGCAGCGCGCTGGACCGAGAAGACGCCGGACAAGCCGCGCTTCGTCGCGGGTGCCATCGGCCCGATGAACCGCACGTTGTCGATTTCGCCCAAAGTCGACGATCCGTCGTTCCGCGGCGTGACATTCGACGAAGTGCGCATCGCCTACGCGGAGCAAGTACGCGGGCTCCTCGAGGGAGGAGTCGACGTGCTCCTCGTCGAGACGATCTTCGACACGCTCAACTCGAAGGCGGCGCTCGTCGCGATCGAAGAGGTGTTTGCAGAGAGGAAGGCGCGCGTTCCGGTGATGATCTCCGTGACGATCACGGACAAGAGTGGGCGCACGCTCTCGGGGCAGACGATCGAAGCGTTTTGGACGTCGATCGCGCATGCGCGTCCTCTGTCGGTCGGTGTCAACTGCGCGCTCGGCGCGGCGGACATGCGACCGTACCTCGCGGATCTCGCCGCCATCGCCGACACCAACGTCAGCGCGTATCCCAACGCCGGACTGCCGAATGCGTTCGGCGAGTACGACGAGCAGCCGAACGAAACGGGGAAGCTCGTCGGCGAGTTCGCGTCGAGCGGTCTCGTCAACATCGTCGGCGGCTGCTGCGGCACGACGCCCGACCACATCGCGGCGATCGCGCGCGAGGTGGCGAAGACCAAGCCGCGCAAACTGGCGACCGCGGACGGCTTCGCGCACTTCAGCGGTCTCGAGCCGCTCGTCGTTCGCCCCGATTCGAATTTCCTGATGGTCGGCGAGCGGACGAACGTCACCGGCTCGTTGAAGTTCGCCGAGCTCATCAAGAAGAACGACTTCACCAAGGCGGTCGAGGTCGCGCTCGATCAGGTGCGCGGCGGCGCGAACATCCTCGACGTCAACATGGACGAAGGGATGCTCGACTCCGAGCAAGCGATGACGACGTTCTTGAACTTGCTCGCGACCGAGCCCGAGGTCGCGCGCATCCCGTTCATGATCGACAGCTCGAAGTGGACGGTCATCGAGGCCGGGCTGAAATGCGTGCAGGGCAAGGGGATCGTCAACTCGATCAGCTTGAAGGAAGGCGAAGCCGACTTCATCAAGAAGGCCGAGCTCATCAAGCGCTACGGCGCGGGCATGGTCGTCATGGCGTTCGACGAGGTCGGACAGGCCGACACGACCGAACGCAAGGTCTCGATCTGCCAGCGCGCGTACAAGATCCTGACCGAGAAGGTCGGGATCGATCCGCTCGACATCATCTTCGATCCGAACATCCTCGCGATCGCGACCGGCATCGAGGAGCACTCGGACTTCGCGAAGAACTTCATCGAGGCGACGAAGATCATCAAGGCGACCTGCCCGGGCGCGAAGATCAGCGGCGGTGTGAGCAACCTGTCGTTCTCGTTCCGCGGGAACAACGTGGTGCGCGAGGCGATGCACTCGGCGTTCTTGTTCCACGCCATCAAGGCCGGCATGGACATGGGGATCGTCAACGCCGGACAGCTCATCGTCTACGAGGACATCCCGAAGGAGCTGCTCGAGCACGTCGAGGACGTCATCTTCAACCGCCGCCCCGACGCGACCGAGCGCCTCGTCCAGCTCGCGGACAGCGTGAAGGGGAAGGGGACGAAGCGCGAGATCGATCTGTCGTGGCGCGAGGACACGGTCGAGAGGCGCCTCGCGCATGCGCTCGTGCACGGCGTGGTCGACTTCATCGAGACCGACGTCGAAGAGGCGCGGCAGAAGTATCCGCGCCCGCTCGAGATCATCGAAGGACCGCTGATGGACGGGATGAAGATCGTCGGCGATCTCTTCGGGCAGGGAAAGATGTTCCTCCCGCAGGTCGTGAAGAGCGCGCGTGCGATGAAGCGCGCCGTTGCTTACTTGCTGCCGTTCATGGAGAAGGAAAAAGCGGAGCTCGTCGCGCGCGGCGGAGTCGCGAAGAAGAACGGCAAGATCGTGATGGCGACCGTGAAGGGCGACGTCCACGACATCGGCAAGAACATCGTCGGCGTCGTCCTCGGCTGCAACAACTACGACGTCGTCGATCTCGGCGTCATGGTGCCGTGCGAGAAGATCTTGAAGACCGCGATCGAGGAGAAATGCGACATGATCGGGCTCTCCGGGCTCATCACGCCGAGCCTCGACGAGATGGTGCACGTCGCGAAAGAGATGGAGCGCCAAGGGCTGAAGCTGCCGCTCCTCATCGGCGGCGCGACGACGAGCCGGCAGCACACCGCGGTGAAGATCGCGCCGGAGCTGTCGGAGAGCACGGTGCACGTGCTCGATGCGTCGCGTGCGGTCGGCGTCGTCTCGAGCTTGCTCGACGCGCGTGGGCGCGCGGCGTTCGACGTGCGAAACCGTGAAGATCAGGCGGCGCTGAGGAAGCTGCACGCGGGCAAGCGCGGCAAACCGATGGTCGCGTTCGACGCGGCCGAAGCGAACGGCGCGCGCATTCACTGGCGCGAGCAGGACGTCGCGAAGCCGGCGTTCCTCGGCACGAAGCACCTCGATGCGTTTCCGATCGAAGAAATTGCAAAGTACATCGATTGGACGTTCTTCTTCACGGCGTGGGAGCTCGTCGGAAAGTTCCCGGCGATCCTCGAGCACCCGCAGCAAGGGGAGGCGGCGCGCGATCTCTTCGAGAACGGCAAGAAGATGCTTGCGCGGATCATCGACGAGAAGCTGCTCACGGCGAACGCCGTCTACGGGTTCTGGCCCGCCGAGCGCGATCGCAACGACATCATCCTCTTCACCGACGACGAGCGCGCGAAAGAGCAAACGCGCTTTCACATGCTGCGCCAGCAGCAGGCGAAGACCGACGACAAGCCGTTCCTCGCGCTCTCCGACTTCGTCGCCCCCGCGTCGAGCGGCGTGAAGGACTACGTCGGTGCGTTCGCCGTCACGACGGGCATCGGCTGCGAGGCGCTCGCGAAATCGTTCGAGCGCGATCTCGACGACTACAGCGCCATCATCGTGAAGGCGCTCGCCGATCGCCTCGCCGAAGCGTTCGCCGAGCTGCTCCACGAGCGCGCGCGCCGCGAGTGGTACTCGCCGAACGAGAAGCTCTCGAACGACGATCGGATCGCCGAGCGCTACCGCGGAATCCGTCCGGCGTTCGGGTATCCGGCGTGTCCGGACCACACCGAGAAGCGAAAGCTGTTCGACCTGCTCGGCGCGGAGAAGGCCGGCATCGAGCTGACCGAGAGCTACGCGATGACGCCGGCGGCGAGCGTGAGCGGGATCTACCTCGGGCACCCGGAGGCGCGGTACTTCAACGTCGGTCGGCTCGATCGCGATCAGGTCGAGGACTACGCGGCGCGCAAGCGCATGGCGATTCCGGAGGCCGAGCGATGGCTCGGGCCCAGCCTCGGGTACGAGCCGGGCGAGCCGCTCCGTTCTGCCGTGTGACGATCTTCGATCGTGAAGAGGCGCTAGTTGGTTCGAATCGAGCGGCGCGCTGTAGTCTGTCGACGATGGCACGCCCAACATCTGCCGGCGATCGGCGCGGCGTCGATGGTCTCGCCGACGATCTCGCCAAGCAGGTGACGACGACGCAGGGCGATTGTCCGCCTTACACGCGCTTGCTCACCGCGATGCGCGAGCTCGTCGAAGGACCGAACGCCGACGCCGAAATCGTCGCGCATCTCGATCGGTGCTGGCAAGGGCGGCTCTTCACCGCCGGCTACGAACGCCCGCTCCTGATGTGCGCGGCGCTTCGCCACGAAGCGATCCTCGAAGGGTCGCGTCATCCGCTCTTCGGCGCGATCGCTGCAGTCAACCCGGACCCCGCGATCTCCACGCGCGAGCGCGTCGCCGCTTCGTTCTCCTCGGATCGGATCGGTCTGTGGATCACGCTGACCGCGCGCCGAGTGCAGACGAATGAGGTCACGCGCGGCGTCGTATGGAGGTGGCCCGCGTCGCTCGCCGGGTGCGATGCCGCGCGCCGTCCGCTCGCGCTCGTCGACATCGGTGCGTCGGCCGGCCTCAACTTGATCTCGGATCGCCTAGCGGTCACGTGGACCGACGCCGCCGGTCGCGCTCTCCCGGTCGCGTCGCGTCTCGACTGCCGCACGCGCATCGGCTTCGACACGAACCCGATCGACGTTCGCTTCGAGGACGACGTGACGTGGCTACGCGCGTGCATCTGGCCGGGCGATCACCAGCGCCTCGCGCGTTTCGACGACGCGGTCGCGGCGATGCGCACGGCGTATTCCGACCCGGGCAACGCGCCGCAGCTGCACGCGCTGCAGGCGGGGATCGTCCCCTCGCGCCTCGACGCGCTCGTGAAGGGACTCGACGCGGGGGTCTTCGTGCTCGCGTACCAGTCGTTCGTGCGCGGATACCTCGAGCCGGCGCGTCAAGAAGCGTACGTGCGCGGCATGCGCACGTGGCTCGCGTCCCTCACGCCCGGTCGCGCCGCGTGGGTCGAGTGCGAGATGGGCGACGGTAGCGAGCCGCAATTTCCCGCGCTGATGCTCGCGCACGCTCACGTCGGCGGCGGCGAGGTGCGCGCGTTCCCGATCGCGCGATGCAGCTACCACCCGCGCGTCGTGAAGGTGGACGACGCGGCCGCCGAACAGTTTCGCCGATCGGTTCAGCGGTAGCGCCCGACGAACTCGCACACCTCCGCGCCGCGCGTGCGGCACTTCACCTCGGCGATCGAGATCATCTCCGCGCCGGAGATCCGCACCGACTCTTCGATCCATCCCAACACCGCCAAGCAATGCGCGCGATGCGGCGCGGCGAAATTCTCGACCGTCACCGAGACCTCGCCGTGCTGGACCTCCCGCGCGCTCGCCGTTCCCGAGTCGTAGTGCGCCGACCAGACCGCTGTCGCCTTCGACATGATGTAGGGGACCGTGCCGAGCTTGTAGAAGATGCGGTAGAGCGTCGGGAGGTTCACGTTCGCGGCGTAGCGCCCGAGCTCCCTGCAAAGCCCCAGATCGCCCTTTCCGTAACGCAAATCGATCGCTTCGGTCAGCGCGATGAAGGCGTCGAACGGGACCCAAAACGTCGTGTGGACGGCCGCGCGAATGGCGCCGGCGTGCTCCGGTGTGAGCCGGTCCAACGTCTCGTCGTAGGCCGCTTCGCCGTGGTTCTCGACGAGCCAGCGCATGCGGGCGAGAACGGCGGGGGCGCGTACATGGACGCGAACATCGACCATGTCCAAGTGTACCGCTTGCCGCGCCGCGCGCCGTCGGCGATGATCTCGCATGGATACCCTTTTGCGTCGGGGCGTTCGCGCGCTAAAGAGAGGCCGATGACCACGTCCCACGTCCACGAGCACCATGGAAAGGACAGCGAGGCGCTCGGCCTCGCGCCCGAGCTGCTCGTGCAGATGCACGCGCACATGGTCATGTCGCGGGTGCTCGAAGAGCGCCTCATTCGGATGCAGAAGCAAGGCGACGGCTACTTCTGGATCGGCGGACCCGGCGAAGAGGCGCTCAACGTCCCGCTCGGCATGCTCGTCGACAAGGGCGAAGGGCCGACGCACGACTATCTCCACCTGCACTACCGCTCGAGCGGCACCGTGCTCGCCATGGGCGCCGATCCGGTCGATTCGCTCCGGCAGATGAAGAGCACGGCGAGCGATCCGTATTCGGGCGGACGAAATTTCTGCAACCACTACTCGTTCAAGAAGTGGAACGTCGTCCCGGTGTCGTCGCCGATCGAGGTTCAGTTCTCGATGGCGCCGGGCACCGCGATGGCCAACAAGCGCGCGGGTGGGCGTGCGATCACGATCGTCCAGGGCGGCGACGCAGGTACCGCCGAGGGCGATTTCCCGACGTGCCTCGTGTGGGCATCGCGTCCGGAGAATCCGCTTCCGCTCTTGATGATCGTCGCGAACAACCACTGGGGCATCTCGACGCCCGCGGCGACGCAGCACGGCGAGAAGCGCATCAGCGATCGCGGAAAAGCGTTCGGCATCGAGTGCGCGACGATCGACGCGAACGATCCGGAGACGGCGTACCGCGGCCTCAAGCGCGCCATCGACTACGTCCGCAACGAGCGGCGTCCGTACTTGCTCGAGGCGTACGTCTCGCGCCTCTACGGACACTCGTCATCGTCGGGCGCGAACCTCGTCACCGAAGAGGTCGACTGCATCAAGCGCTTCGAATCCAAGCTCGCCGAGCGCGGCATCCTCACGCAAAAGCACATGGACGATCTCCACACGCGCTACACGCAGGAGCTCCTCGACGCGAGCAAGCGCGTCCGCGAAGAAGCGCCGCCGCGCGGCGAGCAGATTTACGACCACGTCTTCGTCGACGTCGATGGCCAGCGCGATCCCGCGGCGATGTTGCCCGGTCACGCCGCGCGCGAAGGAGGAAAGCGCTGATGTCGACGATGGTGCAGGCGATTCGCATGGCGCTTCACGTCGGTGAAGAGCGCCTCGGTGTGACCGACATCTTCGGTGAGGACGTCGGTCCCCCGCTCGGTGGCGTCTTCACGCAGACCGTGGGCTTGAAGACGTCGTGGAACTCGCCGCTCGACGAGCGCGGGATCGTCGGCGCCGCGATCGGCCTCGCGCTCGCGGGGCAAAAGCCCGTCTGCGAGATCCAGTTCTGCGACTACGCCTTCAACACGATCGATCTGCTCAAGCTCGCGGGCGCGATGCTCTGGTCGTCGAACGGGCAGTGGAACCTGCCGATGGTGCTGATGACGCCCGTCGGCTCCGGCATCCACGGCAGCATCTACCATTCGCATTCGTTCGACGCGACGGCGACGCGGCTCCCCGGCTGGAAGATCGTCATGCCGTCGAACCCGCGCGATGCGTACGGCCTCATGCTGTCGGCGATTCGCGATCCGAACCCGGTGATGTTCCTCGCGCCGAAGGCGCTGCTCCGTCAAAAAGCGCTCCCCGGCGAAGAGGTCCCGGGCGCGCCGACCGACGAGCGTCAGCTCGCGAAGATGATCGATGCGCCGCTCGGCGATCGCAGCAAGTGGCGTCCTGATTGGCCCGCCGTGCAGGATCTCTTCATTCCGATCGGCCAAGCGCGGACGGCGCGCGCCGGACGCGACGTCACGGTCGTCTGCTACGGCCGCATGGTTCAGGTTTGCACGAAGGCGGCCGACGAGCTCGCGGGGGAAGGGATCGAGGTCGAGGTGATCGATCTGCGATCGCTCTGGCCGTACGACTGGGCGTGCCTCGAAGAGAGCATCCGCCGCACGCACCGCGTGATCTTCGTGAACGAAGAGACCGAGGTGACGAACTTCGGCGAGCACCTGATCCGCCGCACGGTCGACGAGCTGTTCTACGAGCTTCACGCGCCGCCGCGGTTGCTCGCGGGCGCGCACGTGCCCGGGATCGGCCTCGCCGACAACCTCGAGCAGGCATCCGTTCCGCAGAGGGACGGCATCGTGAAGGCGATGCGCGAGATCGCGCAGCACGCGCCCTGACGTCAGCGCAGCGGCGGCATCTTCGGCGCCATCGTGTCGTCCTGCACGCAGCCGCCGAGATCGAAGAGCGTGAACTCGAGCGCCTTCTCGTCGTTCGTCATCGGCGCCGTGGAGCATTCGCTCGGGAACGCGCCCGGTGTTGCGCTGACCAGCGACGCATGAAAATCGGCGTACCCGATTTTTCCGCACGCCATCCCATGCCCCGCGTCGCCCCAGGGCGCAGCGTCGCCGACGACACCCGCATCGACCGCGCTCGAAGGGAACGGCGTGTTGAACGTATAGAGCGCGACCTCCGCCGGCGGGGTCGACGTCGTGTCGTTCCCCGAGAGCCACATCGTCGACGGCGGCGTCACCGCGCTCGTGTTGTGCCGCATCGTATCGAGCGTCACGACGCCCGACGTCGTCGACGCGCCGACCGCGACGAGCCACGCCGCGAACGCCTGCCCCTTCGGCATCGTCGTGTTCACGTTGAGCGCGAGAGAGTCCGCACCGAAGCCGTCGGCCGACGAGAACGCCGCCGTGTACGGAATGGGAAACGGCGCGTTGCGAAGCCAATAGTTTTGGTAGTGCGTGCCCAGCCAGCGCCCGCCGAGCGACGCATAGTCCGCCATGTTTTGAATCGACGTGCGCGGCTTGCTGACTTCGTCGGCCATGCACTCGCAGCCATTCAACACCATGTCGTACTTCGCGAGCGCGGTCGGGCTCGACCAGAGCGTCGTCGCCGCGGGGCTGTTGACGACCGAGCCTCCGCCGTTGCCGACGAAGACGTGAACGCTCCCCGTCCCGGTCGGAACGGTGAACTCCGCGTCGTCGACGCCCATCTTTCGAAGGACGCACTCGAGCTGATCGCAGCCGCCGGTGGCGACGGCGATTTGCGGCAGGTTCCCTTCTGCCTTTCGCTTGGGGAGGCGCGTGAGCTCCTTGTCGAGCGCGTTGTCGGCGCACGCCGTGACCGTGGGGATCTTCACGATGCGTCTCCACTTGCCGATCTGCACGACGAGCGGGACGTCGGTCCCCGCGGGGACGTTCGAGAGCGTGAACGTTCCGTCGGCGGCGCTCAACGTGAGGACGATCGGCTCGCCACCCGGCGGGCGAGCGCCGCAGACGTCGCATGTCGGACCGACCGGGAGATCCGGCACCATCGCGTTCGGGACGTAGACGATCGCGTTGTAGACGGGGTTGATCTTGGCCGGATCGGTGACCGTCCCGGTGATCTTCGTCGTCGCGCCGCCGTCGCATTTCGGGATTTGGCATTTTAGGCCGACGCACGGCCCGGAGTCGTTGCCGGTCGATCCGTCGTTTCCCGTCGCCCCGTCGTGGGTGGTCGAGCCGTCGCCGACGTTGCCGCCGTCGTG
>JAYVXB010000365.1:0-16815 GCA_043785585.1 Deltaproteobacteria bacterium | reverse complement strand
GATCAGCGGCGAGGACATTCCGCGCGCGATGATGACGCCGGTCCCGCCGTCGTTTGCGCCCCACGCGATGGAGCTCCCGGCGGCCCCGCGCCCGCGCCCGCGTCGCTCGCTCGTCCTGGTCGCGATCGCGAGCGCGATGGTGCTCGTCATGGCGACGTTCGTGACATTCCGCTCGTCGTCTTTCGCGTCGGCGGCGGGCGCGCGGTCGTTCGATTTGCCTGCGTTCGTCCCCGAGTCGCAGGCGATTGCCGCGACGACTGCGACGACCGCACCTGCGGCCGCGACGACGACCGCACCTGCGGCCGCGACGACGACACCTGCGGCCGCGACGACCAGCGCGCCTGTGGCCGCGACGACGGCAGCCGTCCCGGTGGTGGTGGTGAGGCGAACCGCTGCCGCGGTGACACCAATCACAGCGGCCGTGACCCCACCCGAGAGCAAACCAAACCGCATGTTCGATCGACGCCACTGATCCACGAGCGAATCCATGCCCCGATTCGAAACCCTCGCGATGATCTTCGCTGTGTCGCTCAGCGCGTCGTCCGTGCTCGGGCAGACGCGCGCTACCGCCGACGCGGAGGTCCTCTTCCGTGAGGGCCGCGCGCTGATGGAAGCGGGCGACGCGGCACGCGCGTGCCCGAGATTCGCCGAGAGCCTTCGCATCGACTTCGCGCCCGGCACCTTGCTCAACCTCGCGGCGTGCGAAGAGCGGCTCGGGCAGCTCGCGAGCGCCTGGCAACATTTCAGCCTTCTCGCGTCGCAGCTCCCCGCGAACGACGATCGTCGCGCGTACGTTCTCGAGCGGGTCGCGAGTCTCGAACGGCGCGTCCCTCACCTCGCCATCACGATCGTCGACGCGCCCGCCGGCACGACGGTCACGCTCGACGGCGCCGTGCTCGAGACTGCAGCGCTGGGCCGATTGCGGCCCGCGAATCCCGGCGAGCACCACGTGGTCGTCATGACGCCTGGCCACGCGGATGCCCGGTACTACGCGACGTTGAGCGAAGGAGAGCCGCGTTGGTTGCTCGTCGCGCCGGGCGGTCTCACCGCGGCAGAGACCGCACGCCGCAAGAGTGTCGCCACGAGGCGCACGGTCGGATGGACCGTCGGAGGCGCGGGGGTGCTTTCGGTCGCGACGGGCGTGTACTTCGGTGCGCGTGCGTTGGCGGATCGCTCGCGAAGCGACGCGCTTTGCAGCGGTGCCGTCTGCCGCGACGCAGCGGGCGTTCAGGCGAACGACGACGCGCGAACCCATTCACGCATCGCCGACGTGACGCTCGGTGTCGGTCTAGTCGCCGTCGGCGTCGCGACGTACCTCGTCCTGACGTCGCAAGAGCCGTCGCAAGAGCTGCCTCCGCGCTCGGCGATTCGGATTACCCCCTTCGGAATTGGAGGAACTTGGTGAACGTCATCGTCGTCTTCCTCTCGCTCGCCGCACTGACCACGTGTGGTTGTGAGCTCATCGTCGGTACGGACGACAAGGTCGTCGCCGACGCGGCAGCCGACGCCATCGATACCGGGAACACCGTCGCCGCCGACGCCGGAGCCCCTGATGCGCTCGGATGCACCTCGTGCGTCAGCCGGTTCGATGCCTGTCAGACGGCGTGCGCGCAGACGAGCGCGACATGCCAATCGCAGTGCATGGACAATGGCTGCGACGGTCCATGCAAGAAGACGGAGTCGCATTGCGTCGACGTCTGCACGACGAGCTGCGTGAGCTGCGCACAATCCGCTGGATGCGCTGACACGAGCGGTTGCCACACTCCGCTCCCCGGAAAGTGACCGCGGCGCGCACCCGGGCGCTGGCGTTCCTCGAGCGGCTCTATCGTCACCTGACGAAGACACGCGCGCTCGGCCTTGCCGCGGAGATGGCGTTTTGGCTTTTTGGTTCCTTGCTGCCGCTCGCCGTCGTTGCTGCGTTCATCGCCGCAAAGCTCGCGCTGCGCGACTGGTCGCTCGTTGCGCCCCTCCTCGATTCGATGCCCACCGACACCGCCCACGTCGCGCGTCGCGAGCTCCTTCGAATCGCTGCATGGAACGGCGGCTCGGTCACGCCGCTCGCCGCCATCACCTTTCTGTGGCTGGCTTCCACCGGCATCCACTCTGTGTTCGACGCGTTCGAAGCACAGACCGGCACCGAGCGCTCGTGGATCAGAAAGCGCATCCTCGCGCTCGGCGTGTGCGTAGGTCTGTCGGGCGCGAGCGCTGTCGTCGCGCTCCTCGGAACGGGGCTCGCTTGGGCGCTGCGGCGCGCGCGCGAGCCGTCGCTCGGCGTCGACGACCCGCTTTGGGCGCAAGCTGCGCAAGGGATTGCCGGACTCCTCCTGCTCTACGGCATCATCGCAGCCCTCTTCCGCGTGGGCATCCCTCGTCGAGCGCGAATCGATCTGCCGCTTTCGATCGGCACGATCGTCGTCGTCTTCCTTCATGTGGTGCTCGGTCTCGGCTACAAGCTCTTCGTCTTCACCGTCGGGAACGGCGACGGCTACCTCGCCGGGGTCGCCGTCATCGGAGTCACGATGACCGCGGTCTACCTGTTCGCGGCGTCCATTTTGATCGGACTCGGAGTCAGCCAGGTGCTTGGCCGCACGCTCAATAGCGGTACTGCCAAATGACGTCGCCGATCGAGCTCCCCTTGTCACCGAAGGTGGTCGCAAGCGACCACCGCCGAGCGAAGCGCCAGTCCATCGTCAAGTACGTCGTATCCTGATTCGTTCCAGGCGGCGGCGTCCCGAGGACGATCGCGACCTGAAGCGAGATGTTGCGCGCGATTTGGATCTCGACCTCAGGACGTGGATTGGTCGAGGACGAGGTATCGATCTTCGTCGAGATCGCGAGCCCCGTCAGTGAGTCGAGCGCGCGGTTCAATCCCTGGGTCACCGTGCCGCCGGCCGCGCCCGCGGCGGCGCTACCTGCGACCGCGCCACCGCTCGTCGTCGACTGCGTGTACGGAGTCGCGGACGAGCCGCTCACGGTCCCGAACAAGATGAGCGCGAGTATCTCGTTGTTCGGACGCGGCGGCGACGATCGCAGCGTGACACGACCCGACTTGAGCGAGCCGTTGAAGTCCGCGTAGACGCGCGTGCCTTCCGGGGCCGTCCAGCCGGCCGTGATCACGACGTCGGGGTTCGACGGATCGCTCCCGACGAACGTGATGATCCCCTTCTCGATCTCGAACGGTTTGCCCTGCACGTCCACCGTCCCAGACAGCAGGCGAATCTGCCCCGACACGCGCGTCTCGGCGGCGACCCGGATCGTGGCCGTCCCGTCGAGCGCGACCTTGAGGCCAGTCCCGCGCTCGATCTGGACGTCCCTCCCCAGGTCCACGACGATGATGATCTCGGTGGAGCGAGTCGACGGCGCCTTCGGCGGACGCAGGTCTTCTCCGTCGATTGGAAGCTCGACGAAACGGTGGGTCACGCGATCGTATGTCCCGACGTGGGTGTTCGCCGGCTCGTCGAGCTCCTGGACCGTGCGCGTCGTCGACGGAGGCAAGCGCACGTGCATCAAGGGGACGTCGACCGCGACGTTCAGGATTTTTCGATCGGGTGATGCCTTCGCGTCGACCTTGAAGTCGCCGTAGATGTCGCCCATGGACGTTCCGTTGACGTCGAGCGGCAGCGCCTGGCCTTTCGGAATCGTCGCGGAGCCCTGCGCGTCGACGAGGTGAAGTCCGTCGAAGTGTCCGGCGGCGCTCCCGGTGAGCTTCCCGGTGACGCCGTACGCCACGACGTCGTCGAGCCGAGCCGAGCCGTCCGGTTGCACGCTGAGCTTCGCGGCGACGCCGTGGTACTCCTCACCCATCACCGCAAGCTGAAAGAGCCCTTCGCTCAATTGCGCGTTCCCTTGCAGGCGCGGCGACTTGCCATTCGGCTCCATCGTGAATCTCGCGCGCGCGTCCAGTCGCCCGTCGAGATCGCTGAAGATGTCTTCGACGAGAGGGAGCAGGGCCGACACGCGGAAGCGACTCGCTTCGAGCGACGCCTCGCTCTCGAGCGCGTCGTCGCGCATCGGAACGAGAAGGCTGCCCCACTTCAAGCCGACGACGGCGCTCGCGCGCGCGAAGCCGTCCGTCTGATCGACGCGCGCCGAGGCGTGGAGTCGGGACTCGTCGATGAACGCCGCGATCTTCGCCCCCGTCAGCTTCTGCGCGCCGATCTCGAGGTTCGCGATCGAGGCGTCGAGCTTGGCGCGCGCGTCCTTGTGGAAGTCCGTGATCGAGAGATCGCCGGTCACCTGACCGCGAACTTGGCGGTCGGCGAGCGCTGCGACCGCGCCGAGGGGAAAGGCGGTCGCGCGTGCGCTCGCCGAGGCGTCCCACGCGATCTCCTCGCCAGGCTTCCTGAAGAGCGCGTCGGCCACCTTCATGGCGCCGTGAACGTTCCCCACGAGCACGACAGCCTTCGGCGAGTGAATCGTGAACGCGGCGTCGGCGTGCGTCCCGTCGTAGTGCGCGACGAGATCGACGCCCATCTTCATCGTCACCGGGGCCGTCGCCGACTTGAGGCCGTGCGCCTTCGCGAGAACCTCGACGTTCGGCTCGAGGATCGTCCCCTCGAAGCCGATCGACGCCTCGACGTCGCCGTGCGCATCCTTCGTATCGAAGAACGGCTTGAGCTTCTCGAGGCTCCGTCGCGGGAACACGGCCGTCGCAGAGAAGCGCGTCTTCATCGCGATGGCGACCAGATCGCTCCCTTCAGCGAGGATCGCGGCGTACGGGACCGCCTTGCTCTTGGCGTCGACGGCAGCGAGCTCGCCCTTGTCGTCGAAGAGGCGAACAACGAGCTCCGAGCTCCCCTTGTCGCCGTCGATCCTCGCGTCGACGTTTACGTCGATCCCGGAGACGTGCCACGTCGACGCGTCGCTGGCAGGGATCGGACGAGGTCGTTTCCCGCCGCCCGCGACGACGAGCCCGCGCGTCGACGCGGTGAGCATCAGCTCGGGGATCGTCTCGCGCACCGACGCGCGCGCGATGCGCCCCTTGACGGTGAGCTTGCCGGCGACGTCGTCGATCGGCAGCGCGTCTTTCGGGAGGAGCTTCCACGCGGCCGCGAGATCAAACTCGCCATCGACTTCGGCGGTTCCGAATCCCTGCTTCCACGAATCGAGCGTGAGCGGACCCGCGCCCGCGAGCTCCGCGTCGGTCGTCGTCACGTCGAGGTACCCCACGTTCGCGATCGACGCGCGCGCGTGGCCGGTGGCGCGTCGGCCCTTGATGACGGCGTCGACGTGGAGGCTCGCGTCGACGACCGTCGGGAACGAGACGTGCGAAAAATCGGCGACGACGCGCCCCGTCGCCGCGTTGCCCGCTATCGCGAGGTCGACGTCGAACGAGCCGTTCCCGGCGAGGAGTATCTTCTCGACGCGGAGAAGCTTGCCGAGCCGCCCGAGATCGAGCCCCTTCGAATCGGCGCGGACGGCGAACGACGACGGCGTCAGGTGCGCCGTCGCGTGCGCGGTTTGACCGAGCCCCTCGATGACGACGTGGTCGACGCGGACGTCGTCGGCTGCGATGCGGACGGAGCCCACCGTCGCTACGACAGTGACGTCGTCGCGAGACAAACGGAGTCGACCCGCGCGAATCGTCGTCGCCGCGCCGAGGTCGACGATCGCGTGAGCTTGCACGCGCGGTGCGTTGACCCCCTCGGCCGTGAGCTCGGCGTCCTGCTCCGTCAGCGTGCCGCGCGACTGGAGGAGTGCGTGCGAGAAGACGAGCCCCTTTGCATTGACGCCATCGGCAACGAGCGTGAGCTCGAGCGCCGCCGCCGGGAGCTTGCCGCGGACGTGGCCGCTGACATGTGCATGCGCGACGCGCACCGGACCGCGCGCGAAGTCGTCGACGGCGCCGTCGACGTTGGCGTCGACGAACGAGTCGGCGACGTGGACGACACCTTTGGTATGCAACGTCGCGCGGCCCTGCCCGATCGGTCCGACGCGCGTGAAGGCATCGAGTCGCGGGATGGATGTTCGCACGTCGACGTCGACGACGGGTGCGCCTGCAACGGGGTGGAGGTCGAAGACGATCTGGCTCGGCGCACCCGCCTCGTCGATCGTGCCTTGACCGCGAACGATGATGTCGAAGCCGCCGAGCGCGCGGCTCTTGCTTCGCTGAAGATCGCCGCGGAGCGCGGCGTGAGGAACCACGTTGGCGCCGACGTTGCCGTGGAGGACGTCCAACGTGTAGACGCCCGTGAGCGTGCCGTCGCGCTGGATCTTCATCGACGCGTTCGTCGTCGCACCGAGCACCGACGGAGGCGCGAACGGCGCGAACGAGCGCACGTCGACGGCGCGTGCATCGACCGTCACGACCGCGCCGATTTCGTCGCCGATCGTGAAAGCTCCGACGACGTCGACGGTCCCCTCGCCGAGCTTCGTCCGCGCGATCGCATCGAAGCGCGACAACGTGCCGTGCGCCTCGAGGTGTGCGCCGATGCGGCCATAGAGAGGCGCCTCGGGAACGAGGCCCCGAAGATCCTCGGCGGCCACGTCGGCGACGTCGACGACCGTGTCGATGCGATCTTCGTCGAGCTCGAAAAGCGCCGTCGCGGGGATCGCGCCGACGATGCCCGCAAACGACGCTGCGACGCCGTACGCGCGCCCGGTCTTCGACGGCACCGCGACGTGCGTCGTGCCGGTGCCGACGGCGTTCGCGCCCCGCGGCATGCCGCGCATCGCGATCTTGGCCTCGGAGACGTCGACGTTCACCTGGCCGTGGACGACCGACACCGCGCCGTGGACGCCGTCGACGTCCGCGTCGAGGGGTGGAACCACGTTCAGCGCACCGTGCGCCCAAGCATGCGCGATGCGGATCTGCGGGAGCGACACCCGCACGTCGCGCGCGCCCGGATTGCCGGGCCCTCTCGGCTTCAACGCGAACGCGCGCGCAATCCGCGGCGTCCCGCTCGCGTCGACATCGAGGTTCGCATCGGCGCTGTCGACAGTGATGCTCGGAGAGATGACCTCGATGTCCCCTTTCCCGAAGAGCACCGAGCGCACGAGGCCGAGGAGCGAGATCCGCGCGCGCACGCCGTCGAGACGAATCACCTGCACGCCGTCGGGGTCGAGCACGACCACCCGGGCTCCGTCCGCGCCGTAGATCCCGAGCCCGTCGATTTGTTCGATGCGTATCGAGCCCTGCAACGGCGTCGCGAGCACGCGATTGATCTGCGACGTCGCGAACCTTCGCGCGGACGGCAGATCCAGGTGAAGGAGAAGCCCGACGATGATCGCGCCAAGGAACACGAGCGCGACTCCGACGACGGACGCGACGGTCCCGAGGGCGCTCCACGCGCGGCTGCGCGTACGGACGGTGCGCGCGGCGCTCAATACGCTTCTCCGATTCCGAACGCGACCGCGAGCGGAACGCCGAAGATCTTCGGCTGCACGCCCTCCGTCGGATTCGCGGCGAACGCGGCGTCCTCGTTCGCATAGCCGAGCACTTGAAACGGCTGGATTCGATAGCCGATGTCGAGGCGGAGTGGACCTATCGGCGTCTCGTATCGAACGCCGAAGCCGCACGACAAGTGCAGATGACCGAACCGAAGGTTCGCGGGCTTTGGAGAGACGTCGCTCATGTCGCAAAAGGTGGCGGCCGAAAACGGCCCGGCCACTTGGAACCGGACTTCGTTCGAGAGCTCCCAGAGCGTGAAGCCGCCGACTGGAATCGAGCAGACGGGATCCGTGCTCACCGCGCCCGTCGCCGACGGCGCGCACGCGAGCGCGACCTGTTGTACGGCCGTCGACGGATTGAGGAACGGGACGACGCCGTGCGGCGAGACACCGCGAATCGGAAATCCGCGATTGGAGGTGGGTCCGCCGGAGAACAAACCGCGAAAGAGCGTCGTCTGGATGTCGCGAACGCGCTCCGCGCGATTCTCCGGCGTCACGGGCTCGCTCAGATGATTCTCGATCACGCCTCCGTAGCTCGACGGAAACAAGAACCCGAGCGATCCGCGCGTCGCGAACGTGATCTTGCGAGCGACGGGAATGTACGTGCGCACCTCGGGCTGCACCTTCAGATCGATGACGCTCCCTCCCAATCCGGCGATCTGAATGTCATTGCCGATGAAGATTCCTTTGTGCGGATGAACCTTGCTGTCGCGGAGATCGAGCTGCAAAAGAAGCTCGGGATACGCGATGATCAACGTCTTCAATGCCGAATCGAGCTCGCCTTTGTAGACGAACGGATTCTCGACTTGCACGTTGTAGCTGATGCTTCCAAAGAGCTTCCAAAGCGTGCGGTCGAGACCGATGGCCCCGCGAATCTCGTGGTAGCCGACGACGGGATCCTCGGGCAGAGGCTTCGTCTGCACGAGTAGCGGGAACATGTTCGCTTCGGGACGTATGAAGAGGCTCGTCCGAGATTCGATGAACCCGGGCTGCCTCAATTGAAGACGCAGGCGCGCTTCGGGGAGGAGCGTGTCGGGGACGACGAAGTTGTTGATGCGCGTCGGATAGAGAACGACGCCCGGCTTGAAATCGACGGTGAAATCGCGGAGCCCGCCGAGGAAGTTGTGATCCTCCCAGCCGACGAGGAGGTGCACGTCCGTCTTGATTTGATCGAGCTCGACGCCACCTCCGAGCTTCAGTTGGTGGAGGGCGGTCGGCGTCACCTTCACGGTGAGCGGCACGATGTGCGACGCTGGCGGCGGGTCCGGAAGCTCCGGGAGCATCTCGACGGCGCTGAAGACCTCGAGATCGAAGAGCGCCTGCGTCGACGCGGCGAGCGCCTCGGTCGAGTACGGATCGCCCTCTTGGATCGCGATGGCGCGACGCACGGGAGCCTCGGGGATGTCCTTGGGAAGCGGTCCGGCGCCGCTGCCCTCGAGTCCTACGATCGTGACTTTGCCGAAGACCGCGGGCTCCCCAGGTGTGACGACGAAGACGGTATTCACGACGTGCTTCACCAAGTCGACGTACGCGTCCGGCGCCACCTTCGCGTACGCGTACCCGCGGTCCGTCAGTGCGCGACGCGCTTCGACCTCGGCCGCCTTGAAGTCGTCCTCGTCGTAGATCTTGCCCTTCACGAGCTTGTCCGTGACCGCCTTCTGCGCGGCCGCGGCGACGGTCGGGGGAAGTCGGTCGAGCCCTTCGATCTTCACCTCGTCGACGACGACAGGGAGCCCCTCTTCGATCACGATCTCGACGCGAACGTGGTTTTGCCCCGTCGGGATGACGCGACCCGCACGCGCGTGGGCTTCGAAAAATCCGCGCGCGCGGCAGAAGCGCTCGGCGCGGGCGAGATCGCGCTGAAGGGCGGAGCGGTTGAAGACTTCGTAGTCGTAGACCACGCCGCGAAAGAGTCCGATGAGCTTGGGGCTCGGCGCCGTTGCGAGCTTGGCCGCGAGATCCGAGTCGTCGATCTTCTGTACCCCGCGGATCGTCAGATCGTCGATCGCCGAGTGCCCCTGAGGGATCGACGCGCACGCCGAGAGCAGGACGAGCGCGAGCAAGGCGGATGATCCCGTCGCTACGCGCACGCATCCCTCGATCATGCCCGGCGATAAGCAACGAACGAACCACCCGTGTCGTGGCATCAAGCGTGCACTATGCGCCTCCTCGCGCCTGCCCGATCGGCACCAATGATGCTAACGCTGTCGAGAGAATGAAGGGCCGCTATGTCGGAGTGCTCGCTGGACTTCTCGTCTGGGCGTGCAACGCAGAATTGCCGCGCCCCGTGTACGTGCAGCAGCCGACCGCGGCGCTCGTCGTGGTGCCGTATCCGCCGCCGCCGGCGCGCGCCGAGATCCTGCCGCCGCAGCCGGACAGCCAGGCCGTATGGATCGACGGCGAGTGGGAGTGGCGGCGACGGCGGTGGGGATGGAAGCTCGGCCGATGGGTCGTACCGCCACCTGGCAGCCGATTCTCGCCGTGGACCGCGGTCCGAAACGACGTCGGGACGCTGTATTTCGCGCCTGGCGTCTGGCGCGACGCGCACGGCGACGTGATGCCCGAGGCGAAGGCGCTCGCCGTCGGTGGAGTGAGCGGCGGCGCGGTCGTCGATTCGGAAGGGACGGTCGAGATGACCGGACCTAACGCCGCGCCGGACCGAAGCGCGCGAAAGAAATCTCCTGCACCGCCGGTGGATGGCGCGCCGAGCACGGACGGCGGTTCGTGAACGACGGCGTCGCGTTCGTCGCGGTGGTCGTCGCATTCGCGATCGCGGTCACCGCGCACGCGACGATCGTCTTCGGTCTCGCACGGCGTCATCCTAGGTGGCGCGCTGCCGCCGCGTTCTTTGTCGTCCCGCTCGCCCCCTATTGGGCGCTCCGAGAAAGGATGCGCGCGCGCGCCGCGATGTGGATCGTCGGCGTCGTCGGCTATGTCGTCGCGCGTGCCCTCGCGCGGTAACTCGCGGACTCGCGGCGCACAGAGCACAGATCGTCCACATCGATTGTCGCAACTTCGTGCAACACAGCCGACAACGCACGCGGCATCGTCCAATCGACAATGCGATCCTCACGTCAGAAGTACGCGGCATCGTCGGCGCTCGTCGCCATCTCGGTCGGTGTCGCCGTCGCCGCCCAAGCTCAGAACCTCGGCGCACCAACGCCGTCAGCGTCCGCGTCAGCGTCCGCATCCGCTTCTGGGTCCGCTGCTCCAACGACGTCCGCGAGCATCGCGACACCGGGGCCGAGCGCTGCCCCGCAGAAGGTCGAGGACGCGAAGCAGATCGCGAAGGCGTCCGAGCTCACGCCGATCGTGCCAGAGCCGAAGAATCCGTTGAAGCCCGCGTTCCAACTCTACGCCGAGGTCGATCTTCCGATCCTCGGCATCGGCATCGTGTTCGCGGCCGCGCGACTCGTCCAGACGCAACACGCCTTCTGCGCGCCGCTTTGTGATCCGAGCACGCTGAACGCGATCGACAAAACCACGGCGGGCTTTTGGAGCCCTGGCTGGGCGACGGCGTCGGACTTCGGTCTCTACGGCATCGGACTGGCGGCGGCGTCGCTCCTCGTCGTCGACGAAGGCGCGCTCGACGCGTTGAACGACGCGGTGGTCATCGCGGAGTCGGCGCTCAGCGCGACGGCGGTCTCGACGATGCTCACGCTCGCAGCGGGCCGACCGCGCCCCTACCTCTATGGCGAGGCGGCGCCGCTTGCCGATCGCAACAACGCGGACGCGAGCCAGTCGTTCTTGAGCAGTCACGCGGCAGTCAGTTGGGCGAGCGCAACATCGGCGTACATGACAACGAAGCGCCTGCACCCCAACTCGAGTCTCCCGTATTTCGTTCTCGCCCTCGGCGGCGTGACGGCGGGCTTCGTCGCCACGGCGCGCGTCATGGCGGGCCGGCACTTCATCACCGACAGCGTCGGCGGATCGATCGTCGGCGCCGGAATGGGAATTCTCATTCCGTCCTTGCACGGGTCGCCGGTGAAGATCGTCCCCGTCGTCAGCGAGACGCAAAAGGGGCTCGGACTGCACGGCTACTTCTGAAGATCGTGGCGAAATGGTCTTTCTAGGGCGTTTCGCCACGTGGCGATTCGCGCGATTCGGTCTCGAGCCTTCCGATCGACGCGTGCCGCGAGCCTTCAGACCGACGCGTGATGCGACACGATGTCGCTCGCCCCGCGACTGGTCTCCTCCGCCGAGATGTGCTTCCGGCAATGTTCCAGGTACGCGCCTTCGTGCAACGCGACCAGATCGACCACCGCGGCCCAGAGCCATGCGGGCGCCGTCGATCCGTTCGCGCTCTCTTTGCGCAACGTCTCGAGCCACGTCGCGCATTGCGCGGGCGCGAGCTGACGCGCGTGCGCGATGCCGACGACGCTCCCCATGTACGCCGCCATCTCGCGTCCGTCGGCGTCGGTGATCCGGTGCATCTCGAACTTCAAGTCCTGCGGCAAGAGCTCGCGAACCGACACCGGCTTTCCTAGGACGCTCGCCGCGATCATGCGTGAGCCGAGGTACGGCGACAGCTTTCGCGCACCCGCGACGACGCGCTGCCCGTCGTGCTTTGGGAGCTTGGCGCCACGCGCACGTGGCGCGAGCGGCGCGTGTGCCTCTTTGATGTCGACGATGGCGAGCGCGCGCCCCTTCCTTCCGCCTCCGACGCGGACGAGCGCGGCGCAGCGCCAGAGACCGAGCGAGCTGCAACCCTTCACCCAATACGCCGCGTCGAGCAGATCGACACGATCGCGATCGCTCCGGCTCGTCAGGCTCGTCACGAGCCTTCGGAATTTCTCGGTCGCGGCGAGCTCTTCGACGCCGCGTCGCTCCTCGTCCGTGAGCGGCCAGAAGCGCTTGCCGATCGGAATGACGCCTCGCTCCTCGACGCCGACACGCTCGTTCAAGAGCTCCTTGCGCGAGCGATGCCCGGCCACGCGGAGAAGCCTGGTGACCTGCTCCGGCGCGGGTCCGATGACGAACTCGCGTCGCGCCGCGCTCGCTTCGAGCACGCGCTCGTATCCGCGCGCCACTTGCTCGACCGCGCGAAGCGTCGTCGCGCCGGGGAGACCCGATGCGCGAATCGCCATCGCCATCGAGAGAGCGAGGCGCACGATGTCGTGCGCGGGAGAGCCGATGACGGTCTGATCGAGATCGCGCAGACCGAGCTCGATCGCGCCATCCGTGCGCGCGAGCGGCCCGAAGTTTCCGAGATGACAATCTCCGCCGATCCAGATCGCCGGCGCCTTTGGCAGCGACTCGCCGCGGCTGCTGAGAAGCCAATCGTAGAACCGGTGCGTCGAGCCGCGAACATACACGTGCGCGCTCGACGTCATTTTCGCCTCACGACGCGCCTCGAGAAGCGGCGCGCGCTCCTCGGGCGAGACCGGCACACGCGATCGGGACATGCCGCCATCGAAGCACGATTTGGGCGAGGCCGCGCTAGCGGCGCGCAGCTTGCTACCTGCGTACGCGGAATGCGAACTTCAGCAGTCGTACTCACCGCCGTACTCGCCGTCGCCATCCCGGGCATCGCCCACGGGTACACGATCCACAACACCCTCGGGGTCGGGTGCCACGAGACGATCACGTCGCAAGCGCTGCGAGCGGTGAGGCTCGACCTCGCGACCGCCGCGCCGTTGGCCACCACGTCCGACGAACAGGCGCTGGTCGACGACGTCCAGTTCACGCCGGAAGGCGACATGAAGGACTTGGGCGCTGCGACGCTGCTCCTCGGTGTTCGCGACAACGACCTCAAGGGGCGCGGATCGAGCGATCTCAGTCAGCTCGCGGAGGTGCACGGCAACCCGGACGGGCAGCAGGAGCACTGTCTCCGCGGGCCGAACGAAAAGGAGCCGGGCGGATCGGAGGCGGCGATCACCGCGTGCCGCGCGTTCATTCGCACGCGAGCGCTCGAGGCGATCGACGGCCTCGACGCCGCAGGCATGCCGGACCTCACGAAGCGCACGACGCTGCAGGTGCATCTCTCGATTCGCGGCGGAGTCGACGCTCCACTACCCACGTACTACGTGCGCATCGGTCAGGCGATGCACGCCGTCCAAGACAGCTTCACGCACACGTACCGAACGGCGGACGAGCTGAAGATCACGGTCGTCCTCGACTGGCTCGACGCCGTGAACGGAAGCGTCAACGAGTCCGTCGACGGCCCCGCTCATTCGACATTGCTCGACCACTGCGACGACGCAGACGCGCTGCGAAAACGAAGGCGAGAGCTCGCGACCGAAGCATCGGCGGCGCTTCTTCGCGCGACGCTCGATCCCAAACAGACACACGATCAGAAGGTGGCCTCCGTGGACGCGATGCTCGACAAATATCTCTCCTATTCGCCCGGCTGTACGTCGCAAAACAACTGGTGCGACGCGCCGGAGAACCAATACAAAGACTCCGCGAGCTGTGGATGCCAAGTGGGCAACACGGGCGCGAGCGTCGGAGCGGTGGCCTCCGGGCTTCTCCTCGTGATCGCGGCGGCAGCGCGGCGAGCGCGGCGTCGGAAGGCGACGGCGATCGCTGCGGCGACACTCGCGACTTCGATCGTGCTCCTCCTCGCGCCGACGACCGCCCGCGCCGCCAACGAAGCGCCCGCGCCTGCGCCGGCCCCTACGAGCGAGCACGCGCCGCCGCCTCCGACGGTCGTCCCCGTGAAGGAGCCGGGTCCGAAGGATCCGTCGCAGACGGCTTGGGGCGCGTCCGCTGCGTTGTCCGCGTCGATTGAAAAAGCGGCGCTCGCGGGCTCGGTCGGCGCTCGCATGCGACTCAGCAAACACTGGACGTTCGGACTCGACGGCGAGTGGAACCCGTGGCTCGCGGTCAACGGGACGCCCGTTCGACGCGGCGTCATCAACGTGTACGGGACGGCGATGCTTCGCTTCCCGCTGGCGTACGAGAAGTTCAACTTGAGGACGTCCGTCAGCCTCGGCACATCGTACCAGCTGAGTAACTTCTACGGCGCGCCGTCGGGTAGCACCGGGATCTACCTCGGAGTGAATCCTCTTGGCCTCGAATGGAAACTCTCGCGCCTCTTCTTCCTCGTCATCAGCCCGCTGAACATCGCGCTCCCGGCGCCCCACCTCGGAGGCGTGCCGCTGCTCTATCCGCAATATCGCAGCACGATCGGCATCGAGGTCTACGGAGGTTGAGCCATCGGGACGAAGCTCCGCACGCCGATGTGGCGATCGCGCGTGACAAAAGTCACCTCTGTGGCGAATCGGCGTCTCGCCCGGATTCGAACGCGCGACCGGCAGTCGGCGCTGCCCGGTGTCGACCTTGCAATGGTCCTCGCATGGACCGGCAACTCGTCGACGTCTTTCGATCCTCCGGCGTGACCGAGCTCGAGGCAACGCGCACCACGTCGGAAGCGCCCGTCGGCGCGGCGATCGTCAGCGAGAGTCATGTCTTCTTCTGGATCGAGGAGGGCGAGGCCGACTTGTTCGTGCGACGGCAGACGCATCGCATCGGTCCTGGCTCGACGCACTACATCGCTCCGGGCGAGCTCGCCGCAGAACGGCGGCGGCACGCGCCGCGCACGCGGTCGTGCGCGTTGGTCGTGAGCCAGGAGGCGTTCCTCGCCTTCGCGCGTGCGCGCGGGCTCTCGCCGCGAGGCATCGAGCACTCCGCGATGTTCCTCGCCGACGAGCTCGCGATGTCTGCGCGGCGCGCATTCGTGTCGCTCGAACGCGGCGAGACAGCGGCTGACCAAAAGCTACGGTTCGAGGATCTCGCGCGGTCGTGGTGCACGAGCGCGAGCGTGTCGCCGCCGACGGACGTCGAGCGGCGCGCGGTTCGCCGCGTGCGCGCGTACATCCAGGAGAACGTGACCGAGACAATCCTCCTAGAGCAACTCGTCGAGGTCGCGGGGCTCAGCAAGTTCTATCTCCTTCGCGTCTTTCGAGACAGCGTCGGTGTCCCGCCTCACGCCTACCAAGTCTGCCTTCGACTCGCGCGCGCGAAGTCGCTCGTCCGCACGCGGCGCTCGCTCGCGCAAGTCGCCGCGGACGCGGGCTTCTCGGATCAGTCGCACCTCATTCGGCACTGGCAGCGCGCGTACGGGGGAACCCCCGGCGCCTACGCGCGCGGCGACACACTGACCTGAGCTACGCAGTCGCCTCGGCGCGCTCGGCGCGCTCGGCGCTCGGGGCCGCGGTCGCCTCGCGCTTCTTGTGCTGACGCGCGAGGAGCGCGACCACCGTGAGCCACGCACCGGCGAGCGCGACGTTGATCATGATGAAGTGCACGGTCGCGAAGCCGAGCGCCACGCCGACGAGGGTGATGCCGGCCGACAAGAAGTCGCCACACCGCGTGATGAATGCGTCGATGACGCTCTTCGCTTTGTACTTCTCGTCGCGCGACGTGAGGAGCCACAGCGCTTGTCGCGACGTGTTCTGCACCGAGTAGTCGAGCGTGTTCTCGGAGATCTTCACCGCGAAAATGATGCCGAGCACGGGGAAAAGAACCAGCGCGGAATACCCGGCGAGCGAGATGACGGGCGCGATGAAGAGCGCCACGCGCACCCCCAGGTACTTGATGACGCGCGACACGACGAAGAGCTGGAGTATGACCGTCGCGCTGTTCACGTAGAGAAAGTAGTGCGCCTTGAACTCGCCGACGTATTCCTCTTTGAACGCGTGCGCGTCCGCGCCTGCCGGGAGAATGTCCTTCACGTGCTGGAGCAGCGTGCGATCGAGGATGTATTCGCCGTTCGTGTTGACGCAGTTGAGGAGGAATGCGAGCGCCGCGATCAAGAGAAGGTAGCGATCGCCGAGGAGAAGCGCGAAGCCTCCCTTCTTTCCGAGGGGGGCATCCGCGGAGTCTGCGGCTCCCTTCGGATCTTTCGCGTCGTGCTTGGCGGCTGCCGCGCGGCCCTCGCTCGCTCGCTTCTCGCGGCGGTGAACGACGATCGTGAGCGAGAGCGAAGCGAGGAGAAATCCAACGGCGGTGAGCATCAGCCCGTAGACGCCGATCGGATGCACGAGCCTGCTCGCGAGCGCGGAGCCTGCCACGGCACCGACGGTGCTGCCGATCCCCAGGATGGCGAAGAGACGCTTTCCCTGCGCTTCCGTGTAGACGTCGGCCGCGAAGCTCCAGAACTGCGCGATGATCATCATGTTGAAGACGCCCACCCATAGGAAGAACGCGATGCCGATGGGCACCCCCGCGACGTGCAGCGCGAAGAAGATGAAGAGGTTCGACGCGAAGATGAGCGTCACCACCGTGATGAGCTTGATGCGCCCGACCTTCTGGGCGAGCCGGCCGTAGAGGTACGTGGCCGGAATGAGGAGCAGCGCCTGTCCGGCCGACGAGTAGCTCTTGATCTCGGCACCGCTCTCGAGAATGAGGGGCTCGCGCGCCGTCTTCAGCAGGTAGTACGCAGTCAGGAGCAAGAAGACGCTCGCGGTCAGCAGGACCGCACTG
>JAYVXB010000364.1:0-5531 GCA_043785585.1 Deltaproteobacteria bacterium | reverse complement strand
GGCGTCGGGATACAGGGTCTACCCGGAAGGCTCCGCATGGCTTTCGCGCCGGTCGTTCGGGCCGACCGGTGGACCCGATCAGGTCGCGGTCGGTTACGACCATTTCTACAATCCAGCACCGTTCTACTTCGTTCTGCCGCAAGCGACGTCGATCGCCGCGGGCAAGACGACCGCTAGCGTCACTTGGTCCCCTATTGCGGTGTTGGCGCCGCGGCGTTGATCATCAACGCACGATGGGGAGGCACGACGATCTCGACGCCCGTCTACGTCCCGTACACGGCGTGCCCGTCGTCGGGCGGCTCGAGCGGCATGACGGGCGGGATCACGGAGAAGCCACCGCGCCCGGGGCGGCAGCAGTAGGCGCCCCTGCCCGAAGGGCGGAATCGCGCGCTCGGCGCTCGAGTGCTAGGTCAACCAGACGACGGTCACGCCGTCGCCCCCTTCGCCCGACTCTCCGGGACGAAAGTGCGCGACGTACCGGCTCTGCTTCAGCTCTGCGCGGATCGCTTCGCGGAGCGCGCCCGTTCCGTGACCGTGGATCAGGAACGCGACGCGACGTGCTTCGTTGAGCGAGCGATCGAGAAAGGTGATCGCGAGCGAGAGCGCATCGTCGGTTCGCAGACCGCGAAGATCGACGGAGTTGTCGCTCGTCTGGATGGGCACCTCGAGAGGAGACGACGAAGTCCCCGTCGGCGCGGCTTCGCGCTTCCCCGTCGTGCGCTTTGCGACCGGTGTCTCCGGCTCCGTCGACGACACCGCGCGCAACTCGCTCATCGGGACCGTGAGCTTCAACCCACCCGCCGCGACGCGGACACTGTCGCCCGCGACGTCGATCACCTCGGCCTCCGCGCGGAGGCGCGGCACCCACACGCGAGCTCCTTTGCGGAGCTCGTTCGCGCGCACCTCGGCGCGAGGCGTATCGTCGATGCGTACGACGAGCTGCTCGAGCGCTCCGCCCATCGCGACCTCGTTCGCCACTCGCTCCAGCGCGCGCGCCGCATCGCGCACCGCCGCCTCGTCCGGTTTCTTCACGCGAAGACGCGCCTGGGCCGCGCGAACGTCTTCCTTCGCGCGCTGCAAGCGTGCGAGCAGCTCTTGCCCTTCGCGCGACAGCTGCGCCTTCTCGCGCGCTTTCGTCAGCTCGAGCTCGGCCTCGAGACGGACGCGCACGGATCGCGCCTCGCGTTCGCGCTCTTCGGCGGCGCCACGCGCGAGCTCGAGAGCGGCGCGTTCGTCGTGCAACTTTCTAATGAGCGACTCGAAGTTCCGATCCTCGCGCGTCAGGAAGCGCTCGGCGCGCTCGATGACCGTCGAGGGCATGCCGAAGCGGCGCGCGACCGCGAGCGCGCTCGAGCTGCCAGGCACGCCGAGATCGAGCCGAAACGTCGGCGTCATCGCGCCGAGATCGAGGCCGACCGACGCGTTGACGAAGCGATCGTCCGCGAGCGCGAGCGCCTTCAGCCCCTCGTAGTGCGTCGTCGCCGCGACCGCGCCGCCGCGCGCGCACAGCGAATCGAGCACACCCGCCGCGAGCGCTTCCCCTTCGCGTGGATCGGTCCCGCCCGCGAGCTCGTCGAGGAGCACGAGCGCTCCGCGCGTCGTGGCTTCGAGGATGGCCGCGAGGTTCGACACGTGCGCGCTGAAGGTGGAGAGGTTCTTGTGCATGTTTTGATCGTCGCCGACGTCGGTGAGCACGACGTCGAAGAGACCCACCGTGCTCCCCGCATCGCACGGGAACGGGAGCCCAGCGCGCGCCATCAGCGCCGCGAGGCCCATCGCCTTGAGCGCCACCGTCTTGCCGCCGGCGTTCGGTCCGCTGACGACCATCGCGCGTCCGCTCGCGATCGCGAGATCGCTGGGGACGACGCGAGCGGACTTCGACGCGCCGAGGTCGAGCGCGAGGAGCGGATGGCGCGCGCCGCGAACGTCGAGGAGCGGCTCGTCGACGATCTTCGGAAACGTCATCGTGAGATCGCTCGCGAGCCGTCCGATGGCCGCGCGCACGTCGGCGAGCGCGATGGCGTCGGCGCACGCTTCGATGCTCGGCAGCGCGTCGCCGAGACGACTCGACAATCGCGTGTAGACGGCAATCTCTTCGCGCTGCACCTCCGCCTCGAGCACCTTGAGGCGGTTGCCCATCGGGATCACGGCGCGCGGCTCGATGAAGAGCGTCGCGCCGCTGCTGCTCGTCGAGTGGACGATCCCAGGGAAGCGCTCGTGCGAATCGGATCGGACGGGGATGACCCGCCGACCCTCGCGCTCGGTCACGAAGCGATCTTGAAGGACGCCCTCGTAGCGACCCATGAGATCTTCGAGGCGCGAGACCATGCGCTGGCGCGAGACGCCGTACTCGCTGCGGAGCTCTTTGAGCCGCGGACTGGCGCGATCCGCGAGCGTGCCGTCGGCCTCGAACGCGCCGCCCACTTCGTCCGCCAGCGCGTCGAGCGTCGGATCCGTCGCGCACGCGGCGAAGAGCGCCGGCGACTTTTCGCGACGCGCAGTCAGAAAGCGACGCAGCGCGCGCGCCGCCGCGAGCGCATGCGCGATCGCGCGCAGCTCGGGCGCAGCGAGCACGCCACCGACGCGCAATCGATCGAGCGCCTCGCGCACGTCGGCGACCTCGGGCACGGGCAACGGCTCGCCGTCGGCCACGAGCTGCGCCGCTTCTGCAGACTCGGCGAGCGCGGTGCGTGCGCGCTCGCGCGTCCCGGCGAACGGGAGCGCACGCGCGAGATCGCGCCCCATCGTCCCGACGCAACGTTCGGCGACCGCGCCGAGCACGCGATCCCACTCGAGATCGCCGCGCGTCTTGGCGGGACACGGATCGGAGAGGAGCGGCGCGAGCACGGCGAAGCGCTACGAATGCCTCTCGCCGCCGCCCGCGCCACCGCCGGTCCCGCCACCCGCGCTCGCGCCGCCTGCGTTCGATCCCCCGGCCGGCATCGGATTCGCCTCGCGTTCTAGGTAACGAAAGATCGTCCGCGGATCGACGCCGAGGTCGCGCGCGGTCTGCGTTCGGTTGCCGTTGTTTCGCTCGAGCACCTCGAGCACGTACTTGCGTTGAAACTCTTCCTTCGCTTTCTCGAGCGGCAGGATCGGATTCTCGGCGTCGCGTCCGAGGTCGAGATCCTCGGGACCGAGGAGCGTCTGCTCGCAGAGCACGAGCGCCTTCTTGATCCGGTTCTCGAGCTGCCGAATGTTTCCCGGCCACGGGTTCTTCTTGATGGCCGAGAGCGCTTGCGGCGTGAATCCCTGCACGTGCGAGACGAGCTCGTCGGCGTACTTCGACAAGAGCGCCTTTGCGATGATGAGCACGTCGTCGCCGCGCTCGCGGAGCGCCGGCAAGAAGAGGTTCACGACGTTGAGTCGGTAGTAGAGATCTTCGCGGAAGCGTCCGGCGCGGATCTCTTCTTCGAGGACGCGGTTGGTCGCCGCGACGATCCGGATGTCGACCTTCTCGGGCTTGCTGTCGCCGACGCGGTAGACGACGCGCTCTTGGAGCGCGCGGAGCAGCTTCACCTGCAGGTTGAGCGGCAGCTCGCCGATCTCGTCGAGGAAGAGCGTCCCCTTGTCGGCGACCTGGAATTTCCCGGGTCGCGACGCGACCGCGCCGGTGAACGCGCCTTTGACGTGACCGAAGAGCTCGCTCTCGATCAGGTTCTCTGGGATCGCGCCGCAGTTGATGACGACGAACGGCCCGTTCGCGCGCCCCGACCGCCGATGCAGCTCGTGCGCGATGAGCTCTTTGCCCGTCCCGGTTTCGCCGGTGATGAGGACGCTGATGTCGGTCGTCGCGACCTTCTGCAGCTTGCGAAACACTTCCATCATCGACGGGCAGACGCCGATGATCTCGCCGAAACGTTTGTCTTTGAGCTCGGCGCTGAGGCGATCCTTGTCGGCGCGGAGCGCGTTGAGCAGCATCGCGTTTTGCAGAATGAGCGACGCTTGCCCCGCGAAGATCGAGAGCACGTCGAGCTGCGATCGCTCGAAGAGGCTCTTCACGCGATCGTTGCCGCAATACAGGACGCCCGAGACGTGCCCTTGCGCGATGAGCGGCGCGCAGATGACCGACGACAGCTTGAGCGCGACGACGCTCTCGCTCGTGCCGAACTGCGAGTCGCTGAGCGCGTCGCTGACGATGAGCGGGCGCCCCGTCTCGAGGACCTTGCGGACGATGCTGTCGGAGATCTGCCCGCTGGGATCGGTGATCGCTTCGCGCTTCACGTGGCGCGACGCGCGGATGACCGGCTTGCCTTCGCGCGACGACGTCGGTGCAGTGCCCTCGGTGCCTGCGACGGCCGCGTGCTTCACCGACTCGGAGGTGAAGGCGTCGTCCATCAGTAGGATGAGCCCCTTCTCGGCGCCGGTGACCTCGATGACAGCGTCGAGCATCGCTTCGAGGAGCTGATCGAGCTCCTTCATCGTCATGAGCTTTTCGCTGAACTCGTACAGCTTTCTCAGTCCTGCGAGCGCCTGGTTCGTCGAGAAGAGCTGCGTCTCGCTCACGGTGTGCGTGCCAACGGTGACCGGCGCGCCGGTCGAGTCCGTGCTCACCGACGGCCTGGCGCGCTGCGACGGCTCGTCGAACATGCTGAAGACGAGCTCGGTGTCGCCGAGCTTCAACCGGTCGCCGTGCACGAGGCGCGCGCGGCGCTTCTTCTTGCCGTTGATGAGGATCTCGCCCTGCTTGTCGATCTCCTCGAGGTTGAAGTCGCGCCCGTCGAAGAGCACCTGCGCGTGCGCCTCGGAGATCCCGTGGCTCGGCACGGCGATGTCGTTGCCCAGCGCGCGCCCGATCGTCGACACCGGCTTGTAGACGACGAAGGTGCGCGGCGAGCCTTGGGGCGGGAACCATTTCAACGTCGGCACGTCTCCGACATTAGCATTCGTGACCACCCGATTGACCTATTTTGGCCGGTCGGGCATAAGGAGCCGTCAGTGGATGCGGAGCATCGACTTCGCGTTCCTCGGCTGCCGCCGAGGGTTTCCGCTCAGTACGAAGCAACACTACCGAGGAGAGAAAAGTCATGAAGAACGTTGCGATTCTCGCGCTCTTGGCGGCAATGGCCGCGTTCGGGGCTGCTGTGGTGGCGTGCGGCGACGCGAAGGCGCCGACGAACGCCGATCCCGCGGGCATGGCCTCGAGCGCAGCGCCCAGCGGTACGGACCTGCCTGCGACGCCGTCGAGCGGCAAGTAAGCTCGTCGCATCCCAGACCAGACGGTGCGGGCCTTCGCGTGAGCGAGCGGCCCGCTTCGTCTTTAAGGGGATCGCAGCGCGGGCTTTGGTAGCATCGACGTCATGATCGGACGGCGCGTGACGTGGACGGCGATGGCACTCTTCTTCGCTCTCGGGGCGAGCGCGTGTGGCGACAAGAAGGATCCTCTCACGCCGGACAATCCGAACGCGGACCCGCTGATGATGGAGGCTGGCGCGCCCGAAGTGCCGAGCCCCGCGGGATCCGCGTCGACGAAATAGATCAGCCTGCGACGTTCACGCGCGCGTTACCAAAGGCCGCCCGCGGTGAGCACG
>JAYVXB010000363.1:0-5535 GCA_043785585.1 Deltaproteobacteria bacterium | reverse complement strand
GCCACCGCCGCCGGATCCCGGCAAGGCTCCTCCCGATCCCGGCGGCCCCGCGCCCGACGGCTCGGGCGCCGTCGTCCTCGCGATCCGGAAGATGTACTTCGGAGACACCGATCGCCACGACGTCGCGGGCGCGACCGCGTGGAAGCAGTACGGCTTCGACGTCGATGGCAAGATCAGCGACGCGACCTCGACCGACGTGTGCACGCTCACGGCCGGTGCCGCGTCGACGACGCAGACCGACGGCGCGAGCGGTACCGACAACTCGTTCGGCGAGAACGTCCTCCCGCTCGTCCTGTCGGTCGCCGGTCCCGATTTCGCGAAGCGCAACGGCGAGAGGCTCGCCTCGGGCGGCGCACCGACGATTCTCTTCGTGATCGACAAGCTCGGTTCGGGCGCGAGCTACTCGCCGCTCCCGGGCCGCGTGCTCGTCGGTGCGCCGTTCGGATCTCCTCCGGCGTGGGACGGGACGGACGCTTGGCCGATCGATGCGTCGTCGCTGAACGGCGGCGACGTCGGTACGCCGAAGCTCGTCTTCAACGGCGGCTACATGAACGGTCGCGTGTGGGTCGGCGCGCCCCCCTTCGTCGGAACCAGCCTTCCGCTCCTGTTCGGCGACGAGGTCGAGTTGCTCATCAGCGCCGTGCAAGTCGCGATGAGGATCTCCGCTGACGGGCGATCCGCGTCGGGGATCCTCGCCGGAGTGCTCCCGACGAATTCGTTCCTCGCTGCGCTCCGGCAAATCGCGGGACGAGTGTCGAAGTCGCTGTGCACGGCCTCGGCGTTGGACGCGCTCGCGCAGAAGGCACGGCAGGCGTCGGACATCTTGCGCGACGGATCGAACATGCCGGGCGTCCCGTGCGACGCCATTTCGATCGGCATCGGTTTCGAGGCGAGCATCGTCAACGTCGGCGCGGTGGTGACGCGACCGCCGCCGCCCGATGCGTGTCTCGCGCCTTAGAAGCCGTACTGAAACGCGATCTCGGGCGCGAACGACGACACCATTCCCGCCGCGCCGCCGAACGCGCCGAGGAAGCGCGCGCCCCCGAGGAACGCCGAGCGCGGCGAGAACGCGTACCGCGCGCCGCCTCCGAGCGCGAAGAAGAGCGGACCCGCGACGACCCACGCTTGCATCGGACGCTGCCCCGCGATGCCGTTCTGCGTGACCATCACCGTCGTCGCCGCGTCGAGCTGCGTCGCGCCGCCGCCTGCGAACACGTACGGCGCGAGGCCGGAGCGCGCGAGCGGAGCGTCGCCGAAGAGGTACGTCGCGCGGAGCTCGAGGTGGATCGGCGTCGAGAAGCCGTGCCCGTCGTGTTGCGCCGCGCTCCCCGAATACGAGTTGAAGACCCATCCGAGGCGTGCGCCGAGAAGGAAGCTCGCGCTGAGCGCGTAGTCGACGCTCACCATCGCGCGCACGTCGCGCCCGACGATGCCGCCGGGCGCGCTCCCCGCGTTGCCCTTCGCCAGCGTCGCGTTCTCGGCGGGTCCGGCGCGGTTGGGGAAGTCGGCGCCGTCCGGGTGCGTGCAGTAGTAGCCGCCCGCGTTCGCGGGGACACCTTGCGGCGTGAGCTTGCAGACGTCGTCGGCGGCGGGGAGTGCGATGAAGTCGATCGAGCCGCTCACGCCGATCCAGAGACGCGCGTAGTCGCCCGCGATCTGCTCGCGTTTGACGTCCGCGTCGATGCACTCGCCCGCTTTGCATCGCCCGCTGTCGCACTGCGCGGCTTCGTCGCACGCCTCGCCCACGTCGAGCTTCTTCGCCGGCTGCTCGCTCGGCGCGATGCCGCGTGGACCGTCGCCCGCGCCGCTCGGCGCGCCCGCGCCGTCTCCGCCGCCCTCGCCGCAAGCCGTCGGCGGCGACGAACCGGGAAGACTCGGCGCTTCGCCGGAGACCTTCGGACGAATCGGCACCCAGTACGGATCGCGCGCCGAGCCGTTGCCTGCGACCGGCGATCCGTCGCTCGATGCGCCCTGCACGTAGTACCGCATCACGCCGCGCGCGACGTCGGCGCACGGAATGAGGCCGCCCCATCCGCCCTTCATCTTCGACAGCGCGATGCGCTTGTACTCGCGCATCCCCGTCCCCTTGTACCGCAGCGTCGCCGTCGCGATCTTCGCGCTCCCCGCGTACTCGAAGAAGACCGGCAATGGCGTGCGCACCGCCTGCATCGCGGGGGGCGTGTGCCCGAAGTCGCCGCTCGGGTGAGGCGCCTTCGCTGCCGCCGCCTCTTCTTTCGCTGCCTCGAGATCGGCGGAGAGCTCCGCCTTCGTCGACTCGCTGCACTTCGACGCGCCACACGCGTCGAGTGCTCTCTGCAGTCGAGCGACCGCCGCGTCGTGCTTGCCTCCCGTGATTTCGTCCGTCGCTTTCTTCAACGCGTCTCTCGCGACGCTCTCCGTCTTCTTGTCCTCGGCCGACGCTGTGCGCGCGCTCGTCGTCACCGCGAGGACGCACGCGAGCGCCGCGACGAGACGCCATCTCTCCGCCCGCCGCATCGTCATGGAGTCATCGGCGGCGCGATCGCCCGCGTGCAAGCGCCCGTGTCCGTCTGGCCGGCGAGCCACGACGTGATGCAGTTGTCCTGATCGTCGCCCGGCGTGATCAGCGCGCCGCCTTTGTGCGATTCGTCGCCGCGCGCTTTGCGCACGAAGGTCAGGAGCTCCGGATCCTTCCCATGGTCGTGGATGACCGCAGACATCACTGTCGGCTCGAGCCCCACGAGCGATCGGTACGTCGCGTCGTACTCCGCGACGCTCGTCGCCGTCGCCAACGGGCCCAGCATCGACGGACAACCAGGCGTCGCCGCCGGATCGAGCCGCAGCCCCTCGCATCCGTAGATCTTGAAGTTTCGCTGCGAGTTGCCGTGGCAGTCGAGCTCGCCGCAGCGATGAACGAGCAGATCGCCGACCGGCGGAAACTGCGCGCGGTCCGGCGCGAGCACACCGATGCGCGAGTTGGCGGGGGCGTTCGAGCACGCGGCGAACGCGACGACCACGGCGGACGCGACGAGCGAGTAGACGAGCGCGGACGTTCGCATCACATCGCCCCTGGGAGATCGGCCGGATCGGTCGCGAGGTACACAGGCCCGGGCGTGTTCGGCGCGGGCTTTCCGAAGTGGCAGCTCGCGCACGATCCGTCGCGACCGATCTTCGTCCCCATCGGGTTCACGTACGTGTCTCCGAAATGCAGCTCGACGCTGTGAGGCGGCGTCGGATCCCATTGGTCGACGGGGATGTAGAAGTTGCCGACCTTGTTCGTCGTCACGCTGCGCGTCTGGCCGCGCGAATCGGTGATCTTCACGATCACGTTCGGCGCGGGATCCGTCTTCCCTTTGATCAGGTAGATCGTCCCGCCGATGCTGAGCTGCGCGCTCGCGGGTCCTGATCCTCCGTGGCAAACGATGCACGGCTGGCCGGGGCGGTGCTCGGGCCCGGGGTGACTGCCGTTCGGTTCGGGGCCGAGCGCGTCGACTTCGTTCGAGTGAACGGGATCGCCGCACGCGAACGCGATGGACGCGATCGCGAGGAGAACGAGCGCAGCGCGTCTCATAGCTCCCCCTCGAGCACGAGCGCGCCGAGCACCGCGGTGCGCGACGTGAGGTAGAGATCGTCTTGGTACGACGTGTACATCGCGTCGCCTTGGAGCGAGATCGCCCACGTGCGCGGGTCCGCGTCCGAACCGATGAACGCTTTGATCCCGCCGCCGCCCGTCGCCGTCCACAACGGCCCGAGCTCTCGATCGCCCGTGCGAAATTCCGGAAGATCCCAGCCGCCGTTGCCTGCGTTGCGCGACACGTACGCGCGCTGCCAAAACGAGACCGGCGACTGCAGGTGGAAACGCGCGTGAGGCCAGATCGCGAAGCGACGTCCGACGTCGATGATCCAGCGCGCGTCGCTGGTCGATCCGACGAGGCCCCACGTGTCGTCGTAGATCCGCTCGGACACGCGCACCGCCGATCCGTCGAACCGGTGCGCGAGCCGTCCGGTGAACGCGAAGCGCCGTCGCGTGAGCGGGAGCTGCTCGAGCGGTCGCTCCGGAAGTCGATGCGCGGTCACCCAGTCGATCGACGCGCCGAGGGGCGCGACGGAGGCGACGTTCGGCGCGAACATCGGGATGTATCGGTACGGCTTCGACTGGTCGCCGTTCTCGATGATCACGTCGACCGCGAGCGCGAGCACCGTCGAACGATCGATGACCTGCGTGACGCCGGCAGCGTACGTCGTGCGCGACAGATCGCGCGCGAACACCGCGAACGGTGTGCCGTGTCGCCCGATCGTGTCGTGGCCGTACGCGTACCCGAGGAGCAGCGTCGTGTTCTTCGCGTCGAGGTCGTACGTCATCCGCGCGCCGACGGTGTACGAGAGATAGTCGGGCTCGTTCGACGTCGATCCGGAGATCGCGAGGCCGAAGTCGCGCGGCTTGTATTCGCCTTCGACCGAGCCCGCGTGACGGATCTCGGTCCATCGCCGCGACGCGGTCGAGACGATGTCGACCGAAGCGCCCGACACGACGTCGACGAGGTAACGCGCGCGCAGCGACGCGCCTGCGACGACGTTGTCGACGCTCATCCCGACCGAAGGCGTGACGACACCGACGTGATCGCTGTCGCCGTACGACGCCATCTCGAACGCGACGCGCTTCGTGGCCGTGTCCTTGGGCGTCCTCCGTTCGATCGGCGTCGTTGGCGCCGCGGTAGCCGTCGCCGAATCGTCGGCGTTCGCCGGGCGCGTCGCCGCGCAAGCGAGCGCGACGGCGACGAGGAGAAACGGGAACGAAGCGAGACGTGCGGGGCGCGATCGAGGGCTTCGCGTCAGTTGCATCCGCAGCCGCTCTCACCGAGAGCGCCGCCACCCGTCGCCCCTTCATGCACCGCGTGCACGTGGCCCGAGGCGGGACCGTCGAGCTCTTCGTTCATCGACGGATGCGCGAGCTTTCCGCGATCGTACGGCGCGACGTGGGTGCACGCGGACGCGAGCGCGAGGATGGCGACTGTGGCGGAGAAGGAGAGAAAGGATCGCATGACGAGAAGTCTCCGACGGTCAGTTGTTCGCCGCGCCGGCAGCGGCCCACGCTTTCATGTCGGTCACCGCTTGCGACCACGACGTCGGTCCGTTCGGCGGCATGTTGCCGGCAAACCACGACAAGTCGGAGCGACCGGCGACCGTGAGCGCGGAGCCTGCGCCGTTGATGTAGCCCTTGCCCTTGAGCCACGTGTAAGCGTTCGACTTGGAGCTCATCTGGCCGTGGCAGCTCGCGCATCGCCCCTGCGTATTGTTCGCGAGGTAGTTGTTGAAGACGTCGGTCCACGTCGGCGCGGTCGATTGCGGCGGCGTGCCCGAGTCCTGGCCGGGAGGAGGAGGCGACGTGCCCGAGTCGTGTCCGGGAGGCGGAGGCTGCGTCCCGCTGTCGACACCCGGCGGCGGAGTCACGACGCCGCTGTCGTCGGTGACCGTCGCGCCGCCATCGTCGCCCGACGCATCGCCCGACGTATCGCCAGGAGTGCCGCTCGCGCCGGTGCCGTCGCCCTTCGACGT
>JAYVXB010000362.1:0-5549 GCA_043785585.1 Deltaproteobacteria bacterium | reverse complement strand
TGAACGCACGACGTGAATCGCGATCGCCGCGCCGACGAGCGCGACACCGATCAACTGCGACGTCGACAGCGCGAGAAATCCTCCGCGATCGTCGCGACGCAGCACCTCGAGGAGGAAACGCGCGACGGCGTACATCGCGAGGAACGCGACGAAGACCTGACCGTCGTAGCGCTTTCGCGGATGGACGTAGAGGAGGCACACCGCCGCGATGATCAGCGACGCCGCCGACTCGTAGATCTGCGTCGGGTGCACCGGATGGCTCCACAGACGCGACGACAAGATCTCGTGCGCCTTGAACTGCGCTTCGCTCGCCGGGCTCCGCGGCGGGAACGACATCGCCCACGGGAGCGTGCATTCGGAACCGAAGCAGCAGCCCGCGAGCAGGCACCCCATGCGACCGAACGCGAGCCCGAGCGGCACCGCGAACCCCGCCATGTCGGCCGCCTTCCAAAATGGAAAGCGATCGCGCTTCAAAAGAAACCACGCCGCGAGCGACGCGCCGATGAAGCCGCCGTAGTACGTGAGCCCGCCGGCCCAGAATTTCGCCCACGCGAAACAGTCCGCGTTCTTTGGATGGCAAACGCTGCGCGCCGCGTCCCAGACGCCGTCGTACGTCGTCGACAAGCACTCGCCGCGCTCGAGCGGCCAGTCGACGCGCGCGGGATCGGTGCAGAGGTGGACGTAGTCCCAGAAATATCCGTCGGCGAGGACGTGCAAGATCCGCGAGCCGGCGACGCCCGCGAGGAGCATCGCGAGACCGAGATCGACGACGACGTCGGGGTTTTCGCCGATGCGTCGTGCCCAGATCGCGCCGATCGCGGTCGCGAAGAGGAAGCCCGATAGCAACAGGACGAAGTACGACGGGAACCCGATCCCGAAGAGATGGAAGAGCTCGGGGCGCACCGCCCGTACTTCTTACACCACTTCGTTCACGCTTGCGGAGTCGGGGGTTCTTCGGGTGCCGCGGGCGGCGGCGGCGCGGGCGCGTCCGGCGGAGGAGGCGGCGCTTCGGCCGCGGGCGGATCGACCGGCGGAGGCGCGGGCGGCGCGGCGATTTCCACGCGCGGATGAATCGCCGCGGGCTCGCCTGCCTGCGCGGGCGGGACGTTCGGAGAAAAGCCGACGCCGCGCGGACGCTTCGACGTGAACATGTCGATCGCCATCAGCCCGACGCCGACGCAGATCGCGATGTCGGCGACGTTGAACGTCGGCCAGTGATGATCGGTCTCCTTCCAGAACATGTGCACGTCGATGAAGTCGATGACGTGTCCATAGCGAACGCGATCGAAGACGTTGCCGAGCGCGCCGCCGAGCACGAGCGGCAATCCCCAGCGAAGCGCGCGCTGCCGCGGAAGGAGGCGGCGATAGAGCGTGACGATGAACGCGATCGCCGCGACGGACACCAGCAGGAAGAACGGACGACGCACGTTCTCGCTCGTGCTTTGGAGAAGACCCCACGCGCCGCCGCGGTTCTTCGCGAGGATCAGCGTGACGTGGCCTTTCCAGACTTCGAGCGTGCCCGGGTAGCCGTCGAGGTGCTTCTCCGCCCAGAGCTTCGATCCGATGTCCGACGCCAACGTGACGATCGAGACGATGATCAAAAATAGGTACGACGTCTTCGCCTGCCCCGGCTCCCACGCGCGTTGCGCGCTCCCGTACGGCGCGGCCATGCGATCGCCGGTGACGTCGATCGGCGGAGCGGGCGCTGGCGGCGCCGCTTCGACGGGCGCGCTCGGCGCGCCAGGCGCTTCGGCGAGCGGGACTTCGGGCGGGGAAACGGCGGGATCGGTCGTCGGCGGGGGCGTGGCGTTCACGTCGTTTCTCGTCTTTGCGCTCGGGCCCGGCGTTCTACGCGATCGCGCGGCGCCGTGCGAGGGACTTGCCTAGGTACGGAACATTTGTTTAGCTACGCGCATGCCCTCCGCTCCCTGGGCGCAGCCGCGCGGCGTCGAGCCGGTCCTTTCGCGCTGGCTCGACAGCAACTACGTCCGCCCTTGTCTGATGGCCGACGAGACGCTCGCGGCCAAGGAAGGCAGCTTCGCCGACTTGCCCGCGACGCTCGCCCCCTCGTTGTCGCGCGCGCTGCGTGGCGCAGGAATCGAGCGGCTGTACACGCACCAAGCGCAGGCCTTCGAGCGCTCGCGCGAAGCGGGCCCGAGTCGCCACTTCGTCATCGCGACGCCCACGGCAAGCGGCAAGAGCTTCTGTTTTCATCTGCCGGTGCTCCAAGCCATGTTGGACGATCCCGGCGCGCGCGCGATTTATCTCTACCCGACGAAGGCGCTGGCGCGCGATCAAGAGGCGGGGCTGCGCGCGCTCATGAAGGAGGCGGGGATCGCGAACGGCGCGGTCGTCTACGACGGCGACACGCCGGCGGACGCACGACGCGCGGCGCGCGAGCGCTCCGGGATCATCATCACGAATCCGGACATGCTCCACACCGGGATCCTTCCGCATCACACGAACTGGGCGCGCACGCTTCAGCACCTTCGGTACGTCGTCGTCGACGAGCTCCACACGTACAAGGGGGTCTTCGGATCGCACGTCGCGAACGTGCTTCGGCGCCTCCTCCGCGTCGCGCGTTTTCACGGGTCCGCGCCCGTCGTCATCGGCGCGACGGCGACGATCGGCAACCCACGCGAGCACGCCGCGCGTCTCTTCGGCCTGGACGAGAGCGAGGTCACGCTCCTCGACCAGAGCGGCGCGCCGCGCGGCTCGCGTCGATTCTTTCTGTTCAATCCGCCGGTGGTTAACGCCGAGCTCGGCATCCGCGCGAGCTACGTGAAGCAGGCGGTGATGCTCGCGAGCGATCTCGTGCGCGCGCACGTGCCGACGATCATCTTCGGGCAGTCACGAAACAACGTCGAGGTGATGCTCCGCTATCTGCGCGACAAGCTCGCCGACACCGACGGAAAAAGCGCGGGGATCGATCCGTCGCGGATCGTCGCGTACCGCGGCGGGTACCTCCCCGAGCAGCGCCGCGAGATCGAGCGAAGGCTCCGCGCCGGCGAGATCCTCTGCGTCGTCGCGACCAACGCGCTCGAGCTCGGCATCGACATCGGCGAGCTCGACGCGGTCATTTGCGCAGGATACCCGGGCTCGGTCGCGGCGACGTGGCAGCGCTTCGGGCGCGCGGGAAGGCGCGGAGAACAGAGCATCTGCGTGCTCGTGACGAACAGCGCACCGCTCGATCAATACCTCGCGCGCGAGCCGGGCTATTTGCTCGGCGCGCCGATCGAAGAGGCGCGGATCGATCCGGACAACGTCGAGATCCTCGTGCAGCACCTGAAGTGCGCGGCGTTCGAGCTGCCGTTCAAGCGCGGGGAAGCGTTCGGCTCGCTCGGTGCGGAAGAGACGACGGACGCGCTCGGGTTTCTCGTCCATCACAAGGTGCTTCACGAGTCGGGCAACACGTTCCATTGGGCCGCGGACGCGTACCCAGCGAACAGCGTGTCGCTCCGCAGCGTCGGTTGGGACAACGTCGTCATCATCGACGTCGAGCACGACAAGACGATCGCCGAGATGGACTGGCGCGGCTCGCACACGATGCTCCACGAGCAGGCCATCTACCAACACGACGGCGAGTGCTGGCAGGTCGAGCGCTTCGACTACGAGAACCACAAGGCGTTCGTGCGCAAGGTCCTTCCCGACTACTGGACCGACGCGATGACGTACGTGCAGCTCTCGGTGATCGAAGAGAGCGCCGCAGGACCCGCTTCTCCCGGCTTCGCGAGCGACTGGTCGAGCGGATGGGGCGAGGTCGCGGTCGTCGAGAAGGTCGTCGGCTACAAGAAGATCAAGTTTCACACGCACGAGAACGCGGGCTACGGCGACGTGCGCCTGCCCGAGATGCAGATGCACACGACGTCGTTCTGGCTCACGGTGCCCGAGGCGCTCTGCGCGACGATCAGCTCCGGGCGCGCGGCGGTGATCGATGGGCTTCGCGGGATCGGGATCGCGCTCGAGACGGTGTCGACGCTCGCGCTCATGTGCGATCCGCGCGATCTCGGGACGTCGCTCGGCGACACGTCGATCGACGCGCCGCAGGATGACGAGCAGGGCGATGACGCCGCCGACGCTCGTCCCGTGGTCCCCACCAAGATGCGCGGCGGACCGCGACCCGGCTACAGCCCGACTTTGTTCCTCTACGAGCACACGCCTGGCGGCATCGGTCTCGCCGAGCGGATCTACGAGCAGCGCGAGACGCTCCTCGCGCGCGCGCTGCGGCTCATCGACTCGTGCGCGTGCGAACGCGGTTGCCCCGCGTGCGTCGGGCCGGAGGGATCGCCGCCAGCGCCGGACCCTCTCGGAACGCGCCCCGTGACCCCGCGCGCGCGCAAGGCGATCGCCATCGAGCTTTTGCGCAGCGTCGTCCGAGTCTCCGACGCTCTCCCCCGCGCGTGAGCAGCGCACGACCCCGATTGGGGTTACGCTCTCCGAGATGTCCGCTTGGGCGCACGGCGTACGGGGAGCGAGCACCGTCGTGCCCACGTTCGTCGCGCTCGTCGCCGTCGTGGCGAGCGGCGCTTGTCTGCCTGGATCGGGGCCGCCGCTCAACCCGTACGTCGACGACGCGGGCGCGCCGCCTCCCGTCGATCTCGGCGATGGAGCGGGTGGTCGTCAGGACGTCGATCTCGGCGATCCATTTTCGATCACGGGCCTCGCGCCTTCGCACGGTCCGTGGAACGGCGGGACGCGCGCGACGCTGCGCGGGCGTGGGTTCTCGTCGACGATGCGCGTGTGGATCGGCGGGACGGAGATTCCGGCGAGCGACAGGTTCGCGAGCGATCCGACGCGCGCCGCCGTGGTCACGCCGTCGGGCGCGCCCGGTCCCGCGGACGTGAAGATCCGCGACGACGCGACCGCGCAAGAGCGCACGCTCCCCGCCGGCTTCTTCTACGACGCGTTCGTCGTCGAGCCGAGCAGCGGCGCGACCAGTGGCGGCACGCGGATCGCGCTCACCGGAAGCAACACGAAATGGATCGCCGGCACGACGATCGCGGTCGACGGCAAGCCGTGCACGGACGTCGCCGTCGCCGACGCGACGCACATGCAATGCACGACGCCGCCGGACACACCGGGCGCGCGCGACGTCACCGTCACGCTCCCCGACACGACCGTCACGCAGGCGCGCGACGCGTTCACGTACAGCGATTCGTACGACGGCTACCGCGGCGGTCTCTCGGGCGGTGCGCTGAACGGCAAGCTGCGCGTGCTCGCGTTCGATGCGTGGCAAGGGACGCCGCTCGAAGGGGCGAAGATCATCGCGGGCGGCAACTTGGCGACCGCGATCGTCGCGACGGCTGGACCGACCGGCGTCGTCGAGCTCACCGATCCGCGCCTCACGAGCAAGGTCACGGTCACGGTCGCGGCGAAGTGCCATCAGCCGATGACGTTCGTCGACGTGCCGGTCGACACGGTGACGATCTACCTCACGCCGACGCTCGACCTGTCGTGCGCGAGCGGCGATCCCCCTTCGTCGGGCAACTACGGCTCGCGCGACGCGGGCGAGATCGACGGCGAGCTGATCTGGTCCGGGAGCAAAGAGG
>JAYVXB010000361.1:0-5568 GCA_043785585.1 Deltaproteobacteria bacterium | reverse complement strand
GCGGCACGTGCAGCGCCCAACCGCTCCGCTCCGCCGCGTACGACTCGTCGAAACCGTAACGCGCGCGCAGCCCGTCCTCGCTGTGGAAGCACGCGCCGCGCTTCACCATGAAACGCGCGCGCGCCGCGTCGAGCACGCCGATCGCGTCGAGCACCGGCATCGACATCGGGAGCAGCGACTCGCCCAAGTGAAAGCGCGGGTGGTGAGCCTTGTCGAGGACGAGCACACGCCGTCCGCGCCGCGCGAGCGCCGCCGCGCACACGGATCCACCGGGCCCGCCGCCGATGACGACGACGACGTCGAGCGCCTTCATCGGGATGGCTAGTCGACGGCCTTCGGTGGCGGCCCGAGCTGGATGCGCTCGCCGATGTACGCGCCGACGAGCGTGAAGAGGATGCCGATGAGCGCGAGGATGACGTAGAGGAACGTCGGGATCACGCGGACCGTCTGGCTGTGCTCGAGGAGAAACGTCGTCGGGATCGCGACGAGAAGACTCCCGATCATCGGCTCGACGAACGTGCGGCCCGGAGAGATCATCCCGACGAGGAGGCCTCCGACGAACCACACCGGGATGCATACCGCCATCCCGTTGCCGCCTTCGAAATCCAACTTGGTGATCACCATGGGCAGCCCGAACACGAGCGCGGCCGTGAGCACCGCCTGGACCGCGAATGCAATCGCGAGCCATTGGACGTTCACGCCTTCCTGCTGGTAGCGACGCTCGAGCTCCTCGGCGTGGGTGCGCTTGATCTTGCCGAGGTCCTCGATCTTGGCGCCACATGACGCACATCGGGACGCCCCGGGGGGATTCTTCGCAAAGCCACAAGAGGGGCAAACGACAGGCTTGGCCATCGACGTTCCTTCGGAGGGTTGGGCTGCGAGTACCGGGGCAGCGTAACCCTGGTCGCTTCCGAATCGCAAACCGATCGCTATCCTTGTTTGTCCGGCGAAGGAGTAGCCCTTCGAGGACTCTTCGGGGGAGGGCGGAAAAGCGGGAACCAAACGGTGCTGGCTGGTGTCGGGTAAGATGAGAAACCGTGAGCCGCGACTCCGCCCCTTCCTCGCCTTCCCACGGCGCGCTCGCGCCGTTGGCAACCGACGAGCTCGATCCCGAGCTCCTCGCGCTGCCCGATCCGCCCAAGAAAGGGCGGACGCTGACGCTCGCGGTGTTGGCACTGACGGCGATCGCGTCGCTCGCGATGGTGTTCGCGCTTCGCCGCGACGTTGCCTACGCGATCCGAGGCGCCGCGCCGGTCGACGTGGGCGATCTCCGCACGGTCGACAAGACGATCGACCTATCCGAGAACGGCTACGTCAGCGCGCACGGAATGCTCGGCGCGGCGGGCGGCATTCGCTACGAGCGACCGTTCGCTGCGGATACGTTTCGCGCGCTGCCGGTCGCCGGGCGGCCAGACGTCTGGGTCGAGGTTCGCATTCCCGCGGGGCAAGAGAGCGGGCGATGGGAGCCGCCGCGCAGCTTCTCTGGAAGGCTCGTGCGGTTTCACGCGACGGGGCCGCGTCATCGCGGGCTCGCATCGGCGATCGCCGCCACGACCGATCAATCGGTGCCCGACAACGCGTGGCTCCTCGTCGACGGCGAAGCTCCCTCGGCGTCGCGTTGGTCGGCGGCGCTCGCGATCATGTTCCTCGCGTTCGCGATCTGGAACGTCGGCGCGATCGCCAAGCTCGTTCGTCGCGTCGAGGCGTGACGACGCGACTCAGCCCAGCACGACCTCGATGTCGTCGGCGTCGAGCGTCTCTTCGAGGCGCGGCGGGATCGCCTTGAGCAAGCGCGTGAGCTCGTCGGCCCATTTGCGATCGCCGGACTTCATGGGCTGCGCTCCCTTTTGGTCGCCGAGATCGCGCGCGATCGTCTCGAGCTCCGCCTTGCGCACGGCGTCGAAGCCGAGCATGTCGCCGAGCTTGTCGAGCAACGCCTCTTCGCGCTCGTCGACGTCGTCGTCCACGCCGCTCATCCACGCCGCGGCGACGTAAGCGAACGAGCGATCGCGCACCGACATCTCGTCGTAGAGGATCTGATCGATTGGCACCGGGTTTTCGAGCACCGCGTCCAGCCGCTCGCGCAGCTCTTTCGTCAGGTTGAGGACGGACGCGGCGCCGCGCACGCCGGCCTTCTCGCTCTCTTCGAGCCGGCCGTCCGCCCAGGCCACCGCGACCAAGAGGGCGAGAGTTTCGACGCACGTGTGTCCGCTGATCGTGAGCTGTTTCATCGCTGACGATCCATAGCGGCTCGAGCGAAGGATGGCTACGGTCGGCGACTCACTCCGCGCGCTCGAGTTTCGCGTCGCCGCCGAGCATCAGCTTCATCGCCGGGAAGGTCCAGCCGCTAGGACGCGGCGCGAAGAGCTTCGGCGCGCACTTCGGCTTGGCGCGACGCGGGACCATCAGCGGCAGGACGTTGCGCGGATCGGTCACGACGGAGATCTCGCGCGCGTTGATGTTCCACGCCGCGAGCTTCCAAGGATCGACGCCCTCGCGCAGGCGTCGCGCCTCGAGGTGAAGGTGGACGAACTCGGGCGAGTCGGTGTTCCCGACGTAACCGACGAGCTGCCCCGGACGCAGGCGCCGCCCGCGTCGCACGCCCTCCGCCGCCTCTTCGAGGTGCCCGAAGAGGAGAACGTACTCGCGCTTTCGCCCGCCTTCGCGGAGCGTGTGGCGCGTGACGACCGTCTCGCCGAAGAGGTGACCGACGTAGAGCACCTCTGCGTCGCCCATCTGGTGATCGAGCGCGATCATCGTGATCGGCGTCCCCTTCTTTTCGGGGATGTCGACGCCGCCGTGCCCGACCGCGCTCATCTTGCCGCGGCGTTGGCGATCGTCGGGCTTGTCGAGATCGTAACCGGAGACGACCATCGCGTTCGCGATCGGGTAGCGGTACGCGGCGTACGCCTCGGGGCGATCCCAACGGCGACCGATTTGATCGTAGTCGACCCAGCGACCGTCCTTGTCGGTGTGGCCGTTGGCTTTGATCGTCGGCCATGGCGCGCCGAGCCAGAGGTTCTGCTCCCACGCTTGCACGCCGGCGCCCGAGCCGCCGTCCATCACGAGCTCACACCCATCGATCCCTTGCGCGTCACCGCCCGGCGTCGAGAAGAGCGACAGCTCGACGAGCTGAAGCTCGGGCAGATCTTCCGCGAGCGTCGACCACGCCGTCGGATCGGCTTCGCTCGACAGCGAGATCCCGAACGCGCTGCGCGCAGGCGCCTCGACGGGCGCGAACGGCGGCCACGAGCCGATCCAAGGATCCACTGGACGACGCGCCAGTGTGCCTCCGCCAGGCGGCCAACCCGGGAGGCCGATCGCCTCGGGCGCCCAAGTCCCCGCGCGCGCGGACGCAGCCGTCGAGACGAGCGCGAGAGCAGCCAGGAAGGCGAGAGGGCGGGCGGACATGAAAAGATTCGCTAAATCCGTAGCACGATACGCGCCAGATGGCCGTGAGGGCCAAACAAGCGCCAGGTGACATCCGTACGATGCTTGGACGACCGCGGAGCGCTCGCCTTTGTTCCCGCGCTAGGCTGACGTGATGCGAATCGCACCGCTGGTGGCGCTCGTGCTCGTCGCCACCGCACTCGCCGCGCACGGGTGCGGTGGGAGCAAAGCGTGTGTGCACGACGGCGACTGCGCCAAGGGGGAGAACTGCTCGTACCCGACCGGCGGCGGGTGCGGCGCGAAGGGCGAGTGCAAGACGTGGGACAACCTCTGCACGGATCCCCCGCAGCCGTCGTGCGGTTGCGACGGCAAGACGGTGCCCATCGGGTGCGGATACCCGGGGACGCCGGCGCCCGTGGTGAGCGCGGGGCAATGCCCGACGCGGACCGGTGGAGCGTGCGCGTCGTTCGACGATTGCGATCCGACAGCGCTCTGCGCGTTCGCGGTCGCGGACGGATGCGGCGCGAAGGGCGTCTGCGTCGCGCCGGATCGAACGTGCGCGGCGACGCCGTCGCGTGTCGCGTGTGGATGCGACGGAGCGCGCGTCGGTCTGGCTTGCGTCTACGGGCCGGGGAACGCGCCGGTGCCCGTGCGATCGATCGGGACGTGCGCGTCGGGTGACGCGGCGGTCGGAGACGCGGGCGATGCCGCTGACGCGGGCGATGCCGCTGACGCGGGCGATGCGAACGGGAACTGAGCGTTCGCTTCAGGCGACGCTTCGTCGCTCGCTCAAGAACCGCGCGAGGCTCGTGACCATCGCGCCCATCTTCGGGTGCTCGGGGACGACGCGCGCGATCACGCCGACGCTCGCGAGCGCCTCGGCGCACGTCGGACCGACGGCGGCGACGATGGTGTGCGTTTGCATCGCCGCGATGAGGTCGTCGTACTTTCGCATCTGCGTCGCGACCGCGAGCAAATGCCGCAGCTGAACCTGGCTCGTGAACGCGACGGCGCCGACGCGGCGCTCGACGATCTCTTCGACGAGGCGGTGGAGCGCCGTGAGATCTTCCGGCAGCGCCCACTCGTAAAGAAGGAGCTCGCGCACGCGCGCGCCTCGTTGCATGACCGCGTCGACGAGCGCCGCGTTGCGCTCGCCGTAGTGGAGCAGCGTCACTTCGTGGTCCGTCGTGACGACGGCGTCGATCGTCTCGATGAGATCCTTGTTGGTGAAGGGCTCTTGGACACGCACCGCGACGTGGATTCCCACCGCTTTGAGCGCCGCCGTTGGCTTGGGTCCGCGGCAGATCGTGACGGCGAGCGCCAAGCGCTCGCGTAGCTCGTCGCCGCGCCCGAGCGCTTCGGCCTGCTCGATGAGCGCGCGCACCCCAACGCCGGTCGAGAAGACGACGATGCTCCGCTCGCCCAGCGCATCGATGAACGCCGCGACCTCGGGCCCCGCGTCGCGCGGGACCTCGCGCACCGCGGGCACGCCGTACGGCTCACCGCCGTGACGCCGCACGAGCGCTTCGAGCTCGCCGCCCATGCGCGCCTCGAGGAGCGCGATTCGGATTCCGCGCAGCGTCGCCAATCGTCAATCCTCCACGAGCAAGCGCACGTCGCCGCGCTCGTCGACGTCGACGGCGAACGTGCGGAGCGCACCACAAGCGTGACCCAATCCGTCGCCGCTCACGAGGTCGAACTTGTATCCGTGGAGTGGGCACGTGACGGCGCGCTCTCCGACGAGGCCGTCCGCGAGCGGTCCGCTCCTGTGCGGGCACTCGGCCTGCGTCGCGTAGACCCCACCCCGTCGCGTGCGAAACACCGCGATCTTCTGCGCGCCGACGTCGAACGTTCGCCCTTCGCCTTCGGGGATGCGCGCGAGCGGGCCCAAGTTGATCGCGCGTTCGCTCACCTTGCCCCCGAAGCGCGGCGCAGCGGAACGAGCGGAGCGCCATCCGTCGGATCGAGCGCGCCCGCGAACTGCGTCGGCGTCGCCGGCCAGTCGGCCTCGCGCCACGGATCGACGTACGCATCGACCGCCGCCTGGACGTCGGCATCGAGCCTCGCGCAGATCCCCTCTTCATCGTCGATGAGCACCCGCTTCAACTTCTCGATCCCGACGCGCGCGACGTACCCGTACGTCCGCTCGAGGTACTTCGCCTGTTCGCGATAGAGCTG
>JAYVXB010000360.1:0-5582 GCA_043785585.1 Deltaproteobacteria bacterium | reverse complement strand
CGCGCCTCGCGCGAGCGGCGGGCTTCATGGCCGGCGCCAACCCCACCAACGTCGTCGAGCAGCTGTGCGCGCGGATCAAGAAGCTCGCGGAGCTCCCGGAAGGCGGCCACGGCGCGGTCGGGCTGCTGTTCGCGACGGGCTATGCCGAGGACCTGCAAGTGTGCGCTCTGTTGCAACGCAAGCTCGACGAGATGGGCATCAAGGCGATCCTCGCCGCGCCGACCGCGCCGCGCGCGCGTCGCGGGCAGATCGTGATCGGCAACACGCCGGTGCGCGTCCTCTATCGCTACTTCCCGACGGAGTGGATGGAGGGACAGAAGAACGTGACGGGGATCGTCGAGGCCGTTGCAATGGGTCGCCTCAAGACGCTCACCGGCTTCTCGCACATCTACACGCAGTCGAAGTTCGCGTTCACGCGCGCGTGGCATCACGGCGAGGCGCTCGATGCGCGCGACCGCGCGATCCTCCATCGCCACATCCCGTACAGCGTCGATCTCCTGACCGTGCCGCGCGAAGACCTCATCGAGAACCGCGCGGCGTGGGTCGTGAAGCGCTCGATGGGGCGCGTCGGCGATCAAGTCTTCGTCGGCAAGCTGTACGCCGAGGACGATTGGATCCCGCTCGTCGACGAGATCCGCGAAGCACGCGCGAGCGGGCAGGTCTGGCTCGCGCAGCGCTTCGTACGGCAACGGCCGATCCCGACGCCGTGGGGCGATCGCTACGTCACGCTCGGCGCGTACCTCCAGGACGGGAACTTCGCCGGCTACTTCGCCCGCATCACGCGCGACAGCCACGTCTCGCACGACGCGCTCTGCGTCCCCGTCTTTCACTTGCCCAAGTCGTCGTCCGAGAGGGCCGCCTGATGCGCCGCGCGTTCCTCATCGCACCGCTCGCGCTCTTCACGTCGGCGTGCACGCTGCGCCCGTGGACGCCGTCGACGTCCGTCGCGTACTGGTCCGAAGAGACGCCCGGCGCGCGCTACGTCACGGTGCCGGCGCAGGCCGACATCATCGCGCGGTGGCAGCTCCCGCCGACGAACCCGTGGGCGCGCTACGAGAAGTACACGCTGCTGACGGCGCTCGATTCGGTGCAGCGCACCGCGCCGATGCCGGACATCACGCAGCTCGACGTCGTGCACAAAGCAAACAGCGCGGCGGCGCGCGTCGGCGCGGCGGGTCTGCCGAACGACACGATGTGGCTCGTCGATCTGCGCGGCGCCGCGTCGGTCGCGTTCGGTGCGCAGCTCAGTCAGTCGGCGCGCGAGCCGGTCTCGCTCGTCCTCACGTTCAACAACTGGCCGGCGGAGAACGAGCTCATCCCCGCCGAGGAAGCGCTCGCCGCGCTCATCGCGTTCCAACCGAAGCTCCCGAACGCGAACGACGTCGGCACGCGCCCCGTCTTCTTGATGGATGCGTGGCGCCTCGCGTACCGCTTCGACGTCCCCGAGGACGACGTCACCGACAACCGCTACATCTTGAACCCGTCGGACCTGCCCGATCCGTCGATGCTCCGGGCGCAAGGGATCCGCAAGGTCGTCTACGTCGTCGAGGATCTCGACGAGACCGAGCAAGAAGAGGACGATCTTCACGCGACGTTCATCGCGTACCAAGACGCGGGCATCACGCTCTACATGGTCGACCTGAATTTCCTCGCGCGTCCGATCGAGCGGGAGCATTGGGTCGAGGTGCTCGGGCCTCGCTACTACTACTGCGAGCACCGGCACACGCTCCTCGACGACAGCTCGTTCTACATTCGCGCGCGCGGCGGATTCGGCGGCGTGCACAGCGGACCGTCGCCGTTGCGAGGCGGGGTGCATTGGGGCGGGGGCGGGCGGTACGGCGGCGGCGGCGGAGGCTAGCCGTCGTCATCTCTCGGAACGGTCGCGACTCCGGCCTGCGCGTGCGCACGACGACACTGCTGCCACACGTGAGACGGCCGCGTCCGAGCGCGTGCACGTCAGCAATGCCGTCGATGCGAGCGCGCGCGTCCGTGCGTCGCGCTCTTTTCGCTGTCGGCCGGAGTCGGGCAGTGTCGGCACGCCGCCTGCTTTGGGGGTCCGTCGCTGCACCCACCAACTCGAGAGGCTCCAATGAACAAGACACCGAACGGAAGCATGGGCTCGCCGACCGCCGGATACTCCGCCGCGCCGACGCCGACGCCGTCGTCGTTGACGCCGCACCCGACGTCGTCGTCGACGCCGCACTCGACGTCGTCGTCGACGCCGCACCCGATGTCGACGCCGACGCCGGCGAAGGGATCGAGCGAGACCATCCTCGATCAGGCCAAGCACGCCGCGCAACATGTGATCGGGCAGACGAAGGATCAGCTCGGAGCCGAGCTGAAGAGCCAGAAGGACGATGCCTCGTCGCGCCTCGGAGGCGTGGCTGCCGCGCTCCGCGAGACGGGGAAGAAGCTCGGCGACGGGCAAGACAAGGACAGCGCGCTACCGAGCTACGCGAACCAGGCCGCGGATCAGGTCGAGCGCCTGTCGAGCTACGTGCGCTCGCGGACCATCGGCGATCTCATCGGCGACGTCGAGGGCTTCGCGCGGCGCGAGCCCGCGATCTTCCTCGGCGGATCGTTCGCGCTCGGGCTTCTCGCGGCGCGGTTCCTGAAGAGCTCCGGACACCGCGAGGTGGCCCCGAGCGAGCCCGGGAAGCCGGCATGAAACCGTCGGCGGAGCGCCCGCTCGGCGAGCTCTTCACGGAGCTCGCGAACGAGACGGGCACGCTCGTCCGGCAGGAAGTGAATCTCGCGAAGACCGAGATGACGGAGAAGGCGGTCACCGCCGCAAAGCAGAGCGCCGTCCTCGGAGCCGGAGGCGCGCTGTTGCACGTCGCCGTGATCTCCCTCGCAGGGGCTGCCGTCGCCGCACTCGCGATGTTGATGCAGCTCTGGCTCGCGGCGCTGATCGTCGGCGTCGTCGTGATGGGCCTCGGCTTCGCCCTCGTGCAGACGGGCCTCGCGGGCCTGCGTCGTATCAACCCGGTGCCGGTCGCAACCGTCCGCACCCTCAAGGAGAACCAGCTATGGGCCAAGAGAGAGCTGAGCCGATGAAGCACAAGGACCTTCGTTCGGACATCGCGAAGACGCGCGCCGAGATGAGCGGGACGATCAACGCGATCGAGGAGCGTCTGAGTCCGTCGCATCTGCGCGAGCAGGTGATGGATCAAATCGAGATCGCGAAAGGCTCGTTGAACGAGCTCGCGAAGGAGGAGCTTCGTGACGTGAAGGCCGGCGTCAAGGAGGAGCTCCGCGAGGTGAAGCAGGTCGTCAAGGAAGAGATCCTCGAGGCAAAGCAGGCTTTGAAGGACGAGATCCTCGGCGCCAAACAGGAAATCAAACACGAATACGAAGAAGCCAAAGCGGCCGTTCGTGCCGCGACGATTGGAAAGGTGGAGACCATGGTTCAGAGCGCAAGCGACACGGTGAGCGAAGCGAAGACGACGATCGTCGACACCATCCGTGACAATCCGATCCCTGCGGCGCTCGTCGGCGTCGGGCTCGTGTGGATGATCATGAACGCGCGGAGCTCGCCGTCGCGCCGTTCGAACGGGATTCGCGTGGGCGCGATGAACGACGGCCAGATCGGCGTCGTCCAGCGCGGTCAGCAAGTCGCGAGTCGCGCGCTCCATCGGGCAGAGGACATGACGACGGCGGCCGCGGGCAAGGTGCGCGACGTCGCGGGCGCCGCCGGCGAGGCCGTCGGTACGCTCGCGCACGACGCGAAAGACACGGTCGTCGATCTCGCGCACCGTGCGCAGGAGACCGTCGGCACGCTCGCGACGCAGACCGCGCAGACCGCGCAGAAGGTCGAGCAGCGGTTCGAGACGACGCTGCACGACAATCCGATCGCCGTCGGAGCCGTCGCGTTCGCGCTCGGCACCGCCGTCGGTCTCGCGCTTCCGAGCTCGCAGCGCGAGGACGCGTTGATGGGTCAGGTGCGTGATCAGCTCTTCGAGAAGGCGGAGCACGCCGCTCACGACGCGGTCGCTGCCGCGGAGGAGAAGGTCACGCAGGCGCTCGCCGCGGCGAACGTCGCCTCCGGTAGCGACGCGAAACCGAAGGCGCTCGACCATCGCAACGTGTGACGGACAAAGAAAGGAGACGACCGAAATGAAAGCCACGGACTTGTTGAAAGCGCAGCACAAGATCGTCGAGAAGCTCTTCGCGGCCATTGAAACCTCCGACGAAGATTCGGAGCAGGCGAAGCTCTTCGTCGAGCTCGCCTCCAACCTCGTCGCCCACGACGGCATCGAGCGCGAGATTTTCTACCCCGCGTGCGAAGCGAAGATGGGAATGACGGACCAGCTCGGTGAGGCGTTGGTCGAGCACGGCGTCGTCGAGTTTTGCCTCTACGAGGCGAACAACGCGCTCGCTGACGAGACGTTCGAGTTCAAGATCCGCGTGCTGCGTGAAATGGTCGAGCACCACGTCGAGGAGGAAGAGGGTGAGTTCTTTCCGGCCGTCGAGAAGGCTTTCGACAAGGAGGAGCTCGAGGCGCTCGGCGCGAAGATGGAAGCGGCGTTCGAGAAAAACCGCGCCAAGGACTTCCGTGGAGCGCTCTTCGCGAACCTCCAGCAGGTGTTGGCGGGGAAGATCAAGCCTAAGAAGGCGCCGGAGAAGCAGAACGGCGCGAAGAAGTCGCACGGCCGCGCGAGCGCGTCGCGCTGATCCGCGGAGCGCGCGTCGGCTTCCGGGTCGGCGCGCGCCGCGGCGGGGACGGCGCTCAGCCGGGCTTTCCCCCCGCGAGACTTCGAACGAGGCCGACCAACGCCGGAATGTCGACGGGCTTCGCGATGTGCCGCTCGTAGCCCGAAGCGAGCGCCGACCGCCGGTCTTCGTCGCGGGAGTACGCGGTCACCGCGATGGCGGGCGTCTGCCCTCCGTCGTTGGCCGGCATCGAGCGAAGCGTTCGCATCAACGCATACCCATCGACCTCCGGCATGCCGATGTCACTCACGATGACGTCGGGACGCACGCGAGGCACGATGGCGAGCGCAACGCCCGCTGAGGCCGCGAGGTGGACGGTCGCGCCGCAGCCACGGAGGACTTCGCCGATGAGCTCACGTGCGTCCTCGTCGTCGTCGACCACGACCACCGTGAGACGATCGAGCCGCGGCAACGCCGCAGCGAAGCTCCCGCGCGGTAGCGATGACGTCGGCGAGGAGGCTTTGGTCGCGGTGACCTCGGCGCGAAGGGGCATGCGGACCACGAACGTCGAGCCCTTCCCGTCGCCATCGCTCGACGCCGTCACGCTCCCTCCGTGCGCGTGCACGAGCTGCTTCACGAGCGCAAGGCCGAGACCGAGACCGCCGTGGCGGCGCGTCGTCGAGCTGTCGGCCTGCTGGAAGTGATCGAAGACGCGCGGCAACACGTCGCGGCGAATCCCCTCGCCGGTATCGCTGACGGCGAAGGAGACGTCGGAGCCGAGCACGTCCGCTCGCACCGAGACGGCGCCGCCGCGCGGAGTGAACTTCACGGCGTTGCTCAGAAGGTTCCAGAGGATCTGCTCTAGGCGATCTCTGTCGGCGAGGATCGTCGCGCCGGCGTTGGGGAGTGCGCCGATCGTGAGCGAGACC
>JAYVXB010000359.1:0-16974 GCA_043785585.1 Deltaproteobacteria bacterium | reverse complement strand
AGGCGTGCGCGCAGATGCGGCGCTGGCTCGACCAAGTTGATCCGCGCGGTCTGCCGACGCTCCCGACGATGGCGGTGAACCTGTCGAGCAAACAGTTTCTTCATCCGGGGCTCCCGGAAGAGATCCGGATGCTCCTCGAAGAGACGGGCCTCGATCCGACGCGCCTCAAGCTCGAGATCACCGAGTCGGTGCTCATGGAGAACGCCGAGACCGCCGCGGCGATGCTCCGCGAGCTGCGCGCGCAGGGGATTCAACTCAGCATCGACGACTTCGGAACGGGCTACTCGTCGCTCAGCTACTTGATCAAGTTCCCGATCGACACGCTGAAGATCGACCGCACCTTCGTGAGCGCGATGGCCGACGACGCGCCGGATGCCGCGGAGAACCTCGAGCTCGTACGAACGATCGTCACGCTCGCGCGAAACCTCGGGATGGATGTCGTCGCCGAGGGTGTCGAGAGCGAAGGGCAGCGGATACGACTCGACGCGCTCGGGTGCCAGTACGCGCAGGGGTTTCTCTTTTCGAAGCCGGTGGACGCGGACAGCGCGTGGCGGATGCTGCTCACGTCGCTCGCGGGACCGCGGAGCAAACGTCCGAGCAGCGCGCCGGCGGGCGGCGAGTAGGCTCAGAACCCCACGCCAATCGTCGCGCCGAAGAGTGCGTACGATCGCACGTCACGCACTTCGCGATCGCTCGGCCCCGCCATGACGGCCGATCCGCCGATGCCGAGTCGCACGTCCGCGTCGTCGAACGCGAGCGCGTACTCGAGGCGCAAGCTCGCCGTGCCGATTCCGATCGTTCCGCCCGTATCGCTGCGGTTCACGCGCGCGACGCCGGCGCCGACGCCGAGCACCGGGTGCCACGGGCCGCGTTTGTTGAAATCGAGCGTGACCTCGCCGGTGTATTGCGAGAGGCCGTCGTAGATCGACGACTTCGCGGGATCGCCCGGTTCGCCGCGAAGCCACGCGGCCGCGAGGCGAAAGCCGACCGAGCCGCGTCCGAAGTCGGCGGCGAGCCCGAGGCCCATGCCGAGGCTCTGCCCCGTCGTCGCGCCCGCGGGACCGAGGTGCAGGCGCATCGGCGAGCGATAGAGCTCGACGCGATGGTTGTCGTAGTCGTCGTACGGCGGCTGCGCCGCGACGGGCGACGTCGCGATGTACGGCGGCGTCGCAAAACAATCCGGCGGAGGCGGAGGCGGGGGCGTGCCGACGACCACGACCGCTTGATCGGCGCGCGCCTCGGGACAAAGTTCCAGGGTGAGCGCAGCAAACGCCGCACAAGGGATGGCGACACTGCAAATACGTCGAAGCTGCCGATTCATCGTGGCCTCCAGTCACAAGAACGCGCGGGCGGCGGCGACCTTACAGAGACATGGGGGGGCTCCGGTTTGAGGTATAGTTCCCGGCAATGGCTCGGTGGTCCCGGCGTGAACGCGCGCTCGCGCTTTCGTGCGTCTTCGCGTCGACCGTCGTGGCCGGGAGCACCCGTCACGCCGAGGCCGACAAACCGCGATCGCCGAACGTCGTCGCCGCGCCGTCGTCGAGCGCGGCGAACGATGCGTCGGCGGAAGCGCAGCGCCACTTCCAGAAGGCGCGCGAGCTCTACAAGCAGGGCTCCTACCGCGAGGCGATCGTCGAACTCGAGGCGGCGGTGAAGCTCGATCCGACCGGCAAAGAGCTCGTCTACAACCTCGGCGTCTTGCACGAGAAGCTCGGCGACATCGACGACGCGATGAAGTACTTCCGCCAGTACGCGACGATGGATCTCACCTCCGAAGAACGCGAGAAGACCGAGGCGGCGATTCGTCGACTCGAAGGGGCGAAGAAGGAGGTCGAGGACAAGAAGCGCGCGAACCGGCCGCCTCCTCCCCCTCCGCAGACGCCTCCGGTGCAGAACGGCCGCGTCGACGCGCTCACGATCGGTGCGGCGTCGCTCTCGGGCGCGTCGGTCGTTTTCGGTGTGGTATTCGGGCTCAAGGCGCTGGCGAACAAACCACCGGCATACAAGCCGCCGACATCGGGCTTCATCACCGGGCGCGACGGGACCTTCTCGGATCTGCAAGACCGGGCCGACACTTCGCACAAGCAAGCGGTGCTTTCCGATGTCGGCTTCGCCGTCGGCGCGCTCGCGGGCGTCGGCGCAATTCTGCTCTACGTGCTTCGGCCGAAAGAGGGACCGAAGCCGCCCACTCTAGGACGGACCACGACGGTTTCGGCAGCTCCGCTCCATGGTGGCGGAGCGGTCGTGCTCGGAGGGACGTTCTGATGCGCGCGAACGCAGCCTCGCTCGTGCTGGCATGCACACTCGTCCTACTCTTGCTCGGCGGCGGTGGATGCGAGGCGTTCGTAAACGGCGACTTGCCGGGATTCAACTGCACCGGCACAGCCCTGAAGTCGTGCCCGTCGCTCCAATACTGCAAAGGCGCCGGCTGCACGTCGTGCGAGAAGATCGACATCTGCGACGGCTACGACAACGACTGCAACGGCCACGTCGACGACGGTCCGCTCAGCGATCACGATGCCGACGGCTACACCAACTGCGGCCGCCAAGATCCGAAGACGGGGCAGTTCGTCGACAAGGACTGCGACGACAACGACGCCGACGTGCACCCCGGCGCGACCGAGGTCTGCAACGGCAAGGACGACGACTGCGACGGCGTCGTCGACAACCCCGACATCGTCTGCCCCGCGAATCAGATCTGCCTGGCGAACAAGCAGACGTGCGTCGACAAGGCGAGCGCGTGCTCGGTCACGCCGTGCTTGCCGCCCAAGCGCTGCGACACGGACACGCAGCGTTGCGTCGATCCGCCCAGCGTCGACGACGGCGGGGCCTGCTCGGTGAGCTCGCAGTGCACGAGCCAGATCTGCGGCGACGCGAGCATCCTCGGCAACGCGTTCAAACAGAAGAACGCCAGCTCCGTCTGCACGAAGACGTGCTGCACGTCGAGCGACTGCCGGCCCGGCTTCGTCTGCTACGCGGCGGGCACCGGCGGCGACTACTGCATCCCGGCGGCGAGCGCGCCCGGACCTGCGCGCGCGGCGGCGCCCGGCACCGGCGCGGGCGGCGCGTCGTGCACTCCAGGAGGCACGCAGTGCCGCTCCGGTCTCTGCAGCCCCGGCGGCAAGTGCTTGGACAGCTGCTGCAGCGATACGCAATGCACCAACGGGACGTCGTGCGCGCTCACCAACATCACCGGGCTCACAGTGTTCCAGTGCACCGACTCACCGGGCACTCGCGGACAGAACTCGTCGTGCAGCCGGGACTCCGACTGCAAGAGCGGCATCTGCTTCAACTACGGCGACAACGTGTTCCCCGAGCGGCACTGTGTGAACGTGTGCTGCGGCTCGGCCAACTGCGGCAGCGTCGACTTCGGCTTCGGCAACGTCTACCCGGCCGCTTGCTACGACGCGAACAGCAAGGACTCGAGCGTCTTCGGCAACGAGACCGACGCGATTTGCCTCGGCGTCCAGAGCGTCGGCGCGACGCCGCTCGGCGGCGCGTGCAGCCAGAACAGCGACTGCCGGAGCGACCGCTGCCTCACGTCCGAAAAGAAATGCACCGACGTCTGCTGCACCGACGGCGACTGCGCGACGGGCGGCACCGGCTGGGTCTGCCGTCCGACGTCGGTCGGCACCGGCACGTTCTTGCGCTGCCAGCCGGGACCGCTCAGCCCGCACTGAGGAGCCGTCGCGAAAGCGTCGTGGTAGTCCTTCGGTTCCGATGCCCGCGCACACCGCACACTTTCGTTGCTTCGCCGGCTGCTCAGGCCTCTATCCCCTGACGAAGCCGATCTACCGCTGCCCGAAGTGCGACGGCCTCCTCGAGGTCCATCACGACGTCGACGCGCTCCGCGATCGCAGCGCCGCCGCGTGGATGAAGGTCTTCGAAGACAGGTACAAGCGCACGCAGTGGCCGTACGGCTCGGGCGTGTGGGGCAAGCGCGAGTGGGTGTCGCCCGAGATGCCCGACGACTGCATCGTGTCGACCGACGAAGGCGGAACGAATTTGTTCTGGGCCGAGCGCCTCGGTCGCGAAATCGGAATGAGCGAGGTGTGGATCAAGCTGTGCGGCAACGCGCACTCGGGATCGTTCAAGGATCTCGGGATGACGGTGCTCGTGAGCACGGTGCGGTGGGCGCTTCGTCGCGGCGATCTCGAGGCGCGTGCGATCGCGTGCGCGTCGACGGGCGACACGTCGGCGTCGCTCGCGGCGTACGGCGCGGCCGCGGGGTTGCCGGTGGTGGTGCTCCTTCCGCGCGGGCTCGTGTCGACGGCGCAGCTCGTTCAGCCGCTCGCGCACGGCGCGAAGGTCCTCGCGCTCGAGACCGACTTCGACGGCTGCATGACGATCGTCAAAGAGCTCGCGCGCCGCGGCCTCGTCTACCTCGCGAACTCGATGAACCCGCTCCGCATCGAGGGTCAGAAGACCGTCGCGATCGAGCTCGTGCAGCAGTTCGATTGGGAGGTGCCCGACTGGATCATCCTGCCGAGCGGGAACCTCGGCAACGCGGCGGCGCTCTACGCGGGCTTCAAGATGATGAAGGAGCTCGGGCTCATCGCGCGCTACCCGAGGCTCTGCGTCGCGCAAGCGGCGAACGCGAACCCGATGTACCGCGCGTTCATGGCGGGCAAGAAGACCGTCGACGCGATCCACGCGGAAAAGAGCCTCGCGAGCGCGATCCAAATCGGCAACCCGGTCAGCGCGCCGCGCGCGATGGCGGCGCTCGAGGCGATGAACGGCGTCGTCGAGCAGGCGACCGAAGAAGAGCTCGCCGATGCGTGCGCGCGCGCCGATCGCACAGGGCTCTACACCTGCCCGCACACCGGAGTGGCGCTCGCGTGCCTCTTCAAGCTGCGCGAGCGCGGCGTGATCGCGGCGACGGATCGGGTGATCGTCATCTCGACGGCGAACGGCCTGAAGTTCACCGAGTTCAAGCTCGGGTACCACGAGCAGACGATCCCCGGCATCGCGGCGCCGCGCGCGAACGCGCCGATCATCCTCGAGCCGGACGTGGAGAAGGTCGCCGCAGCGATTTGAGCGCGGCGGTCGCTTCTTCCCGTCCTCTACATCGCGGTGCCGGTGAGCGTTGCGGTCGTGCTTCCGCCGACGCCAGCCGCGGCGTTGACGATGACCGTCGCAGTCTTCGCGCCCGTCTGTCCGGCCGCGGGCGTGAAGTTGCCCGTGAAGGTGCACGTCATCATCGAGGCGACGGTGGTACCGCCGCAGTTCGTGTCGACGATCGTGAACTGCGCGAGGTCCGCGCCGCCCGGCGTGAACGTGAGGGTTCCGCTCGTGACGCTCGCGTTGTTCGTGACCGTGAAAGTCTGGATCGCGCCCGTCGCAGGACCGGTGACCGTCCCGAAGTCCTTCGGCGTCGGCGCGACGCTGAGCCCCTTGCCCGCGCCGGTGAGCGCCCGGTTCGGCGCGCCGGTGCACGTCGCGTTGCCGCTCTTCGCGCCGTCGGACAGCGGCGTGAAGTGGACCTTGAACGTGCAGGTGCCGTTGTTGGCCGCGACGGTGTTGCCGGTGCAGTTGTCTTGGCCCGCGACGAGGATGAAGCCCGCTGCGGTCGACGTCCCGATCGTGACGGCCGCCGACGCGGTGCCGCCGCTGTTCGTGACGGTGAACACGACGTCGGCGCTCGAAGTGCCGACGTCTTGGCTGCCGAACGCGCCGTTGTTGGTCGCCGTGATTGCGAGCGACGCCGCCGTCGCGGCCTCCGCCTCCATCGCCGCGTCCATTCCAGCTTCGGGACCGGCTTCGGCCGCAGCCTCCGTCGCGGCGTCCATGCCGGTGTCGGTCTTCACGTCGGCGCCGCCGTCCGTGCCCGTCTCGACCGGCGAGTCCTGCGCCGCCGTGTCGGGGACGTTGGTGTCACCCGCCGAGTCGACCGTGCCATCGCCGACGACGGAGCCGTCGGTCGGAGGTCCCGCGTCGATCTTCGTGCGATCGAAGTCGACGATCAGCTCGCAACCCGCCGCGCCGCCCATGGCGAGTGCGGCGACCAAGCTCGCGACCACGACCGCGTGTGCCTTCGTCAGCCCGTTCGTCTTCTTCATCGCTCTCTCTCGCCGTAGTCGAACACGCCAGGTCTGCAAGGCTTCATGCGTCAGCCGCTCAGAATCGGATGACAGCGCCCATGCCACCACCGGTCGGGGTGACGATGGGCGTCGGTGTGATCGTGAACGCCTTCTTCTTCGGTGCGGCCGCCCCGGCCCCGACTCTCGGCGCGCCGAGCGAGCCCGTCGCGGGCGCGTCGTCGCGCGTGAGGAAGAGCACGGCGCTCGTCACGCCGAGCGTCACGGCGACGAAGAACGCCATGTCCGCGATGAGCGCGTGGTTCTCGCCGTCGTCTGCTTTGCCGGACGACGGGTTCTTGTCGAAGTCGCTCTTGTCACCGAGGGCGATGACACCGAACACCGCGCCGACTCCGGCCGCGGCGATCGCGAGACCACCGGTGATGTACGCGGGGAGCATGCTGCGCGCCTCGACCGGCGCCGGGGGCGGCGGCGGCGGTGCGCTCGACGACGGCGGCGTGGTCGGCACGGTCGCGACCGGCGGCGGCGCCTCGACCTTCGCGGTCAGCGTCGCCTTCACCTCGGCCTTCGAGGCGTACTTCGCGTCGAGCGACGTGAGGTTCGGCTCGTATTTGTCGAGGACGAACTTGATCGTGTGCGTGCCCGGCGCGACGTCGATGTCCGTCGGCGTGATGCCGAGCGCCTTGTCGTCGATGAGCACCTGCGCGCCCGGCGGCGTCGTCTCGAAGTGCACCTTGGCCGGCATGCCCTTGATCTTGGTGACGCGCGCTTTGAGGTCGTCGGCGGCGGCGTCCATTCCCTTGGGCACGGCGGCGAGGAAGTGCTCGTACGCCTCGACCGCTTCGGGGAAGTGCCCGAGCGCTTCGTGGCAGAGCCCGATCCATCGCTGCGAGTGCGCGGTCGACTTGATCGCGTCGGCCGCTTGGAAATCGGTGAGCGCGCCGGCGAAGTCTTTGTCGCCGTACTTCTTCTCGCCCATCGCGTAGCGCTTTTTCGCTTCGTTGATGTTCGGCTTCGGACCGGCCGCAGGCGGTGGCGCCGCAGCCGGCGTAGTCGGCCTCTGCGCGTGCGCGATCGAAACGAACGACGCGCCTCCGACATTGAGGAACGCCATCGATCCCGCCATCACGCAGGCCACGAACTTCGTTCGGACCGCAAACTCTCGCGTCTTCAAAGGACAGCCTCCTCGACGTCAAGCGCCTGAATGAAACGGCGCCACGCTCCCGAAGTTACAGGACTCTTCCACGCCGTCCAAGCATTCCTTAGTCGACGTTGCCACACGCACGGTTTGCGGGGACGGCCTCCGCCATCTTTGCCGGCGGCGGCAGGCCGAGCGCGGCCATCGTCGCGACGAATGCCTCTTTCGTGACGCCCACCCGGAGGCGCGGGTTGAACCGCTTCTCCTCGCCGATCGTCGTCACCGCGAGCCCGCGGTAGTCGTGCCCCGGATAGACGAGGGTCGCATCGGGGAGCGCGAAGAGCTTCGTGTGAACCGATTCGAACAGCGTCGCCGCGTCGCCGTTTTGAAAATCGGTCCGCCCGCATCCGCGCACGAAGAGGGCGTCGCCCGTGAGCACGCGATCGAAGACGCCGCGTTCGCCGACGAGGAAGCTGATGCAGTCCGAGGTGTGACCCGGCGTCGTGACGACGCGGACCTCGATCGTGCCGACCTTCACCACGTCGCCGTCGTCCACCGGAACGTCTGCGCACGGAGCGCCGCCTTCGCGCGCGACGTAGCTCTTCGCTTGCGTGCGCTTGCGGAGATCGCCCGCGCCGGTGATGTGGTCCGCGTGCACGTGCGTCTCGAAGATGTGCGTGAGCCGCAGTCCGAGCTGCTCGATGACGTCGAGATCGCGCGCGACGTGCTCGCGAACGGGATCGACGAGCGCCGCAGCTTGTGTCTCGGCGTCGCCGAGCAGGTACGTGTACGTGCACGACTCGCGATCGAACATCTGGCGAAAGATCATTTCGCACCTTCAGGGTGCTCGTGATCCGGCTCGACGAGCTCGACGAGAACGCCGCCGGTCGCCTTCGGATGGATGAACGCGACTTTGTGCCCGCGCGCGCCGGCTCGCGGCGACTCGTCGATGAGCGGCACGCCGATCGACTTGAGGAACGCGAGCGCCCCCTCGATCCCTTCGACCTCGATCGCGATGTGATGCAGCCCCGGCCCGCGCTTCTCGAGGAACTTCTCGAGGCCGTCGTTCCCCTTCGGGCTGATGAGCTCGATGTTGCTCTCGCCGATCGGGAGCAACGCCGCCTCGGTCTTCTGCGACGCGACGACCTCGCGTTCGCGCGGCGCGAGGCCGAACGCGTGGTGATACTTCGCAACCGCTTCGTCGATGTCGCGCACGGCGATCGCTACGTGATCGATCTTCTTGATTCGAAGCATGGCGAGCTTCGTCTTAGCACGCGATCAACGGCGCGCTGAGAGTCCGAGCTCGTTCGCCGTGGCGTCGTCGAGGCGTCCCGTCGCCCAGGCGGTCTCGAGCAGCACGCGGCTCATGCGGTCGTTCGCGCGGTCGTGCATCTTGCCGGCGACGATCGTCGCGCCGCGTCCCGCGCGCTCGGCCGCCAGGAACGCGCGCGCCGCCGCGACCGCGTCGTTCACTGCGTCATCCGACAGCGTGAACACCTCGTTCACGATCGCGACCTGCGCCGGAATCCCGACCCACTTGCCGCGGAAGCCGAAGCTCTTCGCGCGCTCGGCGTCGCGCCAACACTCGTCCTGCGCCGCCTGCCGATCCTCCGCGCTCTTGTTCTTCGTCGGGAACGTCGTCGTCATCTCGGCGATCGCCGGGACACCGACGCTCGACGCCGCCTTCGCGATCCGCGCGCGCGCCGCGTCGACGAGCGGGTGATCGAAGCGATACGCGACGTCGAGCATCCCGAGCGACGCGAAGTAGTCGAACGCGCCGAAGACGAGCGACACGACGCGCGCCGACGCGGCGGCGATCGCGAACGCGCGCTCTTCGGCGAGCACGCTCTCGATCAACACCGCGACGCGAATCGATCCCGCCGCGAGCCCGCGCTCCGCCTCGAGCGCGCCGAGCGTCGCGTCGACCGCGCGCACCTCGTCCGCCGATTCGACCTTCGGGTACACGAGCCCTTCGACGCGAGCGCCCGCGCGCCCCACGACGTCGCGAATGTCCTCGTGCGTCGGATCGAGCTCCGCGCCGCGCGGCCGAAAAAAACGCAGCCGCCGGCCCCAATCGAGATCGTTCATCGCATGGACGATCGCGTCTCGCCCCGCACGCAAGCGCGCGTCGTCACCGCGCGGGATCGAGTCCTCGAGATCGAGCATGACGAGATCCGCGTCGCTCTCGGTGACCGCGCCTGCGATGTATTTCGCCACGGTCGCTGGGACAGTGAGATGCGTTCGTTGGACGAGATAGCGAGTCGGCAGCATGGGGGGTAACCTGCCCTTCGAAGTAGCCTCGTGTACGGACCGCGTATAGCTTCGAGTCGACAGAATAGGAGCCCACGATGACCTTGCAGACTCAATGCCTCGCCGGCAAGACCGGTTTCCTTCTTGTGATCCTTGCGGCCGCCGCCCCAGGTCTACTCGGCTGCGGATCGCTGTCGGCCCCGTTCGACAAGATGAAGGGGGAGCCGATGACGATCTATCGGCTTCAGAACTACGAGCCGCAGGCCGCGCCGACGCCTGCTCCGGGCGCGGCGCCCGCTGCGATTCCGGGCCTCCCGCCGCAGCTCGCGCAGTGGGCCGCTGCGGCTGCGCAGATGCTCCCGCCGGGACTCATTCCGCCGGGCCTCATCCCGGGCGGAGCCCCGGTGCCTCCCCCGCCGGCGAACGTCCCGCGCTTCCACGATTTCCGGATCCTCGCGTACCAAGCGATCTCGGACTCGAGCCAGCAGAGCGACATCCTCGACGTGTTCGGCCACGAGTCGAACTTCTCGGACAAGTACGAGAACTGTTTCTTCCCCGAGTTCGGTTTCGCGCTCGCGCAGCCGGGCGGCCAGCCGCCTGCCGACATTCTCGTGTCGCTCTCTTGCCAGCAGGTGAAGGCGTTCAACTTCAACTGGCCGTACTCGAAGATCGGCGTTCCGCCGGACGCGCAGAAGAAGATCGCCGCGATCGTCTCGAAGGCATTCGGCTCCTAGTCTCGCTCGGGGGGGCGCGGCCGCTCCCCCGTGACCCCCACCCGAGCACCTGGATGGACCGACCGCTCGTCCGCTACGAGCCGAGCCCGCTTCTCGCGTGGCTCTACCACCGCTTCTTCGAGCACATCGAGGTCGATGAAGCGTGGGCGCGCGCCGTGCGCGGTGCGGACGAGCGAGGGACGGTCGTCTACGTTCTTCGCAACCTGTCGTTCGTCGATTTCTTCGCGCTCGACTACCTGACGAAGCGCCTCGAGCTCCCGCAGGTTCGCTTCGCGAACGATCTCGGGCTGTGGATCTTGGAGCCAATGGGGCGCGGCTGGCTCCACGCGCTCAAGCGGCGCACCGAGGCGAGCGACGTCCACGATCTGACGCGCGCGGTGTCGTCGGGCGCGTCCGCCGCGCTCTTTCTCAAGCGCCCGGCGAACCTGCTCGAGCGATCGCACCGCGGGAAGAGCGAAGGCGACGCCTTCATTCGCGCGCTCTTCGACGTGCAACGCGCGACCGCCAAACCGATCTTGCTCGTGCCGCAAGTGTTCGTGTGGTCGAAGCGCCCCGACGCAAAAGAGCAGAACGTCCTCGACGGCGTCTTCGGGACGCGCGAGTGGCCGGGATCGCTTCGCACCGTCACGCAGTTCCTGGCGAACTACCGCCACGTCACGCTCCGCTCCGGCGATCCCGTCGACGTCCGCGCGTTCCTCGCGCACGAATCGCACGACGCCAACGGCGATGCCGTCCCCGACGACGTCCTCGTTCGCCGCATCACGTACACGCTCTTGCGACGCCTCGAGCGCGAGCGACGCAGCGTCCTCGGCCCCGCGCAGAAGCCCGCCGATCGTCTGCGCGAAGAGGTCGTGCGCAGTCCGAAGCTGCAAAAGCTCATCAAGGACATGGCGGGCGAAGGGGTCGCCGAGCGAATGGTCATCACGTCGCGCGCGCTCGCGATGGTGCGCGAGTTGGAAGCGACGCTCGACATGAACGTCATCCCCGCGATGGACACCGCGCTCTCGCAGGTCGTCGACCGGATGTACCAGGAGGTCGAGGTCGACGAGAAAGGGATCGAACGTCTGCGCGAGGCCGGCAAGGACGCGACGCTGATCCTCCTGCCGAGCCACAAGTCGCACATCGATTACTTGATCCTCACGCAGATCTTCTACCGCCATCACCTCCCCCTCCCGCTCATCGCCGCCGGCGACAACCTCAGCTTCTTCCCGCTCGGGCCGATCTTCCGGCGCGCCGGCGCGTTCTTCATCCGCCGCAGCTTCCGCGGCGATCGCCTGTACACCGCGGTCGTCGACGCTTACATCCGTCGACTGATCAAAGACGGATGGCCGCTCGAGTTCTTTCTCGAAGGCGGACGCTCGCGCACGGGCAAGCTCCTCCCGCCGAAGATCGGTCTCCTGTCGATGGTGGTCGACGCGGCGCTCGGCGTGACGGGACGACCGATTTATTTCTGTCCGATCTCGATCGGCTACGAGCGCTTCGTCGAGGAGCAAGCGTTCGTCAACGAGCTCTCGGGCGGCGAGAAGAAGAAAGAGGACGTTCAGGGCCTCTTGTCGACGGCGAACCTCGTCGCGGGGAGGTACGGCCGTTTGAACGTACAGTTCGGCGAGCTGCTCACGCTCGAAGGGGTGCTCCGCGAGTTCGACACGAAGGCGGGACCTGCCGAGCTCGCGACGATGACGCCGGCGCGACGGCGCGCGGTGGTGACGCGCCTCGCGTACCGCGTGATGAACGAGATCAACAGCGTGACGGCCGTGACGCCGGGTGCGCTCGTCGCGACGGCGCTCTTGACGCACGACCAACGAGGCATCCCGCACGAGGACCTGGTCGCGACGTGCGAGCGGATCGCGGCGACCTTGCGCGCGTTCGGAGCGCGCTTCACGCCGTCGCTCCAGCACCCGACCGAAGCGAGCGCGATCCGCCGCGGCGCCATCCGCGAAGCGCTCGAGCTCTTCGCGCGCGCCGGCCACGTCGAGGTTCACCTCCCCGGCTCGGCGCCGCGAGCGAAAGAACGCGCGACGCCTTCGGAAGACGCGATCTACGTCGTCCCGCCCGACGCGCGCCCGTCGCTCGATCTCGCGAAGAACGTCGTCGTCCATTTCTTCGTGTCGCGCGGCGTGGTCGCGACGGCGATCCTCGCGTCGCAGGCGACGAGTGACGCGAGCACCGCGTCGGTCGCGATCTCGTCGTTGAAGGAGCGCGTGCAAGCACTCTCGCGCCTCTTCAAGTACGAGTTCCAGTTTCGCGCGGACGCGACGTTCGATCAGATCTTCGACGATGTGATCGCCGAGATGATCGAAGACCGGGAGCTCACGCGCCTCGGTGACACGCTGCTTCTCGGCACGGGCGAAGGGCGCGCGCGGGTCGAGCTGTACGGCCGAGTGCTCGAGAGCTTCGTCGAGGGCTACCGCGTCGCCGCGCGAGGGCTCGCGGCGCTCGTCCGCGGACCGCTCGCGATGAAGGACCTGACGAAGCGCGCGCTGACGCACGGGCAGCGGATGTTCCTCGCGGGAGAAATCGAGCGACGCGAGGCGATCAGCCGACCCGTGATCGAGAACGCGTACACGGCGTTCATCGATCAGGGGTACGTGCGTCGCGTCGACGGCAAGCTCGCGCTCGCGGAGTCGTGGGCGACGGCGACCGCCGTGAAGACAATCGAAGGGCGCGTCGCGGGGTTCTTGCGGAAGCGCGCGTGAGGCGCGAGCCGCGACGATGTCGGCGCGTCAGACCCGCGTCACCTTCGTCGCGTCTTTCGGCGCGACCGTGGAGTACGTGTGTCGGATTTGGTAGCCGGAGAAGCCGAAGAACAGCGCGACCCAGAGCGACGCGAACATCCCGACCCAGAAGACCTGTGCGTCAGCCATCGGACTTCTCCGTCGCTCCGAGCCGGCCGAGCTTTGCAAAACACCCGAGCGACAAGATGGACGGCACCCACACCGCCACGAACAGGCCGGCTTCCTTGTTCGGTGCCCCGAACGCACCGAACCAAAGGAGGACGGAGTACGCGAACGACACGGCCCCCGCGACAAGGATGAAGTAGTCCGTTTTCTGGAACATGGTGGACCTCTGGCGGTGGTGAGCGTGGAGAACGGGAGCGACGCGCCAATGCGCCTCGCCCCGTTCCGACGACGACTTCGCGCGACCGAGCGGCGCCGAGCTCATTTGGGCATGAGCACGGAGTCGACGACGTGGATCACGCCGTTCGAGCACTCGATGTCGGCCTTGATGACCATGCCGCCGCCAACCGAGAGGCCGCCGTTCATCGGCGCGATCTTCAAGTCCTTGCCGAGCAGAGACTTGGCCGAGCTGACGCCCATCGCGTCCTTCGAGCTCACGTGGCCCGAGACGACGTGGAACTTGAGGAGGTCGACCAGCTTGCCCTTGTTCTCCGGCTTGAGAAGCGTCTCGACCGTCCCCGCGGGGAGCTTCTTGAACGCATCGTCGGTCGGCGCGAACACGGTGAACGGCCCGGCCCCTTTCAACGTCTCGACGAGCCCCGCGGCCTTAACCGCTGCGACGAGCGTCGTGAACGAGCCCGCGGCAACGGCGGTGTCGACGATGTCGCTCTTCGTCGCCGGCGTCGCGGCGGGCGGAGGAGCGGTGTCGTTGGCGGGGGCGGCGGCTGCGGTCTCGGGCATCGCTGCCGTGGTCGTCGGCGCATCGGCCGCGGTGTTGGTCGTCGCGGGGGCGCCGCCGCACGCTGCGAGAACGAGGGTGACGAGGGGGAACGCTTGCGAGAGGGAGAGCTTCATGGGTCTTCTTCTTTCGTTTGTCTAGTTATTGTCTAACCAACGACTACTTCCCACCGATGACGTCCCGCCAACGACCGTTGCGAAGATATCGATAATTCGCTTAATCGTCGTTTGCGCAGGGAATTCACGACGCTCGGCGTTGACTAACTTTTGTCCACCCATATACTCATCTCGTGGCTCGACAAGCGACGCGCTCCGCGAAGAAACGGCCGGCGAAGAATCTCCGCGACCGAGCGCCGTCCGGCGCGGCCGACGACGCGCGGTACTCGATCCGTGTGACGTCGCGCTTGACCGCGATCGAGCTCGACACGCTGCGCATGTGGGAGAGGCGCTACGGGTTTCCGCGTCCCGAGCGCACGAGCGGTGGGAGCCGCGTCTACTCCGAGTCCGACGTCGAGTGCCTCAAGCTGATTCGCCGTGCGCTCGAAGCGGGCTACCGACCGGGCGAGGTCGTCGGGAAGCCACGCGAAGAGCTCGCGCAGTTGATCCTGGTGACGTCGCACGCGCCGCCGCCCGCCGCGTCTCCCACGCCGACGACCGCGTCTCTGCTCGCTGCGCTCGAGCGAGACGATGTGGCCGGGCTGCGCGCGCAGCTGCGACAGGCGGCCGTCGTTCTGGGGGCAAAGCGATTTCTGGTGGAGGTCGCGCAGCCGGTCAGCGTACGGGTCGGTGAGCTCTGGGCGGACGGCAAGCTCGAGGTGCGGCACGAGCACGTGCTCAGCGAATGCTTGTCCGCGCAGCTTCACGTCCTCAGGTCCGCGCACGAGGATCGCGCGGGGAGTCCGCGCGTTCTGCTCTCCTCGTTGCCGAACGAGCGCCACTCGCTCGGTCTCGAGATGATCGAGGTCTACCTCTCGGTGAACCACGTCACGCCGCTCTTCCTCGGCGCGGATACCCCCGTCGAGCAAATCGTCAAAGCCGCGCGCAACTACGAAGTCGACGCCGTCGGGTTGCTCGTCACGAACGCATCCGACCTCAAAGCGGCGGTGACCCAGATTCGCTGGATGCTCGCCGAGCTACCTCGTCGCGTGGCCATCTGGATCGGAGGCGGAGGGGGCCCCGATCTCTCGATTCGCGACGACGCAGTTCGGATCGTCGCGACGTGGACCGATCTCGACGCCGCGATCGCAACGCTCGCGCGGAGCACGAACTGACTTTCATCTTCTGCCGCCGACCAAGGAGCCTCCCATGAACACCGTTGATTCGACGCTGACCCACGTGCCAAAGGGCACGGTCCGAACGCCTCACGTCGAGATCGTGAGCAGTGCCGCGCTGCCGACCGAGTTCGGCGATTTTCGCATTCACGTCTTCACGAGCGACAAAGACGATCGCGAGCAAGTCGCGATCGTCCACGGAGACGTCTTCGGAGTCGAGTCCGTCTCCACTCGGATCCACTCCGAGTGCCTCACCGGCGACGTGCTGGCGTCGTTGCGTTGCGACTGCAGGAAGCAGCTCGAGCTCGGCCTTCGGCAAATTGCGACCATGCCTTGTGGCGTCGTCCTCTACTTGCGCCAAGAAGGACGCGGCATTGGCCTCGCCAACAAGATCAAAGCCTACAAGCTCCAAGAGGAGGGCCTCGACACCGTCGACGCGAACCGGGCGCTTGGATTTCGCGACGACGAGCGCGACTACGGAATCGCCGTGTCGATGCTTCGAACGCTCGGCGTAAGGTCGGTTCGTTTGATGACGAACAATCCAGACAAGATCGCGCAGCTGAAACGCTATGGGCTGTCTGTCAGCGAACGCTTGGCGCACGCAATCCCACCCGGCGTCCACAACCGCGCGTACCTCGAGACGAAGGCCAGGCGATCGGGCCACCTCATCGACGTGCCCGCAGACGAATGATCGCCAACGAAAAACCGCTCGTGGTGATTGGCGGTGCAAGCGGCTTCGTCGGTCAGGCACTCGCCAGCGCGCTGTCGGGACGCTTCCGCGTGGCGGGGACATCGCGGGGCGCCAAGGTGGCAGGCGGGGGCGTCGCCGAGTGGCGCCAGTGCGATCTCTTGAACCTGCGTGAGGCCGAAGCGGCCCTCGTCGGTGCCCGCTATGCCGTCTATCTCGTGCACAGCATGATGCCGTCGGCGCGACTGACGCAGGCGTCGTTCTCGGATCTGGATCTTCTATGCGCGGACAATTTCGCGCGCGCGGCCGCTCGGGCCGGCGTCGAGCAAATCGTTTATCTCGGCGGCCTCGTCCCCGAGACGAAGCATCTCTCGCCGCACCTCGAGAGCCGACTCGAAGTAGAGGAGACGCTGGCGCGCCACGGTGTCCCCGTGACGACGCTCCGCGCGGGGCTCGTGATCGGTGGCGGCGGCTCGTCGTTCGAGATCTTGGTCAAGCTGGTGCAGAGGCTCCCCGCGATGGTGTGTCCGCGATGGACGCAGAACCGCATGCAGCCCGTCGCCATCGACGACGTCGTGAAGCTCCTCGCGTTCTCGGTGGGGAGGCCCGAATGCTATGGCGAGACGTTCGACATCGGTGCGCCCGAGGCGATGACCTACCGCGAGCTGATGGCGATGTGCGCCGAGCTCCTCGGCGTGCGCCGCCCGATGGTGCCCATTCGGTTCTTCACCCCGTCTCTGTCTCGGCTTTGGGTGAGCCTCGTGACCGGAGCGCCGCGCGCGTTGGTGGGGCCGCTCGTGGAGAGCCTCCGACACGAGATGGTCGCGCGCGATCATCGGCTCGCCGACATGGCCGGATTCGAGCCGACGCCGGTGCGAGACGCGCTCGTGAGCGCGTTGGCCAGCAATCGCACGCGCGCACCCGCGTTGGATCGTCGAAAGGATCGACAACCTTCGGTGGTCCAATCCGTCCAGCGGATGCGTCTGCCCGCGGACCGCGACGCGCGATGGGCTGCAGCCGAGTACGCCCGATGGCTCCCAAGGACGCTCCGAGGCCTCGTTCGTGTCGACGTCGACGAAAGCGAGAACATCCGCTTCTTTCTGTTGTTCTTCCAAGTCCCTCTCCTCGTTCTCTTGCATGCCAAAGAACGAAGCACGTCGGATCGGCAACTTTACTTTCTCGGGAGCGGGATGCTGTCGACGAAGAGCGAGCGAGGTCGG
>JAYVXB010000358.1:0-5586 GCA_043785585.1 Deltaproteobacteria bacterium | reverse complement strand
ACACCGCGACCGAGCACCTTGAGGACCCGGTTGAACGACGCGGGGAACGTGTCACCCTTGTCGAGGCAGTCTCGGTAGCCCGTCGCTAGGCTGCCGTTCGCGTCGTTGCAGAAGACGACGGTGTGATGCCCTGGCTTCATGCCCCCGATGCCGAAGCCCTTTGCAGCGACGCCGATCGCGTTGGGCGCCATGCTCGCCGGCACCAGCGCAGTGGGCGCCGCCGTGACGAAGCCTTCGAAGCCGGTGCAACCCGCCGCTTGGATATTCGCAACGGTGAGGCCCGTGGCAGTGCAGGCGGCGTCGCCGATTCGGTGGGTCCCGCCGGTGAGCCGATTCAGCTCCGCCTGTACGAGGCGCGCGAACTCGAGGTAGACGAGGCCGGCTCCGTGGAGGTCTGGCGACTGCGAGGTGTCGTGATTGGGGTAGTCGTTCGCGATTTTGCCGAGCGTCGATTGGTCGATTCGGAATTCGGTCGACACGTCGTCGGGAGTCGGCCGATCGATGTCGCTGACGACTTTGTCGTTCGGGAGCGTGTTGTCGGTGAAGTTGACGTCGACGCCCGTGACGTCGAACCGAAACCGTTCCGTTCCGTGTCGGAGGCCCCCGAGAAGCTTGTTGAGCTCGGTCGTGTCCTTTGTCGTGTCACCGGAGACCTGTACGCAGGTGCTGAGAAAGTCGGCGTAGCTGAGGCCGAACTTCAATACGCAGGGCCGCATTGCGATGCCCAGCAGCCCAGAGTCGCCCCGCGGCCCTTCGGCGTCGATCTTGAGGAAGGGCGAAGCGAACGCGAACGGCATCACCTTCGCGAGATCGCCATCGACGCGAAATGGAATGCTCGCCGTCGGCTGCGCTGCGTTCTGGTTCAACACCCATATCGCGTGCCCAATGGCAGGAATGAAGAAGTACGCGACGTCGCCGAATGATCCGATGATGCAGCGGCGATCGGCATTGCAGTCGTCACTCGTGGGGAGACCCGGTGCGAACGTGGCAAGGAGCGCGTCGTGGAGCTCGTTGCGCCAATCGGTCGGAGTCTTGGGACCGCTCCAATCGAGGGCGAAGCCCTGACCGTCGCGCTGCGGCTGACGCGAAATCGGGATTTCGTACGTGTGATCGCCAAAGCGCCCGCCGACACGGCTCCGTGCGCGCGCCGATCCCAAGTAGCCCTGATAGAAAACGAGAAAGCTGCCTTTGCGATTCGACACGAGGTAGTGCATCCACAGTTCGGCGTTGTCTCCCCACGTGATGACTTGATTGCCATCGCCGAAGAGATCGCCCTGCGCGTCGCCCTGGCAAAGACCTCCGCCCACGGGCGGCGGGATGAGCAGCGTTCCGTTCTTGTCGCGAATCGGCGTCTCCGCCTGCTCGGCAGTGAGGCCCTGCCACGACGCACCGCCCGAGAGATCGAGCGCGGCGCTGCCAGTCGGAGGCGTGATGTCCTGTTGGAGCGCCCAACCCCACATCTTTGCCTTCTCGGCGCCCGTACAGAGCTCTTGCTTGTTCTGTCCGGTTTGCTTTTGCGAGAAGCCCTTGGTTCCGGGGTCGGCCCACGACGCGCCGTCGCCGTTGCCGTTCCAATTGTCGCCCGCGCCAGGGGGCGCCGGAGTGTAGGTTTGATTGGGGCCGTCCTCGCAACCCGTTACGAACGTGACGGTGACAATCGCGAGAACTGACGACGAGAAAACCAGGCTTCGCATGAGTTTCCTTCTCCGGGCAGGCGCCGGCACGAGTGCAACGGACGCGCCACGCCGCCGCCAGTCGAGCCGGCCCGTTCCGCGCTTCGACACGAGCGCTCCCATGCGGTGACGATCGGTTACCGCCCGGTTACGCTCGGCGCGTTCCTCCCGCTGCGCTGTCGAACCGGTCCTCGTCTTGCTACTGTCTGGTTACATGCTCTCCATCCTCGTCGTCGACGACGACACCGACGTTCGTCACTTTGTCGGGCGTGCATTGCGCGACGCTGGCCACGGCGTGACGAGCGCGAGCGATGGCGAGGAAGCGCTTCGTATGCTCGACACGCTGGCGTTCGACCTCGTGGTCTCGGACATTCGTCTGCCAAAGTCGGACGGTCTGGCGATCCTTCGCCACGCCAGGCGCGGCGTACCGCAGCCCGACGTCATACTGATGACGTCGTTCGCGGCGGTGCCGGACGCGGTTGCCGCAGTGAAGGAAGGAGCGAATGACTACCTGACAAAGCCGTTCGAGATGGACGAGCTCTTGTCGCGAGTCGCGCGCATCACCGAGGCGCACGAGCTGCATCGCGCGGTGCACGAGGCGCCTCTCGCAGGCGAGGGAGCTGCGAGTTTGCTCGTCGGGACTTCGCCGCCCATGGCGCGCCTGCGCGATCGCATCGCGACGGTCGCGCCGAGCGACGCGCCGGTGCTCGTCTCGGGCGAGAGCGGATCGGGAAAAGAGCTCGCTGCGCGCATGCTCCACACGATGAGCCCACGGCGCGGGCGCGCTTTCGTCGCGGTCAACTGCGCGGCGTTTCCCGACACGTTGCTCGAGGCCGAGCTCTTCGGCTACGAGCGCGGTGCGTTCACCGGCGCGACGCGCAGACGCGAGGGCCGCTTTCAGGCAGCAGACGGCGGGACGCTCCTGCTCGACGAAGTCGCCGAGATGCCGCTCTCGGCGCAGGCCAAGCTCCTGCGCGTTCTGCAGGAAGGATGCGTCGAACCGCTCGGGACGAACCAGTCGATCAAGGTCGACGTGCGAATCGTCTCGGCGACCAACCGCGATCTCAAGGCCCGCACGGCCGAGGGTGCGTTCCGCTCGGACTTGTACTTTCGCATCAACGGCGTCGGGCTCTCGTTGCCGCCACTCCGCGAGCGGCGCTCCGACCTTCCCATCTTGCTCCACCATTTCCTTCGACGGTTCGTGTCGCCGGAGCAGCCGCTACCCGACGTGTCGCTCGGCGCATGGGGAGCGCTCATGAGCTATGCGTTCCCCGGTAACGTTCGCGAGTTTGCGCACGCGGTCCAGCACGCGGTCGTCTTGTCGCGCGGCGCGGGGATCGAGGTGCACCACCTTCCCGACGACGTGGCCGGCCCCAACGCGCCGCGCGACGCCCCGTCCGACGTTCGCCCGCTCGGCCTCGAGCTGAAACGCTTCGAACGGGAATACCTTCTGCGGGCGCTCTCGGCGGCTGGTCGAAAGCGGTCACGCGCCGCCGAGCTACTCGGCATCTCGCGCAAGAACCTCTGGGAGAAGCTGCGCGCGCACGGGATCTCCGACGCCGACATCGAGGATTGACGAATTTCGAGGAGTGTCGGCGCGCTCTCCGCACGCCGAGGGACACCTGTTCGCGAGCGAGGGAAGCATGTCGTCCGTTTCGACCATCACCGACGTCGCTTACGGGAGGCGACTGTTCGTCGCGTTCGCCGCGATGGCGATAGCGTTCGTCGCTTCGACGCTCTTCACGAGCTGGCGCAGCTCGCGCATCGAGACCGAGACGCAGACGCTCCTCACGAACTCGCTACCGAGCCTCGAGCATCTCATCACCGCGTCCGACATCGTGCGAAACCTCGAAGCGACGAGCGACGACTATCCGGACCTCCCCCAGGGCCGTCAGGCCGCGACGCGCGCGGCGATCGAGCGCGATCGCAGCAGTGTCGACGCCGCGCTCACGGCGTACTTGGAGACGCCGTACTTCGAAGACGAGCGCGCCCTCTACGCCGACATCCCGGTGGCGTTGCGGGCGCTCGATCACGCGCTCGCGCACTTGTTCGATCAAGTGGATGCGCACGACGTCACGGGCGCTCGAGCCACCGCCGATCGCGAGGTGCGGTCGGCCGCGGTACACGCGTCGACGCTCATGCAACGGCTCGTCAAATTCAACGCCGCGCACGCGTTCGAAGCGGTGAAGCAGATCGAGGCCACGCGGCGCGCGACGCAATTGACGGCGCTCGCGCTGGATGCGCTGAGCGTCTTGCTGGGCGTTGCTGCCGGGATTCGTGTGTGGCGCCTCTTCCGGGTGCACGCGAGCCTCTTGCGCCAACACGGCGAGATCGTCGAACGGCGCGCGGACGAGCTCGAGCTCTTCGGAAAGCGCGTCGCGCACGATCTTCTCAGCCCACTCTCGGCGCTCACCTATTGCCTCACGGCGTTCAAGCGCGCGAGCGAATCGGACCCTTCTCTGAAAGACGCAATCGTGCGCGCGCGGGCATGCGTGAAGCGCGCGCAGACGATGGTCGACGGGATCTTCGAGTTTGCGCGTTCGGGCGGCCGTCCCGACAAGAGTGCGCGTACCGACGTACGCGAGATCGTGGACGAGGTCGTCGACGAGGTTCGCGAAGCGGAGGTCGGCGTGCGACCCGACGTCGTCGTCGAGCCGTTCGAGCCGTGCACGGTCTCGTGCAGCCGCGGCGTACTCTTCAGCCTCGTCTCGAACCTGGTGCGCAACGGCGTGAAGTTCATGAGCGACAGCGAGCTCAAGGTCATCACGGTCCGCGTTCACGAGCGCGCGGATGCGGTGCGCATCGAGGTCGAGGACACGGGGCCCGGCGTGCCGCTCGGGCTCGAGTCGGTGATATTCGAGCCCTACGTGCGCGCCGAAGGACTGACGCAGCCCGGTCTCGGTCTCGGCCTCGCGACGGTGAAGAGGCTTTGCGAAGCGCACGGTGGCACGGTCGACGTCCGCTCGAGTGGCCACGGCGCGCTGTTCTCGGTGACGCTTCCGAAGGCGACGACCGCCATCGCGGCGAATGCGCCGGAGAGCGGTTCCGTCGCGATTCGCGCGAGCTGACGTCACGACGTCAGTTCTTGTGTTTCATGTGATGGTGCTCGCCACCTCGCCCGCTGCCGCGGACGATGTCCGAGCTGGTCGACGGAGTGCCGCGCTCGGTGCGCTGGTCGAGTGAGCTGCGCGGCAGCTCGGCATCGCGCGTGCTCGAAGCTCCGCCTGCGCTGCACGACGCGGCGACCGCGAGCATCGTTCCGAGGCCGAGTGATCGCACCAGCATGGACGCTCATGGTGCGCGCACCGTGCCAACGCCACAGGCAGGCGGCTCGCCCGTTGCATTGCAAGGATGTGGACTGAAAGAGAGGCTTGCATGCTCGACGTATTGGTTGTCGAAGACGACGAAGACGTCCGCACGAGCGTCACCGAAGCGTTACTCGGCGCAGGGCACCACGTCACCGAAGCCGGCGATGGAGAGTCCGCAGGCGCGCTCATCGGTACATCGCACTTCGACCTCGTCATTTGTGACGTGCACATTCCGAAGGGTGACGGGATTAGCCTCTTTCGGCGCATTCGTCGGGACGCGCCTGGAACCTCGGTGGTCATCATGACTGCGTTCGGGATCATTCCCGACGCTGTCGGCGCATTGCGCGACGGCGCGCTCGACTACGTGACGAAGCCCTTCGATCCAGAAGATCTCGTGAGGAAAGTCGTCGAGCCGATCGCCGAGCGCTGCGCGCTGCGGCGGAAGGTCGACGAAGCGCGCGCCGCGATCGTCGCCAAGCGTGCGGGGGGGCGGCTCGTCGCGACGTCGGCACCGATGCGCGCGCTCGTCGATCGGGTCGCCGTCGCTGCGCAGAGCGACGCGCCGGTGCTCATCGCCGGTGAGCAGGGCTCGGGGAAGGAGCTCG